>CAZRFP010000148.1:0-10896 GCA_964599535.1 uncultured Planctomycetaceae bacterium
ATCGATGCCGCCGGAGAAACAAACGCCGATGGGTGCGTCGGCTGGGAGCGTGCACAGGTACTTGGTGATTTCGTCTTTCAGGGCTGCGATGTATCGCATGCCGATGTTTGCGGGTTGAGGCGGGAGTGCTGCGCGCATGGGTTCGAAGAAGCGACGAAAGGACGGGCTTGGATCGGGGCAGCCGATGAGTTCGATCTCGGTGATGTAATGGGCCGGGACCATTCGCGTGTAGCTGGGGTGGAACTGGTCGTCGAGACCGGCGGCCTTGAGATGGGTGTGAATCGCGTCGATTCGATGAGCGGCGATGAGGATCGGCCCGTCGTGATGCTTGGCGAGGAAGTATCGCAGTGGAACGCCGATTGAGCGGGCCATTCGGACGGTCTTGCCTGTGACGGTAATGAGAGCGAAGTGGCCGTCGATTTCGCGGACGGCCTGCGGATCGCCGGTTTGGAGGCGGACGCGGGCGTCCTCGAGTGAGAGATTGTAAATTCGGTTGTGCGCGGGGTTTGTGAGGTCGATGACGCGATGAATGTAGTCGGTCATATGCATGGTTAATTCAGCCTTTGGGTTGCGCGGCAAATATATCGAATCGTCGGAGCGAATTCGGCTCGAGCAGCGTTATTTTTTTGAGTCGTCGGCATCGGGTTTTTCGGCTGATGGCTTTTCCGCGACCGGTTTGACATCGGCGGGCCTTTCGGGGGCGCCGGGTTTGCCGACGATGGCGTAGAGGGTGTTGCGGTTGTTGATGTAGAGCACGCCGTTTGCGGCGACGGGGGTTGTGTAGACGGAATTGGCCATGTCGTTTTTGGCGAGCTGCTTTTTCGTTTTTGAATGTTCGAAGACCCAGACTTCGCCGTCTTCGGTGCCAAGGAGAACCTTACCGTCTACGACGTAGGGTGATCCCCAGATGGCGGAGAAAGTGTCGTGCTTCCAATGAAGCTTGCCGGTCTTGGGATCAAGGCAGTTGAGGAAGCCGCTCAGATCAGCGGCGTATAGCAGGCCGTCCTTGATGGCGCAGGTAGAGATGGAGCGTTTGAAGTCGTCGCCGCCGTAGTGCCAGACTTTTCCGCTTTCAGTGATGTCACCACGCTTGGAACCGTCGATGCAGTAGAAGTGGCCCACGCCTTCGCCGTGTTCGGGGTCCTGGCCCACGCAGATGAAAACGTGGTTATCGTGAATGACCGGCGTAGCGATGATGTTGTTTCGCGTGCCGCGGCCGCCGAGCATCCAGACGGAGTCTTTCGGGTTGCAGTCGAACTTCCAGAGGAGATCGCCCGTCTTCGGTTCGAAGGAATAAACCCATCCGTCTCCGCCGGCAAAGATCACCTGTTCTTTTCCGGCGATGGCGCCGTAGCTGGGCGATGACCACTGGCCGTGGAGGATGTTCTTACCGGGGAGGCTGTTTTCCCAAACGAGTTCTCCGGTGTGTTTGTTGAGTGCGATGAAAGAGGGGGCGTCGGGGGATGGTAGATTGAGATGGCCTTCGTCGACGCCGTTGGACGTATGGGCGAAGACGAGATCGCCGCCGATAACGGGAGATGCGGTGGCCAGGTTATGGGGGAACGCGCCGAGTTCGTCGATCATGTCGTAGACCCAGATGAAGTCGGCGTCTTCTTTTTCCTTGTATTGTTCGTCCTTGTAGGGGCCGTCATTTTTCCCGTCGAGAAAGCCGTTGACATCGGCGCAGACGACTTCGGCGCGGTTGCTGACGTAGTAGAGCTTTCCGTTTTCGACGACGGGAGATGAGCAGATGCCCTGTTCGGGCCAGTCATTCACGCGGCCTGCGGCGAGCTTGTCGTGTGTAGCCTGCCAGAGGAACTTCCCGGTCTTTTCGTCGAGGCAGAGCATGACGCCTTTGTCGCCTTTGATGTTGGGGCGATAGTGGTGTTCGTTGTTGGTGCCGACGAAGATTTTTCCGTCAACGATGACGACATTGCCGTAGGTTTGCGAGCCGAGGGGTGCGGACCATTTGATGTTTTTCTTTTCCTTGATGTCCCATTCGGCGGGGAATCCGGTTTCGTCGCTGACCATATTTCGGTCGGGCGCTCCGCCCCACATGGGCCAATCGCCTTTTTTGGGTTTGGCGGGATCGGCAGCGATAGAGAATGGCGAATGTAGAAGGATGAATAAGGAAAGGAAAATCGCAATGCAGACGCGGCGTCGGGTCGTCGCGCCGGCGTTGGTTCGATTTTTGGGAGTATTGGTTTTTGCGGTCACTTGAGCTTCCTCCGGTTGGGTGAGAATGCGGAATAATGCCTGTATGTCGTTAATAGGGGGTGAGTTGGATTCGTCGTACCATTATTATTCCGCGATTCGTGTCTAGCATTTTGGGTTAGGCCCGTGACGGGGCGGGGCGCTTTGTAATTGCACCGGCGAGACGCCGGTGCCACAGTGTTTCTATCTCTTGATACTGATGTTGTCGAAGAAGACCTGGGCGCCGTCGCTCTTGTCGGTGGTGCCGTTTGAATAGACAAAGAGGCCGGGGCAGCCCTGGAGATTGGGGCAGTCGTCTTCGAATTGGATGGATGGTTCTTCGGGTTCATCCTCATCGCGCGGCCAGACTTTGCCTTGCACGAGCATTTTTCCACCGCGCGGCTGGATGGTCAGCTTCATGCGATACCAGACATCAGGCTGCATGGTGAACGGGACTTTGAGTCGCAAGCCGTGGACGGGTTCGTCTCGCCAGCGTGAGAGTTCCAGCTCTTTCTGCATGCCCATCATGATGAATTCGTAGCGGTTGTTGATGACGCCCATGTCCGGAAGGAAGCGGCGCGATTTTGAGCCGAGCATATCGGCCTCGACGGTGCAGCCGGCATCGAGGGGCTGACCGATGAAGGCCCGCATTTTCCAGACAGGGGAAGGTTTGCCCTTTTCGGCGACTTTGAGTAGCACTTTTGAACCGTCTCGTTCGACGACGCGCGTCTTGCCCATCGCGCCGACCCAGCCCGGGGGCACGGCGCCCTGCTCCATGTCTTCGAAGTCTTCGTTGATCGGGAGCGTGGGAGCGATGCGCACGCGGGCCGTGGCGACGAGATCGCCGACATGGGCGGTGAGCAGCCCGGCGGCGTATTTGACATTTTCGGCGGCGGTGAAGACACCGTCGGAAGTGACATTTCCGGTGACACCGGCAAGGGACCAGTCGACCTTGGGCGTCGGGCCGTTGATGGGCGCGCCGCCTTCGGCGTAGAGGCGCGTCTTGAAGTGGACGGTCTGGCCGGGCTTGAGGGTGATGTCGCCCGGAACGACGAGTAGTGTCGCTGTCTTGGCATCGGCGGCGGCGGCAGATTCCTTTGCCGCGGGCGCGGGCGGAAGGATGCGCGGGGTCTTCTTCGCATCGCTGGTGTCGGCGAGGCAGTAGACGCCGTAGCGCGTCATGAAATAGACGCGGCCATCCGCGACGGCGGCGGAGCCGTAGATTTCGTCAACGGCTTTGTCGGGGCCTTCGAATTCGTGTCTGTGGAGCTGCTCGCAGCGGTCTCCGACGTCTTTGAGAATCCAGAAGATGCCGTTCTGTTCGCCGACGTATATGACGCCGTCGGCGGTGATGGTGGGCGAACCTTTTCCGACGCGGCCGAGCTTGAACTGCCAGATCGGCTTGCCGGTTCTTGCATCGAGGCAGTGAAGGTTTGCGGAGTTGTCGACGTGGTAGATTCGGCCGTTGGCGAGGGCGGGGGAGGCGTAGCCGGCGGAGAGGCCTTCGGCGCGCCAGACTTCGCCGGACTTGGTGATGTCGCCGGTCTTGCTTGCATCAATGCAGACGAGGCGGCCCATGACGGTGGAGTCGATGTTTTCTTCGCTTTGTGAGACGAAGACGTGGTGGCCTTCGACGACGGGCGAGGAGTTGAGACCCATCTTGCTGAAGTTGAAGCTCCAGATGATTTTTCCGGTGCGGGCCTCGAGGCCGTAGATGTAGCCGTCGCCGGCAGGGCAGATGAGTTGTCGCTTGCCGTCGATGACGGCGACGACGGGGCAGGCGTAGTTGGTGTCTTTGGCGATGCCGGGCATTTCGCTCCACCAGATGACTTGGCCCGTGCGTTTGTCGAACGCAACGTAGCGATGCGCGGGTCGCGCATGGTTTCCCCAATTTGTATTGAGGAAGCTGATGATGACGCGGTCCTCGTCGACGACGGGCGTGTGGAGTCGACCGCCGTATCCGCTGATGCGTGCGTATTCTTCTGTGAGGGAGTGGCTCCAGAGGATGTTGCCGTCGGCTTCGAAGCAGATGAACTCACCGCCGGTGCCGTGGGCGTAGATGTTTCCGGTTTCGGAGTCGGCGGCGAGTGCGGTCCAACCGACGCGCTGTGCGACGATGTCTGTAAAGAAGACGTTGAAACGATGTTCCCAGAGGGTTTTTCCGGTGTCGGCGTCGAGGCAGATGACGCGCTCCTGCAAACATTCGTTGTCGCCGACGGGTCCGACATAATAGACGCGATTGTTGAGGACGAGGGGCGTGGTGCGCGCGCCTTCGAGGCTCTTCCAGAGGAGATTATGGCCATCGGCGGACCAGGTCGTGACGACGGCGGCTTCGCGGGCGAATCCGTTTTGATCCGGTCCACGCCAGGAGGCCCAGTCGGCGGCGGTGACAGGTGCATGACATGCGGCGACAACGGCCGCAACGTGGAGAAGTCGCTTCGTGTTCATGGTTGGATTCATCCCATCCTTTACGTTGACGCGGGCCGGTCCGCGCGGTGCGACGGCATACCTTATTGAACGATCGGCGGCCTGCGGATTCACAGACCGACAGCGCATCCTTCGGCTGGTGCAAATTCACCGATTGACGCGCGTCCAGCGTTTGGACTTCATTTCAAACCTCGGCAGCGAACCTGTCGGCGCGAGGGAAACCGTCGGCCGGAAGTGGAGGGCGTCGCGCACGGCATTCGCGACGGCCTCGCACAGAGCAGCCGGTTCTTGTGCGTCGGGCATCGGTTCGATGCGGATCATCAGATCCGTCAGTGCCGCGGATTCGTCGACTTCAACGCAGTATTCCGCGATGCCGTCGAACCGGCGCAGTATAGCCTCGATGGCCGCCGGGTACACGTTATTGCCTCGGATGATGACGCGGTCGTCGATTCGGCCGAGGACGCCGCCATCGAGCCGAGCAAAGGAACGGCCGCAGGGACAGGCGCCGCGCGTGAGTCGGGCGAGATCGCCGGTTCGGTATCGGATGAGCGGCATTCCCCAGCGGCCGAGATTGGTGAGGACGAGTTCGCCGGCTTGTTCGTCGCGTAGGGCGCGGCCTGTCTGGGGGTCGATGATTTCCGCGATGAATTCGGCATCGTTGATGTGCAGGCCGCCGGGCGCTTCAAGGCATTCAAAGGCGAATGCGCCGATTTCGGTCATGCCTGCATGGTCGAATACGCGGGCGTTGAAAGCGGATTCTATCCGGCGGCGCGTTTCAGGAATGCTGCCCCCGGGTTCGCCGGCGACGATGAGTGCGCGGATGGAGGAACTGTGAATGTTGATGGATTCCTGGGCGGCGACTTCGGCCATGCGTAGTGCGTAGGTTGGGGTACAGCAGATGACGGTGGCGTCGTTGGCGAGGGCGTATTGAAGTCGGGCCTTTGTGGACATGCCGCCGGCGGGCAGGGAGAGATTGCCGAGCGCGACGGCGGTTTCGAAGGCGGACCAGAATCCGATGAAGGGTCCGAATGAGAATGGGAACAGGAACCGGTCTTTTGGTGTCAATCCCGCGGCGCCATAGATCGCGGACCAGAGCTTTTGCCACCACTGCCAGTCTTCATTTCGATCGAGCCATCGCAGCGGTCCGGAGAGGCTGCCGGAGGTCTGATGGAGGCGTGTGTATTCGCCGAGGGGATAGGACAGGTTCGTGCCATACGGGGCGTTGTCGGCCTGGTCGCGCTCGATTTCATCTCGCGTGGTGAAGGGGATGTCGGCGAGAGAGAGTGAGTCCACGGCTCGAAGATCGGCCGGATCGAGAATGCCGCATAGCTTGCGCTGGATGAAGCGGTTTGCAGGGAGGACGGCGCGGAGCATGTTTGCGAGCTTCTCGCGCTGGCGTCGCTCGATCTGTACGGGAGCGAGGGTTTCTTCTTTCTGATCGAAGAACGGCATGGGGGCCTCGGGTGAGAGGTCTGTGTTTTTGGGGGATTGTATGGGGAATGAGGGAATGAAAAAGGCCAAATGAAAAATGAAGAAATACCGGGCGCGACGGCAATTGTCTTCGCCTTCCGGCACGGGGCCCTGACGCTACTTCAGACAGGGGCGATTGATGGAGAGGAAGTCGATGGGTTGGCGCGTGGCTCGATCGATCGCGAGATCGGCGAGGATTGCGCCGACAAGCGGCGTGAACTTGAAGCCGTGGCCTGAGAAGCCGCCGGCGATGAAGACGTTTTCGTGTTTTGGATGGCGGTCGATGATGAAGTGGTTGTCGGGAGTGTTGGTATACATGCAGACCTTGGCGTCACCCAGCGGTGCGTCGGCCAGCGGGACATGTTCGCGGATGAATTCGCGGACGGCGGCTTCGTCTTCGGGAAGGATATCTCGGTTGAGGGTTTCTGCGTTGGTGATTTCGCCGGCATGATGGCGCGCGATTTTGACGCCTTCGCGCTGGCGCATGGGTATGCCGTAGAACGATGGGCGGTCGTGCCGTGAGTGGATGAATGACGGCAGATTCGGGGCCGTGAAAGGCTCGGGATCGTTTGGCATAAACCAAAGCTGGACCTGGCGTTCGACTTTGAGCGGGATGTTCAATTCGGCGGCGACGGCTGCGAGCCATGCGCCGGCGGTGATGATGAGTTGCGCGGCTTCGTAGGCGGCTGATTCGGTTTCGACGCTGACGCTTCCGGTCGATGCGGTCCAATTTGTGACGCGCTCGTTGAGTCGGAAGATCGCGCCTTTTTGTTCGGCCGTTTCGACATGCGCGCGGATGCCGTCTTCGGCGGCGAGGAAGCCGCCTTCGGGTTCGAAGAAGGCGATGTCGTCGGGGCTGGGTTTTAGGACAGGCCAGCGGCGGGCGATGTCGTCGGCACTGAGGAGTTCATGGGGCAGATTGTGCTCGCGCACGCTGCGCTCGACGCCGAGGATGCGCGGATGATCGGGCGGGCCGATGTTCAAACAACCAACGGTGTTGAGCAGTTGGCGGCCGGTGTCGCGTTCGAGTTCGCGCCAGAGTTTGTAGGCGTCTTGAAGCATGGGGACGTAACGCGGATCTTCGAAGTATGCCTTGCGGATGACGCGGCTTCGGCCGTGGGAACTTCCACGGTCGTGTGCGATTCCGAATTGTTCGATGGCGAGGACAGAGCGTCCGCGGCGGGCGAGGTGGGAAGCTGCGGCGCTGCCCATTGCGCCTGCGCCGAGGATGATGATGTCGAAGTTGTTTGACATGGTGGATTATCTGTCCGGATTCATGCGGTCAACGCGGGGGGTTGGCCACCGGGTCGATAGGTTTTTCTTGATGTTCGGTCATAAAGAATCCACTTCAGTCTCTGGGTCATCGGCGGATTCGCACCGGCGAGACGCCGATGCTCCCCGATCTGCGAAGTCGATTGTTTCGTGCCACGGGTCGTTGGTTGTTTCGGTCTACTCGTTAGAACCAGTTTTTGGCGATTCTGTTTGCGACGGCTTCGAGGCGCGATTCGGTTTCGCGGATCGGGCCGTCGAGTGTTTCGTAGCTGTCGAGGACGGCGAGGCACTCATCGGCGCCGTCGCCGGCCGCACCGACGATGGCGACGCTTGGCACGCCGAGCGTCCTGGCCATGCGTGCGACCGCGCCAACGGTTTTTCCCATCATGGATTGTCGATCGAGGCGGCCTTCGCCGGTGATGACAAGATCGGCGGATTGCATTTTTTGTGCAAGGGCGATGGTCTCGCTGACGAAGTCGGCGCCGGGGACGATATGGGCGGATGCGAGGGCGAGCAGTGGCAACGCGACGCCGCCGGCCGCGCCGGTACCCGGTTCGTCGCGCAGGGGTCGCCCACCGGCATGTTCGAGGAGTGCGGTCCAGTTTTCGAGGCCGCGCTCGAGGGACTTAACGCCCTGCGTGTCCGCGCCCTTTTGCGGGGCGAAGACAGCGGCCGCTCCGCCGGGTCCGCATGCCGGGTTGAGGACATCACAGGCGATGGTGAACTGTACGTTGTGAAGATTCTCCGGCGGCTTGTCCCAGATGATTTTTCGGATGCGCATGAGATCGCCGCCGACGATGGGCGTGGTGATGACCCGGCCGTCGTCGTTGAGGCAGGCCATGCCGAGTGCCTGCATCATGCCCGCGCCGCCGTCTACGGTAGCGCTTCCGCCTAGGGTGAGGATGATCTCTTCGATGTCGGTCTCGATGGCCGCGCGGATGACTTGCCCGAGGCCGAACGTTGTGGTCCTGAGGGGGTTTCGTTTTTCGGGTGGGACGAGTGTGTAGCCTGCGACGGTGGCCAGTTCGATGACGGCGGTTGTAGCGTGGCGGATGAGTCCGACCGTGACATCGAGAGGTTCTCCGAGCGGCCCGGTCGTACTGACGCGGCGGCGCAGTCCGTTTGCGGCATCGAGGATGATTTCGAGCGTTCCTTCGCCGCCATCGGCCATGGGGGCTTCGATGGTTTGAGCATTGGGGCTTGCGTCGCGGATGCCTCTTGCGATGGCGCGCGCGGCGGCGGGCGCGTCGATCGCGGTCTTGAAGCTGTCGGGAGCGATGAGGACCGTCGGCATCTGTTGGCGGTCTTGGGTCGTCTATTCGCCAAGACGTCCGGGCATGTCGGCAATGACGTATGACATGACGGCGAGCGCGGCGACGCACTGTGACAAATGTTCGGGATCGACCTTGTCGAGGGTGTCTGCGTGTGAGTGGTGGTAGTCGAAGTATTTTGAACCTTCGACCATGAAACCCATGAGGACGACGCCCGCGGGCTTCATCGGGCTGATGTCAGCGCCGCCCCAGCCTTCAGGCGCGCGCGTGGCATCAAGTCGCTTGAGCAACGTGAGCAGGTCGCGCAACTGGGCGGCGGCTCGGGCGCGGACGGCCGGGTCTTTGTGATCGACGCCGAGGCCTTGCGGCGCGAAGATGCCGGAGTCGGATTCGATGGCGCCGACGTGGCGATCGAGTTCGTCGGCATGGTCGATGGCGTATTGCTTTCCGCCGCGCAGGCCGTTTTCTTCGTTGGTCCAGAGGACAACGCGAATGGTTCGGCGCGGGCGGAGGTTGAGCTTCTTCAGAACGTTGACGGCTTCCATTGCGATCACGCATCCGCCGGCGTCGTCGTGGGCTCCTTGGCCTGCGTCCCATGAGTCGATGTGTCCGCCGATGACGAGGATTTCGTCCGGCTTTTCGCGGCCGCGCAGTTCGCCGACGACATTGGCGGATGGGACCATGCCTTCATCGCGCGCTTCCATTTTGAGATGGACTTTGACATCGCGGCCTGACTTGAGCAGACGGCTGATCATGTCGGCGTCTTCGGTGGAGATGGCGGCCGCTGGAATCGGCTTGGTGCCGTCTTCGTAGCGCGTGGCGCCGGTGTGCGCCGAGCGGAGGCTGTTGGCGGTAACGCTGCGGATGAGGCAGCCGACTGCGCCGGAATTGGAGGCGAGTGAGGGTCCGCGGCCGCGGAAACGGACGGCGGTTCCGTAGCCTGCGCCGTGTTCAGGGTGGTAGTCTGGCATGAGGTTGTTGAAGAGGACGAACTTTCCTTTGGCGCGATCGCCGAGGGCTTCGAATTCCGCCTCGTCGCAGACGCAGACGACGGACGCAGTGATGCCATCGGGCGGGGTGCCGACGGACATTCCGAGTCCGAACATGTGGAGTGCGTACTCGTAGGGGGCGACCATCTTGGCGGATTCATTGCCGCGCACCCACTTGGGGACCATGACAGGTTCGAGGCGGACGTTTTCGAGTCCGTCCTTTTTCATGGCGTCTGCCGCCCATTGGACAGCTTTGTCGAGCCCTTCGGAGCCGCTGAGTCGATGGCCGATGCCGTCGCAGAGTTGCTCCATCTTTTGCCAGGCGTCGTTGCATTCGAGCGCGGCGTTGATGATGCGCTCGGCGGCATCGCGATATCGGTCGGCAATGGGCGTGGCTTCGGCGGCGGGCGCTTCGTTGTGCGCGAGATTTGCTGGGTCGTCGGCGATGACTTTGTGTTCGGAATTGCAGCCGACGAGCGGAAGGATGAGGGCGAACAAGGCAAGGCGTGCGCGAACGTCGATCTTACAGACGAGTGCATTGCCCCGAGATTCGCACCGGCGAGGCGCCGGTGCCACAAAACTCTGGCAAAGGTCCGTATGTGTGTGCGGTCGTGACATGGGAGGGTCCTGGCATTCGAGTTACTTTTTTTGCGATTCGGGTTGGCCAATAGCGTAACGTTTTGGAGCGTGCGGGGGAATAGAGGCAGAATTGAGAAAATTGAAATGGGGAGTCGGTCCATTCGCACTCTGAATTCTACGTACTCCATATCTTCTGTTTTTGCTTTCCATTTGCGCGCAGGTGCATACAATCCGGCCCGATGCGGCTGAAACTACATCACCAGATTCTGATTGCGATGGTGCTCGGGGCGGGCGTTGGGCTGCCTCTGAACATCTGGGCGGGACCGAAAACGCTGTTATCGATGCCGTTCACGGATGCGCCGACGGTCACGGCCGGTCCGATGACGACGGAGCTGCGCGAACTGTTTTCGCGATCGGAGTTGTCTCGTGCGCGGTTTCGCGATGATTCGCAAGTAGTGGAGGAGCGTACCGGACGACGATGGCATGTTGATGGCATTCGCGAAACGTACGTGCTGCGGCGCGTGGGAGATGACTTTCTGGTGCAGACGGGTGGCTATTGGCCCCGAACGGTGGCGATGTATGGCAAGGGCGTGGGAGATGTGTTCCTGCGGCTGTTGTCGATGATCGCCGCGCCGCTGATTTTGTGTTCGCTGGTGTCGGGGGTGACGAGCCGCGGCAGCTTGCAGGGGCTGGGG
>CAZRFP010000149.1:0-10782 GCA_964599535.1 uncultured Planctomycetaceae bacterium
ACCGGCACGTCGCGGCGGAAGCCGCATCGCGGGCGGTCGAGCATTGCCTGGAGCGCAGTTCCGTCGTGCCCGAACGCAAGCTCCTGGCCGAAGCGCTCAGACGCAGCGTCGGCGGAGCCTCGCCGGAGACGGTCGAACGGGCGGTCAATTCGCAAGGGCTGCTCGTCGCCAAGCGCGACGGACGACGGATAGCGACGACGCGAAACGTGCTCATTGAAGAGCGGGCGATGATCGCATTCGCCCGCGACGGTCGGGGGACGTGCCGCCGCTTGGGACCGGCGGACTACACGTTCAAGCGAGCGTGGCTCGATGACGGCCAGCGCAAGGCAGTCTTGCACGTGCTGAATTCTCCGGATCGCGTGATTGTGATTCGCGGCGCGGCAGGAACTGGCAAGACAAAAATGATGCAAGAGGCCGTGGAGGCAATCGAAGCCAGCGGCAAGCATGTCTTCACGTTCGCGCCCTCGGCGGACGCCAGCCGTGGCGTGCTGCGCGACGATGGGTTCGCCAATGCCGATACCGTCGCGCGGCTACTGAAAGACGAGCGAATGCAGACAGACATTCGCGGGCATGTGATTTGGATTGATGAGGCGGGGTTACTTGGAACGAAACAACTCGGACAGGTATTTGATCTGGCTGGAAAACTCGATGCCCGCGTGGTGCTGTCGGGCGACCGCAAGCAGCATGGTTCCGTCGAACGCGGCGCGGCGCTGCGGCTCCTTGAACAGGAAGCCGGTCTCGCGCCCGCCGAAATCCGCGACATCAAGCGCCAGTCGGGCGATTACAAACGGGCGGTGGAAGCGTTAAGCGACGGCCGGACGGAAACAGGATTCCGTCAACTCGACAAACTCGGCTGGATTCGGGAAGTACGCACGACGGACCGGTACAAGACTCTCGCCGCCGATTACGTCGGCGCGGTCTCGCACGGTAAAACGGCGCTAGTGGTTTCGCCGACGCACCGCGAAGGCGAGTGGATCACGGACGAAATCCGGTCGCTTCTCAAGCGGATGGGCAAGCTCCGCGACGGCGAGCGTCGGCTGTGGGTACTCCACAACCGTAATCTGACGGAGGCGCAGCGCGCCGACTCGGTCAATTACGACACAGATTCGGTGCTCGTCTTCCATCAAAACGCCAAGGGATTCACCAAAGGGGACCGCGTGGCTGTCGGTGCCGGGACGTTGCCGCTCTCCGAAGCGGCGAAGTTTCAAGTATTCGACCGGGATGTCCTGCCGGTCGCGCCGGGCGACGTTCTGCGCGTCACGCGCAACGGCACGACGATTGACGGTCTGCACCGATTGAACAATGGCGAATTGTTCTGCGCGGAGCGCTTCGACGACGCGGGCAATCTGGTCGTGAGAAAAGTAGGCGGCGACAAGAGTAACGAACCCGCCGACGACTGGGTGATATCGAAGGAATACGGGCACCTGGCCCACGGCTATTGCGTCACGTCACACGCTTCGCAAGGAAAAACAGTGGACCGCGTTTTCATCGGTCAGTCGTCGCAGTCGTTTCCGGCGTCGTCGCGGGAGCAGTTTTATGTCTCCGTGTCGCGCGGCCGGGAAGGCGTCACGATTTACACGGACGACAAGGAAGCGTTGCTCGATGCGGTGATCCGTTCGGATGATCGGGTGTCGGCGACTGAACTCGTGTCGGGCCGCGATTTGCGGAATCGCGCCGAAATCCTGCAACGCATCGAACGGCTGACGCCGGAATACAACGTGCCTGCACACGTCGCGGCAAAGGAACGAGAGGGGATGATTCATGATCGATAAGATTCTGGACAAGTATGGCGCGCGCGACGCGGGAGCGAACGACAACGAATCGCAGGAGGAAGTCGTCGTCGATGATCTCGGCGCGTTCGGATTTCTGCGCGGGTCGCGCGAGCGGGCGACGATGCTGGAATTGCGAAGGAAAGACGGCAGTATTCTTGCCGTCGCCTATGGGTACATGGACAAGGCGGAGTTTGATCCCTCCGACGGCATCACGCTTCACCTTGCTGGTCAACAGGTTCGCATCAAGGGCCGGAATCTCAACGTCGAGGTTCACCCGAAGGTTCGCCTGTTCGAGGCGATATGCAGGCACCGAGTACCATGGATTCAGGAGTGCGGAGATAGTGACGGTCTAATGGCGACTTCTGACAAATTAGTCATAGAAGCTATTGATTGGTAGTCTGTGAGGTTGGCGTGGACTTACTTGAATGCGAATTGCTTTTGCCTTGTGTTCCATCACGCTGTTGAATTCCCGGGACAGCCACACTTGGCGGCTCCAAAGTGCCTGAAACTGACGGTTGTTTAGCGGGGGATGGAGTGTCATTTGACGTTGAGTTGATAATTGGAGTCTTTTCTGCGCTGTTTCTTGCGCCGAAAAAATACGCCCCCAACGCTACAACGCAAATTATGATTAACACGGCCCAATTGGGTATTGATGCCGAAAACAGGAGTGATGCGCGAGCGGCGGTGCGTATGTATCTCTCAGATAGCGCTTCATTAGCGACTGAGGCATTGTGTCGGGGGCCAGTTGGAGGCGACGGCCTTGAAACAGAAGCGATGTTGGTCGGCCCCACCTTTTTGGAAACCTTTGCCTCAGGTGATTTCGTAATTTCGACCGTGGCAAGGGATCGATCTCCAGACCTGATGTAGGCAACGTCGAAACCATAAGATGGCTGCAAATTACAGCAAGCAGCGGCCGCCCGTTCTGTAGCCTTCGGACCAACGAACTTACTGGGAGCATCGTGGGAGTTTTGAACCGCAGCACTTGAACCCTCTATCGCGGGAAGTCTAACGTCGCACTCCAATGATTCCGGCTGAGGGATTGGACGAGAGAAAGCGGTGGCTTGTGCCAGCCGTTGAAAAGGGGCCGAATCGAGAATGCTGAATCCGTTCAGATTGATGTTGTCAGTCCGGCGGCAAAACGCACATATTAGCACGAAGCGGCCGGGTCGGCCTCGCAGGTCGCGTCCACCATCCAAGAAGCGATACCAACACGCCCAAGTTTCATCTATGGATGTCCAGCCGCCATGACAGTCGCTTGGAGTGATGGCGTTAGGATTCTCGGGAAGATGTTTAACTGCCGCGTTGTAATAGAAGCGATTCTTCAGTTCGTCGGTGAGATCAGGGTGCGACCACACCCAATATTTTCCATCGGAGGATTCGTGTGCCGGATCATACACAGCTAGCAGTAGGCGCATGAATTCCTCCACATTCGGTCAATAATCATGATGCACGACGATTGCAACCTGAAGTACAGTGCATACAGCGTCGCTCACTCGGCCCAAGCCTTCCATTGCACTTGCCCGGAATTCTGCCAAAGGTGCGTTCTGTCGGTGAAATGGAAGTCGTAATACTCTCCGTGTGCAAGTCGTACCGTCACGTATTGAGGCCAGGATTGGCCTGCCTGAATAAATTCGCAGCGTATTGTTACGTTTCCATCCGCCCCATCGTTTCGCACCCTTCCCCATATTTCTAGGCCGAAAGACTCAAGTGCGCCGGTTCCAACCAATCGCGCGTCCTTGGAGACCATATTAGGCTCTGGAACAGTTGGACCTTGTTGTTCTCGCTCTCGGGAACCCTTCGACGGGCTATCCGAAGTTAACCACGTACAGCCTTTGATGAGCAAAACGGCAACAATAGCCAGCCCACCAATTCTCTTTAAGAAAGAGGTCAATTTGTGTCGTCTTTGTTCTGCCGCTTGAACGCGCTTATCGTCCTGCTCCTTTTGCTCTCGGATCGCGGCCTCGTGTTTTGCTTCAGCCTCTTGCTTCTCCACAACGGCTTTCGCTTGGTCGCCGATCCACTTGACCATAGTTCCCATGCCTGTGGACCGGAACTTTGGAGTCGGCACTCGGCGGGGTGAGCCGTTGTCGAGAATCACTTGCGTGTCCACGACTGAGGCTACTGCCATCGTGGCGACGCGATCATCTCGCAGGTGCGCACCATAGACGTAGGGAAGATACTTCTTCGCTGCATTCTTCCAGTCGCTGCATTCTCGCAGGACCTCTTGGTATTGGTCGATTTGAGTGAACACTAGCGCGATGTGTGCCCCGGCACCGTTCGAGCCGAGTAGGTCGAGCGCGTACTTGAGCGCCCATTCATTCGAGGTGCGTCGTTCATCATTGCTCTCGCCGATGAAGTCTTTCAGATTGACCATTAAGAGTACGATATTGGCTGCTCTACTGTAATCTGCCAATTGCCGTAGCTGTTCGGGCATCCCTTCGGGATTGGCGGCCTGTTCGTCGGCAAACAGCGCGCGCAGGTCCTGGCCCGCGCAATCAACAAGGCGTATATCGACCCGGAGGCCGTCCCGCCATTCGAGAGTCCACTCTAGCTCGAAGAGTTCCCCTGGCGATGTCGATGCGGGCCATTCGGAGTTGTTGAGAATGGTCCATACCTTCTCGATGTATTGAACGGTTCGGCGATCCTGTGGATTCATGAATGCGCCGAGTTTGTTCTCAACGCTCAGGCGCTTTGCCAACGTCGTGATGAATACTGTCTTGCCGCTGCCCTCAGTTCCAATTATTGCAACGGTTGGCACGACTAACTCTCCAGCGCCGCCGAAAGTTGATCTCGGAGGCCGTTAGCGGAAGGTGCGGATTTCCAACGTCCCCAACTATCCGGTCGCCAACGAACGGCGAGCGCCTGACCGCGAGAATTGCGAAACTCTCGGAGCCAATAGCTAAGGTCGTCAGCGAGTTCTGTGAGCCCTAGACGTACCGACGCTGTTCTTCCGTCCGGTCTGGCCAATTCTCGAATGCGGGACTCGAGCAACGTAATGCCCGCCGCCTCAAGTCCGAGGGAATCCATTCCCCGCCTGGCTTTTAAGCCCAATAGTCCCGAGACAAAGTGAAAGCGGGGTAGCCGATTGCCGAAGGCGTCGGAAAACCTTTGTCGAAAACGGCCGCGATCCTGCTCCGACCAATCCTCACAACCAGTGACTACAACGTCGTCACAGACCTCTGCAAAGAATTCGTCGTGGAAGCGCATTTCACGTCTTCCAATTCCCTGATCAGCAAGTACAACCCAAAATACTTGTGACACGTCTTCATTAAGATAACGCTTGAGGGCATCCTCGTGACTATGCTGGGCATCACCGAATTGAGCCGCTCCAAAACCAGGCGTATCCGCGATTACCAAGCCTTCCGCTAGTAAAGGATGAGATAAGAGCACTTCAACTCGGCGTATCCGGCGGCTTGCCTGCGCGCCTTCGTCGTCGGCAAGGTCGGAGAGGCGCGAATGAACAGCGTGCAGGTCATGACAATTCCATGTCGGGCGTGACAGACTTTGATGGTAATAGGCGATGACACGGAGTCGATTACCCTGGCAGAATTCAATCGGCGCTGCCGTGCAAGGCCCGTTACGTCGTGGCGCGATGTCGTCGCCTAGGATCGCATTTAGGAGCGTGGACTTACCAACGTTCGTCAAACCCACCACGGCAACGACATAGCGATTATGTAACGGATGCAAGCGCCGACGAAAGGACGAGACCTTCGTGGTGGCTTCTCTTAAGACGGCTCTCACTTCGTCGTGCTGCTGATAGTCACAAGTTTCCTTTAGGAGCATCAGCAATTCATCGACTAGCCCGGATAAGCTCGATGACGATGCGTGCATAGAGAATCAGCCAGAGGTTTGAGCCTCGAATCGCGGAGCTGTGGCGAGTGCATCGCGAAGCTCGTTGTTCAATTTCTCGATTAGCATTACCTTTTCAGAATCGGGACGGTGGTCTTTGAATTGGACGATGGTTTCCTCAATCTGACGAAGCTGCTTATCGAGCCGCAATCGAAACTCTTCGATGATCGACTCACCCATTCGGCGCAAAGCGGGTATTCGTGCCGTCAAGACTCGTTGGAAAACGTCGTCAACTTGTTCCCGACTTGCCTCTTCCAATCGATCTTTCTGCTTGTGTTTGGAGGCGCGCCATGCGAAGGGAACTGCTAGGACGCCAAGTCCTGCAAGCGTCCAGCCTACGGGACCCGCGACCGCAACCCAAAGCGGTGTAGTGGTAAGCGCGACGGGGGCTGCTGCGGTTGCAGTTCCGGTACCAAGTGCACTGATCGCGCTGCCAATTCCGCCAAGACCCCAAGATGAAAGGAGAGAACCGATTCCAGCGATTGTGCTCGGGACCGTGATCGTGGTTGTGGCGGCGGCTATAGCGGCGGCATTGGCGGCCGCAATGCCCGCTGCCGCTGCGCTACCGGCTGATGCTAAACCGATTCCTGTTGCAACCGCAGCGGCTCCCGCCATGCCGCCGAGAACCGTTGTGTGGCTGGCTTTGGTGCGAATGGAGACTTCGCCCGTGGACTGCATTTCTACTGAGGGGTAACCGACTTGCAACTTGCGCGTTGACGCGCTCAGAGACTCCTCAAGCGTTTGCGCAGGAGCCGCTAGTTCGGATTCAATGGCTCGTGTGATAATCGTGGGAAGTTCCTTAGCGACGGATCCAAGTCCGGCTAACGATGTGCGAGCTATGCGACTTGTGACGGCCATCTTGGCGGCACTCTTCGCATCTTTGACCTGATGCTCGAACGAATCAACGGCCCGGCTCCAGGAATGGGTGAATTCCCGTTCGGAAATCTCGCGATCCTGCTTAATGGTTCGTTTTGATTCAGAAAGCGATGACAGTTCTGCTTCGAGTTCGACGACGGTCTTTCGCGAACTGGCGAGTTGTGCGGCCAAATGCTGGGCTGGCATCTCGGCTGCTTGGGAGACCCGAGCTACTAGCCGTGCATCACGCGCGCGACCCTTGTGTCTTCCAAGGAAACTACTGATTTCTCGCATAAGTTCTGAAAGTCCGCTGCTAGATACCGTTCCTTGGAACGCGCTCTTGGCGCTGATACGGTGAATCTGGCTTACGTGGATGCCCACTTGCGAGAGAAGTTGTTGATTGTGTGAAACGGCAGCTTCAATATCATTTGTCTCAGCTTCATCGACGCGATTGACCGCGAAAAATACCTTGCCAATATCAGCGGCTTTGACATTCTTCAAAAGCTCAAGTTCATCCTGGTCCAATGGCATTCGAGCGGTGACGAGGAATATCACCGCATCAGCCTGGGGAATGAATGCGTGGAGGATCGCGTCATGGTATTCGTGAAGCGAGCCAGCGCCCGGCGTATCGACAAGCACGAGGTCCTTGTCCATACCGGGGAAAGGGCCGGTTACCTCGACAACATCGACGCTCTTGACGTTAGCTGGATTAAGCTCCTCCGTGACGAATTCCTTGATGCGGGCCAAATCAATGTCTTGTCGTCGTCCGTCGCGGAAGAAGACCGTTGCGGCTTCACGCTCACCCCAGACAAATCGGGTGATGGCACTTGATGCGGGGAGCTTGTCAATTGGCGCGACCAAGTCATCGCGCCTCCCGAGAATCGCATTCAAAAGAGTGGACTTGCCGCGCTTGGCCTTGCCTAATACCGCGATCAGAAACCGATCTTCTTGATGTTGGGTGATCGCCTTTTCAATTTGGTCGGTCGCGTTCTTCTCACCTGACCGACGGAGTATTTCATTTACCTGGTGTGCCCACTTGACAGGACCGGTTGACGCGGAGTTGTTTGCGAGTTGCATGAAAGCCTCCTCGGCCCATGATTGGGCTTTCCAGATTTAAGCGCCCTAGCTTCGGCAGAAGGTTTTTCATCAAATAGTACCGTGACGGTTGTGGCGCTCAAAGTCAGACTTGGGCGGAAGGTCAAGTTGGGACGAGACGCCTTTACGCAAGGATGTGGGTTATCGGACCCTCCCAGGTCCGGCGAGTATAAGGCAGCCCCTCTCGACTCATGCACATTCTGGGCGGAGACAAAATCTCGCGCAATTAGAAGTGGATAGCGCATAAACATGGTTGTCACAAAAAGTTAACAGAGTTCTGGTAGACTTAAAAGAATGAAATTGTGAGGGGAGTACACGCAATGCAGGATGAACAAAACGAGGACAGAAGAACAAAGGACGGGAAGCGTCCAAGCGTCCTGTCTGACACCACAACGGCGAAGTTGGTTGAAGTCTCGCACGAGCCAAAGCGGGTGGACAATTCGATTGTCGTTCAGCCATCGAGGCAAGCGCCCCAGAATCGGCGCGGAAAAGTTGCTGAATGGATCGGCTTCACCTTCATGGGAAAAGCGCCATGTGTTAGTGAAGTTCAACACGATCCGAAGCGAGTTGATGGTTCAATTCTAGTGCATCCATCGACGCAAGCGCCTCAAAATTACTTCGGAAAAGTTGCTGATTGGGTCAGCTATTCGTTCCTGGGAAGAGCGCCAGGCGGAAGCGAAGTTCCCCACGATCCGAAGAGGGTAGTCGATTCGGTCATAATTCATCCGCAGAGTGAATCAAGTTCCGACCGGCTGGAACGGATAGCGAAGACGATCAGGCCTGCCTTCGTGTCTTCGGTACCTGAGTTGGTCAATGTTCCGCACGACGCAAAGCAAGTCGAGGTTCCAAGAACGCCTCCGCAACAAAACAATGGCGAGCGCCAGCGATAATGAGTTGGCAGGGATCATGGGACAACGACGGATAATAGTTAGCCCCCGCCGTTCGTGATTCCTGCGTTTGCGTCTTCCTCGTGCATCCGTTGTCGTCGGGGTTTCTTGCGGGGCGGCTTGCTCGGGCGCGTCGTGGGCGGTTTCAGAAATTGTCCGCCGCTTCCCGTCTTCGGAGAGTTTGCTGTCTTCTGCGGCTGTTGGGGCGGCTTGATCGGATTGCGTAACGGGAGGATGTGGCGTTCCGCGTCTTCTGGAGAAGGTGCAACGTTAGTCGGTTGCGCTCTTTCATAGCGCGGCGTGACGGTACTGCTTCCTGGACTTGCGTCGGGAATGTGAGCCGAAGCCGAATCACTCTCGAAGGCGGCTAGCGTGGGGCTTTCCCGTCCGATGCTCCAGGCGACGATGCGGCCGGGTTCCACCGTGTTCTGGCCTTCGGCGAGTGCATTGGCGGCTGCGAAGACCGTCGTGCCGTCGGCGTTCCACGCGATGCCGGGATAAATGGAGGCGGCATCGGCGGCGAGTTCGAGGCAAGGCTGTTGCGTGGCAATGTCCCACAAGCGCACTTCGCCGGGTTGTGTGCTGTCGATTCTCAGTAGTCCGCTGCTGCTGGCAAGCCGCTTTCCATCGGGCGAAAATGCAAGCCCACTGATTTCGCGCCGGTGGCCTTGGAGTGTGGCAATCGTTTCGCCGGTCGCCGCATTCAAGACATTGATGCGCTGGTCGGCGCTGCCGGTCGCAAGCAGCTTTCCATCTTCGGAGAACGCGAGCGCCGTTACCTCGCTCCTATGCGACGAGACGGTCCAAGTCGGTTTGTTGCTGGACGCGCGAAACAAATCCACCGCGCCGTCTGGCCGTCCCACAGCGATCATCTTGCCGTCACGACTGACGGCGAGAGCGGAGCGCGGCTTGAATCCGCGAATCGAATCCGCCAGTGAAGTCTCGGCGTTTCCGATGACGGTGCTGCCGCAAACCACGGCCGTCGGCAAGATGACGACCGTCTCCGTATCGGACACCAAACCCGAATGGCTCTCCACGGAACCGTTGCGAAGATCCCACGTCAGTAATATCCGGCGCTCGGATCGGGAATAGGTCTGGCCGAATTCGCCGACGCCCATGAGTGAGCCGTCTTCGCAGACGGCGGCGAGCCGGAGTCCGTCGCCATTAAGCGCACGGATGCCATTGCGATAACCGAAAGCAACCCGACCGCCGCTTTTTTCGCCTGTCGGCCAGACTCGGAGATTGCCGGTCGCGTCGGCGGCGGCGATGAATCGCCCTTCGGCGCTCATGGTGAGCGCATGAACGAGCGAGCCGCTGCCGGGATACGTCCCGCTGAGCCTTCCATTCTTGACGTTCCAGCGTTGAACTCCGACGGTGCCCGTGGTGACGATTTCCAAGCCGTCGAGCGTGAAAAAGGGTCTCAGTTGACCGAACGGCACGAAGGGTTCGGACGAAAGCACGGGAGAATGGGCGATCATCTGCTGATGGGGTGAGACAGTGATGGCGTTTTCACCGGTCGCCGCGCTCCAAACCAGAACATGCCCGTGAAGATTTGATCTCAGGTGGAGTTCGTATCGGCCGAAACTCTGGCTGGCTACCTGCGATCCGTCTTGATTGAACGAAAGCCCGGTCACGGGGCCGGTATGGACGGGACCTCGGGCGACGATGACGCCTTGCCCGGTATCCCAAACCTGCGTCACGCCGTTTTCATACCCGACGGCGAGAGCGGGGCCTTGCGGCGCAAACGCCGCCGCCGTGACTGCTCCGTTTTGAACGTCCGTGCTTCGCGCAAACTGCCCGTGCTTGTACGTGCGAGCAAGGTCTGTTTTTTCATTCCTGGAAAGCGACCACAAGAACAAGTCGTTGCCGGGGCTGCCGGTAAAATAGGTGTCGCCGTCGGGCTTCAGCGCCAAGCAGCTTGTCAGGTGTCCGGTCGGATACTCCCTTGCGATAACGCCGGTCGCGGCATCGATTTCGATGACGCGATCCGTGCCGGAGGCGGCCAGCGCGATGATGTGTTTTCCGTCAGGCGCAAAATCGATCTCGGAGAGTGGCACGTCGTTGTGGAAAACTTCTGTCGCGTCGGGCACCCGGAAAACCGTCAGTCGCCCCTGGCGGTCGGCGCAAGCGATACGGCTGCCCGTGCGGTGGAGGGCGAGCCGGTTCCAAACGATGCCGTCACGCGCGATGTGCATAGATGACGGCGCATGGGCGATGCCATGCAGGTAGTGCCATTCAAAGCCGCGCGGATCATCGCCGGTGGGCGCGTCGTACTTGGCGAGCAATTGTTTTGCGACGGGCGTCTCCCCCCTGGTCAGCGCTGC
>CAZRFP010000150.1:0-10741 GCA_964599535.1 uncultured Planctomycetaceae bacterium
GAGGGACTGGATGAGGGGCCGATTGAGCTGAATCTGGAGAGCCTGCCGCCAATCGTCTAGTAAAGGCCGCCGGAAACAAGCGTCCCCGACTTTCTCGATGCCTCATGCCCGCCATGCCGGGCGCTTTGCTTCGGCATGCCACCCGCCGCGTTCTGTGGGGCGATTGCAACTTGCGTTCTGTGCCGTTGCGATGGCACTGAGGTGTCTGAAGCCATGTTTTGTCGGGCATGCGCCACTGCACACAAACGGGGCGCTGATACACAAGAGGTGTCGAAAGCCGCGTTTTGTCGGGCATGCGCCACCGTTCACAATCAGACCATGTGGCACATTCCGGTGTCGAAAGCCGCGTTTTGTCGGGCATGCGCCACCCAAATTCAATGGCGGAAAGGGGTACGACGGGTGTCGAAAGCCGCGTTTTGTCGGGCATGCGCCACGCTAAGGCACTGCTAAAAGGATTGGCGAAGGGTGTCGAAAGCCGCGTTTTGTCGGGCATGCGCCACCGCATAACACTACCCGCCCCAAGCAGTATAGGTGTCGAAAGCCGCGTTTTGTCGGGCATGCGCCACTGCTCATGCGTAAGGCCTTATCCAGCCTGTTGTTGCTGAATAATCACCCTCCCAAAAACCGGCGACTTTCACTCAATATTGCCCTGCAAAACGCTGCTTTTTCCTTTGTGCCCGGGGTCCGTCTCGTTGGTGAAATACTCCGTCAAGCGTGTTCCGAGCATATGACTCAAAGGAACCATCAGCATACGCGGTCCAAAGCGCCCTGTCAATCTCTTTTTCGAGCCTCATCGTGATGCGATGGCAAGACGATCTCCCCCCAGAACACGCGCGCCAGCACGCGAGCGGCATTCGCATCGCTGTTCAATTCCGCGCTGCACGTGCAGACCGGCTGCGTCGAAGGCCTCGGCTCGGGCTGATTTCGCTTTTCGTCGTCGCGCTTCGCGCCTTTCGCGGCTTCGGGATCGCCGCATTGACACTTGAAAACGCCGACTTTCTTGTTCTTCTTCCATAGCCGCTCATTCACAGGCGCATGGCCGCAGGCTGAGCAGTATTGCGAGGACTGATGATAGGGAAGCGTGATCACGCGCATGCCGCGCTCGACGGCTTTTTCCGTCACCTTGCGGCGAATGCGGCCGTAAGCGAACATCGCGAGCCACCGCTTTTTTTCGGCAGCATCGAGCTTATCGTAGCCGGGTGCGAAAAAGCCCCGCATGCTTTCGAAGGCAATCAGATCGCAGTTGTGCTGCTCGGCCAGCGCCGTGATGCGCGCGGCGTTGTGCCGCGTCCAGTCGCGGATCATCCATGCGACATGGCGCTTGAGACCGATCAGATCGCGGTCGCCCGCCGTTCCGGATGCGGACTTGTCGTGCTTTTGTCGATGCGCGACGAGTTCCTTCGTCTTTTCAGCCATTCGCGTCAGATGGCGGGCAACGTGCTGCTTTCGTACGCCGCGCGGATCGCCCTTTTCCATCTTGGGTTTCGCGGGCTGGCCGTGCCGGTCAACGTCCAGCATTTCAGGAAGCTTGTCGTAGATTTTGTTGATCTTGATGATCGGCAGCGGCGCGTCGGATACATGGGTCTCGCCCTGATAAACGGCCGCGTACGCGCCGGTTTCTCCCAGATCGACCGCGAGCAGTCGAAGCTCTCGCTTCGCATCGCCGTCGAATGATTTGAGCAGGTGCTTTCGAGCCGCATCGAGGAACTGCTGGTCTTGCGCTCTGCGGGGAAACTGCCTGCTGCGAATTTCGTCGATTTCGTCTTGTGTGCAGCGAAAGTGTGACTGTTTGTGCGGTGCGTCGAATCGGAAGCCGACGCGGGCGCGCGTGCCGACGAAGTGGACATGGACACTGGTGGCCAGGTCCGCGACTTCCGCTCGCGATGGTTTGTAGTCGCGCGGCCACGGGGTAAAGCCGAATTCAATCCACTGGCCCTCTTGCATGTCATCGAGGCGAAGGCGCAGGATGGATCGATCGAAATCGACTTCGTGAAAGCCGGCACCGAATATTTTGGGCATGGGCAATTCACGGCTGGACGGATAGCGGAAGGACGGCTTGCGCGGGCCGGCGAGAAAGTCGCGCCGCCATTCCCGGTAGAGCGGTTCGAGATTGAGCGTGTCGTCGTCGAATTGTACGATGGCGCGCCTGTACTGATTGCAAAGCTCAGTGTGCGGGTTCCAGCGGCATTCCGAATCCTCAAACGTCTTGCCGATATTGAGGCAATGGGGCATTTCGCCGCGATCGACGAGCGTTTGTTCATTGAGATTCAAGGTGAGAAGGTATTCAGCCCAGGCGCGCCCAAACCAGCGCTTGCATTTTGGATTCTGTTTGTAGAGCCGTTCCTTGGCCCGAATGGCATCCATCTTGTTCGCGCGCAACTTAAGGTAGTTTTGAACGTTGTCAGCAAAGTGCTTTTCGTGAAACATCCCGCCACTGGCCTTATGCTCCTTGACGAACTCCGCGTAATTCCAGCAAAGAGGGCCGTGGCCTTTTTGCCCGGCGTAAATGCAGTTATCGATATTCGCCTTCAATCGCTTGTGAGGACAGATGCGCGGGCGTTTGTTCTTGACGCCGGGCGGCTTGTCTTTGTCCAATACGAGGCTCTTGAAAACATCGGTAAATGTGTCTTGCACGGACTTCGTCAGTTCGGGATGACGCGTCTCCCACTCACGCTTTTCTTTTTCCCACTCATCGCGCTGTCGAACCCAGTTTTCCACGCCGCGCAGGTAGCGGGCGACAATCCACTCCGCCGCGGACTTGAGCAGTACAAGACGGTGCGCGGGATCGAGGAATTGCAAACGCCCGAAGAGGCGAGCCGCGTTTGAGTTTGTCGCAACTTGATGCGGACCGCTCATGCGCGCGGCCGTCATGGCATCGCGAAGCGCGGTCGGAACGGGATGATCGTCGAGCGCATGGATCGCGCGAAAGCCCGCCACGTCGTCGAAAATGTGGAGCCGCCAGCGGTCGCGCGTGGATTCGTCTGCTTCCGTGCCGTCGAGTTTGGGTTCCAGAAGAAAATCGCCCAGCACGCCGAAGCTGCCGGGAGCGTTGGGATTTGCATAACGCTTGCGAAGCCCCATGAGCCATTGGCAGAGATTGGATGTATCGACGTTGAACTGTTCAAAATGCGCACGAAGGCGCTTCACTTTTTCTCGGAAATCGGCGCGCTCCTCGCCCGGCAGCCGACACAGCCGGCGTACGAGCGTTCGAGCTTGACTGTAGCGGGTCACGGACACGGCAGGCGGTATAATAGCGCATTTGCGTCGAAGTTGAAAGATCGTCGCAATGGCACCGGGTGGTGTCGCACTTGTGGCGTCACTTTGCCGCTCGCCCCGCGCCTTCTCACCGGCTGTTGATAAACCGGTTCAGCGTCTCGACGATTCGCTGCGTCTCGTACGGGTCCGTGCGCGTGCTGAAGGCGTTGTTGTCGATGCCGCCGAAGAAGTGGAGCAGCGGCAGACCGGCCGCGAGGTCTTCGGGCCAGCCGTTGAAGATCATGCTGCGCTCGCGAATGTAGTGCCGATCGAGCGACTGCATGCGCTGCTCGCGCGCCGTGCCGGGGTAGGCCGCGTAGAAATTCGGAACCGGATGCACCAGCTCCGCCAGGTCATAGATCACTGTCTGATACGTCTGCCCGTCGGGGCCGACGAAGGGCGCGCCCTCGTGAATGACGCCGTCGCGATATTCGCTGCGCCGGGCGGTCTTCTCCGCCCAGTCGTGCGGATACGCCAAATCGGCCTCGGGCATGGGCGGCATCGCGGCGATCTGCTGATGGATCAGATTCTGGGCGCGGCGACGGTTGAGTGCGGCCGACAGCTCGCGCTCATAGGCGTGGACGGCCTGATCGCCGTAGAGGGCCTCGTCGATCTCGATGATGCGCCCGGTCTCGACGTGGCGATAATCGCGATATGTTTCAGCTGATGCCGCAGTCATGTCATCGCCCGCGTCCATGAGCGTCATCGCTTCGCCGGCGCGGCGGGTCACGTACAGATCGGAGCCGTCCGCCTCGATGCGCGCTTCACCGCGACCGGGATCGGCCGCGCGCGCGGCGCCCCTGGCCGCGCGGCGCTTCGCCGCGTTGGACAGGTCCGACAGCTCGCGCCGATAGGGCGAAACATCGATATGCCCCGGCAGCGCGTCGAGTGCCGTTTCGGCGGCATCGACATGCCGCGCCGCCAGAGTCGCGTCGCCCGAGCGCAGCGCCTGCCGCCCCTGAATGATCGCCAGCCGCACGCGCCGGAAGACCTGGTCGATCTCCGCCGCCTGCTCTTCTTCGAGCAGCGCCAGCGCCTCGCGGTCCTGCTGCGTCATCACGCCGGCCGCGCGCTTCGAGACCAGCAGCCGCGCGTACATCGCGCGGTTCGACGGATCGAGCCGATAGGCCCTCTCATATAGACCGACCGCCTCGCGAAACGAGCCTTCGTTCGCCAGCCGCTCGGCTTCGAGTGCCAGCCGATCGGCATCGATCAAGTCGCCACTCGCCGCCGCCGGCCGATTCTGGCGGTCGTTTTCCTTGATGGCCTGATTGAGCAGGTCAGAAGGCCCGGCGGCCGATGCGGTGAGCGTGAAGGCGAGCGTGATAAATGTGACGAGCGGAAGGGAGATGCGCGACATGGTTCATTCTCCTTTTGGCGTGAGAGACAAACGTCGCCCGGTGTCGGCAGGCTCTTGGGACGGGGCCGCGGCGACGGCCCGGAGGCGAGCTTCCTATAACGTTATTATTGCCGTCCGACGCCCGGTAATCAAGAATTTCCCCATGAATCGAACATTCGCCCGTCAGAGGCGTCATGTCCTTAATCTGACGCGCAAAACATGCGTTGAAGACCCCTCGATCCGCCGATAGGATTCCGCGACCATGATGAAACACACGGGTTTACTGATGAGTTTCCTCTTGATCGGCTCGGCCTGCGGCTGCCGGACGGGGGCCGGCGCGGACGAGACCGAGCCGCGCGATATCATCGTGGGTGAACCGCTCCCGCCGGAGCACATGGCTCAGCTTCGCGATGCCCGTTGGGATGAGCTGGTCGGCGAGCGATTGGGGCTGTGGGTTTCGGTTGCGCGGCAGGAGCTGATTGGCGTCGAAAACGGCGTGGTTCGCTTTGTTTTTGTGTGCTCCACGGCGGAAAAAGGCATCGGAAATCGCGAGAATTCGTACCAGACTCCGGTGGGCTGGCATGTGATCGACCAGAAGATTGGCGACGGCCTGCCCAAGGGTGCGGTGCTTGTCAGTCGAAAGTTCACCGGCGAGGTATGGAAGCCCGGGGATGAGACGACGAAAGACCTTGTCCTGACGAGGATTATGTGGCTTCGCGGGACCGAGCCGGGCGTGAACCGAGGCGCCGGAATCGACTCTTTTGAACGGTTTATCTATATCCACGGCACACCCGCCGAGCAACGCCTTGGCACGCCCGCATCCATGGGGTGCGTGAGGCTCTCAAATAATGATGTGATAAAGCTTTACGATCAGGTTCGCACGGGGACGCGCGTATTGATAGCGGAGTGGTGATGAGGATTCCCGATCTTCGAAAGGGTACACAGCAGGACGATGCAGCCTTCGATTGAGGTAGGAATTCAGCGTCCCCATTGGGTTGTGCGGTGACATGCCTCGCAATAGATCGCGCGAACCTGAGTGTAAGGTTCTGTCGTATTAAAACTTGTCATCACTTCGGCGGCGAAAAGGGCGACCACTGTTGAACGCCCGGACGAGCGAGCAGCGCGGGCTGGATTGCTGCCCGCAAGGTCGTTCAATTTTTCCGCTTTTTGACGATAATTGCGCTTTTCCGATTCTCCGATGGGAATCTCACAGCCCGCGCGGCGCGATGCGTGCCGCGCCGCGCTCGTCGGCCCGGCACGGCCGGGTTCCGTGATTTGAGGTTGGATTATGGTGAAGTATCGAGCCAGTGTCGCGCTGGTTGCATTCGGCGCGGCCGTCGTGACGGCCTGTCTGACGGTCGGCTCTTGCAGCCGCACGCCCGAACGTCCGAAGCCCAAGGACACGGCGCGCAACGTGGTCATGATCATCATTGATACGCTTCGCGCGGATCGGCTTGGAAGCTATGGGAATGAGCGCGGGCTGACGCCGAACATCGACCGCCTTGCATCCGAGAGCTTCCAGTTTGATCAGGCCTTTTCGCACGCGCCGTGGACGCTGCCGTCGACGGCGTCGCTGTTTACCTCGTGCTTTCCGCAGCAGCATGGCGCGGGGATCAAGTTGCCGGGCGGTCCATTCGAGTTCGGCGGCCTGTCGGATGATGTTCGCACGATCGCGGAGTGCTTCTACGATCAGGGCTATGACACGGCGGCGATCGTCAATGTGTTCTTCCTGAGTCCGAAGTACGGTCTGCACCGCGGTTTCGCGGAGCATAGCTTCCATTCGGCGCCCGACGAAGGCAATCGCGATCATCGCCGCGCCACCGAAGTCACCGACTGGGCGATCGACTGGCTTCAGAAGCATCAAACCACATCAAGCCGGCCGTTCTTTCTGCTTGTGCATTATTTCGATCCGCATCTGACGTATGATCCGCCGGCCGAATATCGCAGGAAGTTTGCACTGCCGGAAGATCGGGAGCGCGATCCGAAACTTTTCGGCACGGTGAAGGATGTCATCGCGTTTCGCAACGGCAGTATCCCTGCTTCCGAAGTACCCGTGAAGCGGCTTGAAGCGCTTTACGACGCCGAAGTGGCGTACACCGACCACGAGATTGGCCGGCTGCTGGCGAAGATGCGCGAGATGAAGCTGGACGATCGAACGGTCACGGTGCTCACGTCCGACCACGGCGAGGAGTTTCTGGATCACGACGGCCTGGAGCATGGTCACACCCTGTATGACGAGCTGATTCATGTGCCGCTTTTGATTCGCGCGCCGGGCGTAATCAAGCCCGGCCGGACGCGGGCGACGATCGGCCATGTCGATGTCGCGCCGACGGTGTGCAAGCTGGCGGGCGTCGAGCCGGAGCCGACGTTTCAGGGTCGCAATCTTGAGCCGTGGATTTTCGGCAAGACGCAGAAGGACCACGCGATCTTCAGCCAGGGCAACATGTGGGGGCCGATCCTGACGGCGCTGCGCGACCGCGGCCATAAGTTCATTCAGAAGAGTGTCGGCCGTGAGTTGTACAACATGGTGGACGATCCGAAGGAGAAGCGAAATCTCGTGAAGGACCCGGCGTTCATCGCGTTGTGCGATGAGTTCGAGAAGGACGTGGCGGCGCTCGTCAAGACGCTGGGCGTTCGACTGGGAACGGCGGTTGTGCTGACGGACGCGGAGAAGAAGCGCGTGGAAGATATGGGCTATGCCCTCGGTCGATCGTCGTCGGATGAGGAGGAAGACGAGATCGATAAACCACGCGAATTGCCAGGCGCGGCCGATGGCGCGCCGGACGGACCGGCGAATCCTTCGGCGACGGGAGAATGAGCGAAACAGCATGAGGCGTTCGGCTTTCATTATGGCGATCGGTGTCTCGATGACGGCATTACCGTTGGGGTGCAGTCCGCGCGACGAGAGCGCGTCGCGCGCGCCGAATGTGTTTGTGATCGTGGTGGACGCGGCGGCGGCGGAGTATTTCGGTTGCTACGGCGACAAGACGGGCACCAGCCCGGTGATCGACGCGCTGGCCCGCGAGGGCGTGCTCTTTGAAAATGCCTACAGCCAGACGCCGACGACGGTCACATCGACGGCGAGCCTGATGACCGGCGTTCGGGCCACAACGCACCTGATGACGGACACGACCGTTCTGGACAAGAAATTCAAGACGCTGCCGGAAGTGTTGTCGTCGAAGGGAATGAAGTGCTATGGCGTGATCGGCAATCCCTTCGCCGGCGCGCCGGCGACGGGGCTGAATCGCGGCTACGACGAGCTGATCGAGGTGTATGCGCTGGAGGAACTTCAGAAGACGCGATCAACGGAGGAGAGCAGCCACTTTCGCGTGACGCTGCCTGAGGATATTAACGAGCAGTTCTTCAAGCTGATCCCGAAGATCGCGCCGAGCGGCACGTTTGCATACATCCACTATCTTCAGCCGCACAAGCCCTACACGCCGCCGGAGTCCAAGCTTCGCGAGTACGACTGTCATCTGACGGACTGGAAAACGCTGCACAGAGAGTGGCTTGTCGCGAATCAGGCCGGCCGCGCGGATGAGTCGACCATTCGCGGACTTGAAAGCCGGTATCGCGCGACGATTCGCTATGTCGACGAATCGATCGGCCGGTTACTGGACCGGCTGAAATCCGAAGGCTTGTATGATGAATCACTGATCGTGTTGAAGTCGGATCATGGCGAGGCGTTTTTCAAACATCGACTGTTCGGGCACAATGCGACGCTGTACGACGACATGATGCGCGTTCCACTGATCATCAAGTTTCCCAAGAGTACGGGCATCGCGCCGCGCCGCATCGCCAATCCGGTGGAGACGATTGACGTGCTGCCGACACTGTGCGAGTTTCTCAAGGTATCGCCGCCGGACCAGCACGAGGGCGACAGCCTGTGGGGGCTGATCACGGGCGGCGTGAAGGAGCTTCCGGGACCGGAGGTGGTCACGTGTACGATTCAGCGGTCGAAGCACGCACTTCGCGTAAAGGACTTTAAGTACATTCACAATCGCGGCGGCGTCGAAGAGCTGTATGATCTTCGACACGATCCGCACGAACAGAAGAACCTTGCAAAGCAGGATGTTGAGAACACGCGGCGCATGCGCGAGATGCTGCTGTCGATCGTCGATGTCAATGCCGGTCGCGGCGTCGTGCAGTCGAACAAGCTGCGCGAGGACCCGCGGATGAAGGCGCTGGTGGAGTCGCTGGGCTATTCCGGCGCGGAGATCGACGACGAGTTTCAGCACGCGCCGGACGGTGCTCCGACCAACGGCGCGGCTCCGGCCGCAACCCAACCGGCGGAAACCAGTGGCGCGCGCGACGGCCCATCCTCGGAGTCCCATTCCGAGGCGCACGCACCGGGCTGCTGAAAACCTATGCCGTTTATCGGCGATTCGCACCGGCGAAACACCGGCGCCACACCGGAACCCCGCATGTCGGATTCAAACACAAACGCTTCAGAGAATGCGAGTCCAACCAATGTACCGGCCGCGCGGTTCGGGCACCTGCAAGGCACGCCGCTTGTTTCGCGGGACTGGCTGTGCTTCGGGCTGGTCTTTCTCGCGGCACTGGCCTTTCGCATTGTTTATGTCGTACAGATTTCCGCGAGTCCGCTGTTTGACAGCCCGATCCTCGACGCCGAGGCGCACGATCAGTGGGCGCGGATGATCGTCGACGGCGTGTCGGCGTTTCCCGGTACGGCCTATTTCAAGGCCCCGCTCTATCCCTACTTTCTCGCCTTCGTTCGCATCATCAGCGGCGATGACTACTGGGTGCCGCGCATCGTGCAGATCGTCATGGGATCGATCAGTTGCGGGCTGATTTATCTCGTCGGTCGCGAGGCATTCAATCGCGCAGTCGGTGTTGTCGCCGGACTGGCGGCCGCGGCGTACTGGGTGATGATCTACTTCGACGCGGAACTGCTGCTCGAACCGCTCAGCATTTTTCTCACACTCATGAGCCTCTGGCTGATTCTGCGTGCGGCAAATCACGACAGCGCCTGGCGATGGGTCATAGCCGGTCTCTTCATGGGACTCTCGGCGATCACGCGGCCGAACGTGCTGCTGTTCATTCCGGTGATCGCGCTGTGGATCGTCTGGATCGAACGCGCCCGTTTTCGAATCGCGCTCGTTCGAAGTGTGGCGTGGGGCGTCGCCTGCTTCCTGCCGATTCTGCCCGTGACGATTCGCAACTTTGTCGTTGGAGATGACTTCGTATTGATCGCCTCGCAGGCCGGTCCGAATTTTTTCATCGGCAATAATCCGAAGGCCGACGGCTACACGGCGCAGATTCCCGGCGCGCGCGCAAGCTGGGTCGGCGGCTTCCACGACTGGACATCGATGGCCGAACAGGCGCTGGGGCGCAAGCTCAAGGCGTCGGAGGTGGATCGGTTTTTCTTCGATCAGGCCAAGGCGTTCATTCGCGCCGAGCCGGGCCGTGCGGCGGGTATGATGTTCGTCAAGGCGCAGTTGTTTTTTTATGAATGGGAGATTCCGAACGACTCGGACCTGTACGGCATGACGGAGCTATACGCGCCAATGTTCGCGCGGCTGCCGGTGACGAGCGGGGCCGTGCTCGCGCTGGGGCTGGTCGGTTTTCTCATCGCGCTGGGCGACTTCAAGCGGTTATTGCCGTTGACATCCTTTGTTGTGTTGTATTCCGCGTCAGTCATTGTATTCTTCGTGTGCTCGCGGTTTCGGCTTCCTGTCATGCCGGTGGCACTCGTTCTGGCGGCGGTTGTGCCGGTGCGGCTGCTGGCGAGCGTGCGCGGCAAAGACTGGCGCGGCGTGGCGGGTTATTCGATTTTCATCTATCTCGCCTGGATCGGCATTCATCGCGGGATGAATGAGAAGGTGCTCGATAAGTACCGCGCCGTAACGCATCAGCGCGTCGGATTCACGCTGGGCAGCAAAGGCCTGCCTGGTGAGGAGGCGGCGTATCATCGCGCGCTGGAGCTGGACCCCAGGTGCGCGGAAGCCGAGACCGGCCTTGCATATTTCCACATGCGCGGCGACCGTCGCGACAGTGCGATCATTCACTTCCAAAGGGCGCTGGCTATTAACGGCGAACTCGACGTTCACGCCGATCTCGGCCGACTGCTCGCGCAGGCCGGCCGATGGGAGGAGGCGATCGCGACGGTGCGCGATGGCTTGTCGC
>CAZRFP010000151.1:0-10738 GCA_964599535.1 uncultured Planctomycetaceae bacterium
AACTGCTTGCGCATGACCAGAAAGGCGATGATCCGCCGGCGATCGGTCAGCACATGCAGCGACCAGCCGAAAATGATCTCAAGCACGAAGAACAGATTCGTGGCCGCGATCAGCAGGGCACTCGACCATTTCGATTCGTCGGTGATGGCGAGACTCAGTACACGGTAGGTCACCGGCGCGTGCAACAGCAGCATCGTCAGCCAGACAATGCGCCACACGCCTCTCCGAGTGAAGAGCCGCGAGAGCGAAATGGATGAGAGCATCGAGGACATGTTTCTCAACGCGCTTCGGCACATGCGAATGCGACGGTTAGGCGAGCCGCCGCGCTGAAGCATTTTCAAATTTAGTGCGTAGCTGGCCATTCGTCAATGCGAATCTCGTCCCGCGCCCGCGCCTCGGAAAAAACCGCAAATCACCGCCGCTTTTTCCACACTCAGCAGCATGACGCGGCGTCATGCGGACGTTGTAGGACAACGGCGAGATGACGAGGGCAATTCCCGTGCCGCAATTGAGTCGCGGGGCGACGTCGCAATGGGAAGATCTCCAAAAGGCTCGCCTTATGCGGAATGCCGACAGCCATCCGTTAAGTACGGCTCCGCCGGATTCTAACATCAGCACGAACGCGGCCCGGCCGCCTTGACCTCGGCCGTTGCGCTTTCAAACTTATCAAAGTTCTTGACAAAGCGCTCCGCCAGATCGCGGGCCTTGGCATCGTATGCGGCGGCATCTGACCATGTCTTACGCGGCATGAGCAGCTCCGGAGAAACGCCGGCGATCTTCGTCGGAATGTGCAAGCCGAAGATCGGATCGGTCGCCGTCTCGACATCCTTGATGGAGCCTGTCAAAGCGGCGGTGACGATCGCCCGCGTGGCGGCCAGATCGATCCGCTTTCCGACGCCATAGGGGCCGCCTGCCCAACCGGTGTTGATGAGGTAGCATCGCGAACCGTGTTTCTTGATTTTTTCAGCGAGCAGCTTGGCGTAGACCATCGGGTCGCGCGGGAGAAACGGCGCGCCGAAGCCGGTGCTGAAGGTGGCCGACGGTTCACTGCCAACGCCAGCCTCGGTGCCCGCTAGTTTGGCCGTATAGCCGCTGAGGAAGTGATACATGGCCTGCTCGGGCGTGAGCCGAGAAATAGGCGGCAGAACACCGAAGGCGTCGCACGTGAGGAAGATGACGGCCGTCGGATGGCGATCGACCTTGCCGCTGGGTACGGCGTTATCGATGAAGTCGACGGGATATGCGGCGCGCGTGTTTTCGGTAAAGCGGTCGCTGTCGAAAAGAACAGCCCGCGTGACGGCGTCGATCTCAACGTTTTCGAGCACGGAGCCGAATCGAATCGCGCTGTAAATCTGCGGCTCTTTCTCCCTTGAGAGCTTGATGCACTTTGCGTAGCAGCCGCCTTCAAAATTGAAGACGCCGCGGTCGGACCAGCCGTGCTCGTCGTCACCGATCAGTTGCCGGTCGGGATCGGCGCTCAGCGTCGTTTTGCCGGTGCCGGAAAGGCCGAAGAACAGCGCGACATCGCCGCCCTTGCCGACGTTCGCCGAGCAGTGCATCGGGAACACGCCCTTTTCTGGAAGGACGTAGTTCATCACCGTAAAGAGCGACTTCTTGATTTCACCGGCGTAGTGCGTGCCGCCGATGAGTATGAGCTTTCGCGTGAAGTCCGCGACGATGTATGCCTCGCTGTGGATGCCGTGTGCCTTCGGGTCGGCCAGTGAGTCCGGCACGCCGAGGACAACCCACTCCGGCTTGGCGTTTTCCATCTGCTCGCGCGTCGGCCTGCGGAAGAGCTGCCGCGCGAACAGGGCGTGCCACGCCTTGGTCGTTACGACGCGCAGGGGTATACCGTATTGTTCGTCCGCGCCGACGAGGGCGTCGACGACGAACATCTCTCGCGTCGACAAGTGGTCGAGTGTCAGCTTGTGCAGGCGTTCAAAGGCCTCGCTCGTCATGGGCTGATTCACTTTTCCCCATGCGATAGTCGCTTCGGTTGTCGCATCACGAACGATGTACTTGTCATTGGGTGATCGGCCGGTTCGCTTGCCGGTCAACGTGGCGATCGCGCCGGTATCGGTCAACTGTCCTTCGCGCCGCTGAATGGCCATCTCGACGAGCGACGAGGGTGAGTTGTTCCAATAGACGTATCGTGTCGGTTCGATGCCGTGGTTTTCCACCCCGTATTTGCTCTTAATCACGGTGCACGTCCTTCTTGGGTTATGGCCGGTCCCCTCCGGTCCGGCTCGAACAGCCGCATGTGAGCGGTTCTAAGCCGCGAATTGTTGCACGCCTCAAGCTGTTCGGCAAGGCGGTCCATAGCGGATGACCGAGCACGTGGGCCACGTCTTGTGCAAATGCAAATGAAGAGCCTCTGATGTCAGGCCGCCTTGCGAGTGAGTCGGCGGCTTTACATGGGGTGTGCGGGATCATAGGCTTTGCCGCATGAAACGAGGACTGCTCTCTATTCGCGTTTGCTTTGTCGGTCTAATGGGCTTGGCTGCGTGGGCCGGGTGCGGCGGCGGCGGCGGGCCTGATGTCAGCGTCCGCGTCGCCGAGAAAGACCGACCGGACATCGCGCCCGACTCTTCCTCGACCGGGAAGCGCTCCATCCCGACCGATGCCGCGCTGAACGTCATCAAGTTCACTTCCGGGCAGGAGGGCGAAGCCGCGCGCGGCTTCGCCGGCGCTGATGAGCGGCAGGGTGCGACGTGCCATGCTGAAGTCACCGGCGCGGGTTCCGCCTGGGGCGCTTTTCAGATCGGCTACACTTTTGACAATATGACCGGCAAGGCGCTACTGGCCACGTTTCGGCTGAAAACGAATGTTGAGGGCGCCCTGAGTTACGCATCGCCGCCTGACGGCGATCCAAACGTTACGCCGACCGGTTCGGCAATGGCCAGCCTGATCCTCAAGGATACGCTCGGCGTCGTCGTTCGACAGGAATCGCTCTATACCGCAGCGCTCAGCACCGGTGCGAAGGCGTCCTCGCGCGGTCACGATGCCGTTTTCGAGGCGCGGCTCGAACCCGGACGCGGTTATTACTTTGTCGTGACCGGCCGGGCAGAAGCGACATGCCTCAACGGGCAAAACGCGCGCATCGAACTGGCCGCGACAAATGTGAACTTTGAAATCGCCTGGCGTCCCGCCGATGTGCAAGCTGCGGTGGATTCCGGCGAAACTCCCTGACGGGCTTCTCCAACCGGCGGCTGATCGAACAGTGAAACCACGCATCGGCCTTTACGGCGGCAGTTTCGATCCCATCCATGTCGGCCACCTGATTTCCGCGCGCGCCTTGGCTGAGCAAATCGGTCTATCTCGCGTGATCCTCATCCCCGCGGGCGTTCCGCCTCACAAGCGCGGTCATCCGCTGACGCCGGCGGATCATCGACTTGCCATGGCCCGGCTCGCGGTGCAGGACGATCCGCTCTTCGAAGTGGACGATTGCGAGCTGCTTCGGACCGGCCCGAGCTACACGATTGAAACCATCGAGGCCTATCGAGCAAGACTGGGAGGAGACGCAGCGCTCTATTGGATTATTGGGTGCGATTCCCTTGCGGAGCTGCCGACATGGCATCGCGTGGCCGATCTCGTCGAGCGCGTTCAGATCGTGACGATGGTGCGGCCAGGCTCATCGCCGCCGCCCGCAGAGGTGTTGGCGACCTCGGTAGGGGATAAGGCCGCAAAGCTGCTGCTGGAGAGTTGTTATCAGACACCGGCGATCGAAATCAGCGCGACCGACATTCGCAGTCGCGTCGGCACGGGGCGTTCGATTCGATATCTCGTCCCGGAGGCGGTGCGCCGCTATATCGAACAGAATCGAATTTACGACCGGAAATAAAGGAAATTCGTATCGGATGATTTACGTTCGTAATCCCATGATTGCTTGGCAGTTAGTTGCAGGAATCCAAATGGAATCGATCGGTTCAAGTGCGTCCCAATTGAAATCTCGTTCAACGAACAGTAAAGTCTACATAAGACGAGTTGATGGAAGGCGCCGAGCCTCGCGTTTTGAGGTGCGGGTGCCGGAGCCGTGAACTTATGATTCAGTCGGCAATTGCTGCCGTCCGATGAGTGTATAAGCAACATGGGCCGGTGGCCCCGCGACGATCGTGATGCTTGGCGCCGTCACGATACATGAGTCATGCGGTTGTTACGCATGATCGCGGAGGTGTGTATAGCCCGCCGTGCCCGTGCGTCGAACAGTATGACGTTCATGCCACCCAAGATCGTAAGACCCAATCACAGAAGGCTTCAAGTCATTTGCGCTCTGGCGCTCGGCGGGATCCTCTACGCCGAATTCGCGATGGATGACGACCATGTGCCGATCATCAATCGCGGCGTTCCCTTTGCGCTTGCCGATGACAAGCGGATTGAGACGCCCTTCGAAGACCTCATCCGAAACAACCCGCTCGCAGCGCTGATTCACGCGCGCGACCGGCTCGTCCGTGAGTCGCGCGACTACACCTGCAACTTCGTCAAGCAGGAGCGCATCGGCGCAGGCCTCAGCGCCGAACAGGAAATCGAGGTCAAGTTTCGACCCGAGCCTTACAGCGTCATGATGCACTGGATCCGCAACGAGGGCATGGCGAAGCGCGTCGTCTATGTCAAGGGCCGGTGGATCGACGAAGACGCCACGAATCCGGAGCTGCGTGAGCAGGCCGTCTGCATGCCGGGCAAAGGCCTGCATCTTCTGGTGAAAAGCATCAAGCAACCTATCAACGGAACGATCGCCAAGAAGTCTTCGCGGCGTGCCATCGACGAATTCGGATTTCGCCGGGCGCTTGATCTTCTTGTCCAGTATTGCGAGATCGCGCAGGAACGCGGAGAACTGAAGCTCGAGTTTCGCGGGGAGACTCGCTTTGACGGACGACCAGTCTGGCTGGTCCGCAGGCACCTCCCGTACACCGGTGAGGGCGGCTTATACCCGGATCAGATCGCCGAGATTTATGTCGATCAGGAGTTCCACGTTCCCGTCGCCGTCTATTGTTACTCCGATTCCGAAGCGCGGCCGGATAAGCTGCTTGGGAAATATGAGTATCGCTCCATCCGTTTCAATGTCGGCCTGTCCGAGCGTGACTTCGACCCTTCAACGTACGGTATGTGACGGGCACGGCACAGCGCCGCGAGTCGTGAAAGCCAGCTCCAAGATAACAAGCGGAAGTTCCATGCATTCCGATCCGGTTTCGCGCTCAAACACCTATTCGGTTTGCTCAGTTGCGAGATTGTTCGTGGACGGGACGGCGATGCCCGGATCGAGCTTCTCGAACGGATTGTGTCGAAGCAACGGCGGCAGCGCCCATGCCAACACGCCCATGAATAACGTGACCAGCCCGACGATGCCGATCGTGTGCTTCGATCGCACGGACAATTTGCGCACGGGCAAGTCAAAAAATGTCATCACGTTGAGCATCGCATTCAGAAAGAGGATCACGCCGTCTTTCGTCGATGCGGCGGCAATCTGCATCATGCGGCTGATTCGCTTACGAAGCGCGATACGGGGGGCTGCCGTCGGTCGATCCGTCTCAGGACCCGCTTCCGACGGCGAAAGCTCAGGCGGCGCCGCATCGCCGGCCGCATCCGCGACCGGCGACGCATCAAGTTGATGCACGCGTTGGGCCGCCATTTCATCGCGAAAGGCGCTTGGCGGGGCGTCGTTCTTAATCGCTTCCGTCAGGTCGTTCGAGAATTCGGCCGACGTTTGTTCGCTTGCGTATGGCTCTCCAGCCGTGCGGCCTTGATCTGTCGGTGACGGTCGCGTCTTGGCGTCGGGATCGTGAAGCAGGTCGTTTAGTTCGCTAAGTTGACTCTGGGCTTGCTCAACGGCCCGGATGGGATCGTTCACCGACGGTTCGGTGATTTCGAGTTCGGCTTCGACCGAAGGGCCGGGTTCACTTGTTAGGGCGCCATCGTGTTGTGTTGAGGACTCGATCGTGTCGGTTCTTGATACACCGCTCGACTCCGTCTGTGAGATGGCGGCATTTGATGCAGAATGCTCAGTCTCGACATCGGGCCTGGAAGCTGGCGCATCAGTTTCAATCGCAACTCGCACGATGTCATCGGCCCGTAGCGACGTGACTTCGTCGTCGACGAGATCGAGCGTGTCATCGGCGATCTCAGCGGAGAGCGCCTCGGCCTCGGACAGCAGACGGTCAATCTCGTTCGGGGTCTTCGTCGCGTCCGCCGGGACAGCGCCTGCGGTTTGTCGATCCTCATCCATGCGTCGCCTGGGAAAAGAAAACGGCCGTGACGGACCGATACTGCTGCCCTATTATCGGCCTATTCGTGAGTGAGGCTTGAGATTGGGGGCTTGAGGTGTGCTGCCTCAGCCGGCACTGAAGTTTTCCGGCGTATCGCCAATGTGTACTGAATGGCAACGTGAGGCCGACCAATCTCCCCACCGCTACCGCTTGAAAACTTGCGATGAGACTCCGACGCTTCCTGGTGAACGAATTGTCAAGCGAACCTGTCCATGTGACTGGAGACGAGGCGAGCCATGCTCTGCGCGTCTTGAGGATGGGAATCGGAGATCACGTCATCCTGTTTGACGGTTCAGGCCGTGAGGCGGGGGGGCGAATCGTATCCGTCTCCACCGACGCATTCGAAGCCGTGAAGACCGGTCCGATTCACGAACGTCGTTCCGATGACGTGCCACTCGCCCTTGCCGTCGCATGCCCCAAGGGCGAACGGGCCGATTGGCTTGTCGAGAAGTGTGCAGAACTCGGAATCGCCGCCGTCCAATTCATCGAAACCCAGCGCGGTCAAGTCCAGCCCGGCGCAGGCAAGCTGACGCGCTGGCGACGTAAGGCAGCCGAGGCAGCGAAGCAGGCCGGCCATGCCCGCCTGATGGAGATCGAAGGCCCCATCGCGATTCAAGCCGCCATCGGCGGCGAGCCGCAGGCTGAGCGACTCGTGCTCTATGGTGATGCTTCGACCGAGTCGGGCACATTGTTCGACGCTTTGGCGGATTGGCGCGCTTCGGGCGTCAGATGCTCCGAAGCGTTAATCATCATCGGCCCGGAGGGCGGTTTAACAGACAACGAGCGTGCAACGATCGAAGGCGCGGGCGGACGTGCCGTGCGATTAGCGGATTCCGTGCTGCGCGTCGAAACGGCGGCCGTCGCGGCGGCGGCCATCTGGGCCTGTTTTCACTCGAATTCGCGATGATGCTTCTGGATCGGGTCAGCGGCCGCGCCGTCATTCCGATCCGTGGTTTCGCTCGGCGTGCTCGTCCATGATGGGAATGCACACCACGCGGCCGACGGCAGCGTCCAACCGCTCGATATGATCGATGGCGGCGCGGATGTGCTTCTCGTGCGTGGGGTGCGTGACGACGACGACCGGCACGGCGTCGAGTGCGTGTGTGTCGTGGGGCTGCCGCTGCATGAGCGACGCGATGCTGATGCCCTCGTCGCCCAGCGCCGCGGCGATGGCCGCCATGCCGCCGGGGCGATCCACCAGCCCGACGCGCACATAGAACTCGGATTCGCGCTCCCCGGCGGGTCGGTAGACGGCGTTGGGCGTCCGGCCGGGCAGCGCGGCGTACGATTCAAAAACGCGCTGCGCATTGCCGCAGGCCGCATCTACGACATCGGCGATGACCGCTCCGGCCGTCGCCAGACCGCCGGCGCCGCGGCCATAAAACAGGGTGTGGCCCGCCGCGCTGCCATAGACGCTCACGGCGTTAAACGGTCCGCGCACGCCGGCGAGCGGATGAGATGCGTGAATGAACGTCGGCTGCACAGACAGATCGAGTCCGTCGTCGTGCCGTGTCGCGATACCCAGAAGCTTGCAGACATAGCCGAGTTCCTCGCCCGCGATCAGGTCGGTCAGTTCGATATCGGAAATGCCGCGATGGGTTATCCGCGAGAATTCGCATGTCTGCCGCAGCGCAATCGATGCGAGGATCGTCAGCTTGTGGGCGGAGTCGATGCCCTCGATGTCCAACGTCGGGTCGGCCTCGGCATAGCCTAGCCGCTGAGCGTCGGCGAGGGCGGTGGCGTAGGCGACGCGGTCGTCTGCCATGCGCGACAGGATGTAGTTGCACGTCCCGTTCAGAATGCCGTAGACCGCGTCGATCTCGTTGGCGATGAGTCCGCGCCGGATGGACTCGATCAGGGGTATTCCGCCGCCGACCGACGCTTCAAAGGCGACGCATGTGCCGGCCGCCGCGGCGGCCGCGAAGACTTCGGGACCGTGCAGTGCGAGCAGGGCCTTATTGGCCGTGACGACGCATTTGCCGGCGGCCAGGGCGGCCAGCGTCCATTTGCGGGCGGGCGATATGCCGCCGATCAGCTCAATCATGATGTCCGTGTCCGGCGCGCTGACGGCCTTGAGGGCATCCGTCGTAAGCAGTGCCGACGGTATGACACTCGGCCTTGCCTTGGCAATGTCGCGCACGACGACGGCGCGCAGTTCAAGATCGCAGCCGGTCCGAAGTGCGAGCGCTTGCCTTTGTGAAAGCAGCAGTTCGGCAACCGCGCCGCCGACAGCGCCGCATCCGAGTAACGTGATTCCGAAGGTCTTTGGCATCATACGATGTTCAGGCGTCCTATGGCATTCTTGGGTGGTTCGGTCCGGGTGGGAAAGGCCTTGAGGCTTGATTGTCATGGGAAAGGGCGGGAATTCATTTGGAGCAGATGGGTTAAGCCCTATAATACCATACAGGACGAAACATACGGTCAAGGCGAAGCCTGCGATCGGCCGATAACCGATTAACAGCCGGCGCACTGTCCGCACCGGTGTTTCGTTCGCGGGAGGCAGCGATGAGCCATATCCCGACACGAGAGCGTGCAGATCGCCAGAATTCACAGGGGTGGTTCTCACGCTCGAATGAGCCGGAATCTGACCGAGATACGGGGTCGTCCGACAGGGCGACATTGAGCGGCCCTCGTCGCAATTCCGAGCAGCGAAACGAGGTTCTCGGCGGCCATCGTGTAATTGAAGGTGTCTGCCGAGCCGAGATCAGCCCGCCCAAGGCTCCGTTGGGCGACGTGGCGGATGAAACTCCCTATCAGTTGCCCGCAGGCCATGCCTGTGATGACAGGAATTCGAAACAGATGACATCAGTATGTGCCGTCGCAAGTTCGTCGGCCGATTCAATTGGCTTCTCGGCGTATCACGGCGATCACAGCAGCACATCGGACATCGTGCTGTGCGAACCGCCGGCTGCGTATTCGGCCATGCTTGAACTCAGATTGCCGTCGCCGATCTGGCGTGCCGGAGCGCGGTCAGCGCGCCGCGTCGCGACGGATCGCGCGACGGAACAGGAGATCCGTACAGCAGGTGCTGTGAGTGCCTCCGGCGGTGAGAGGCCTGCCCGGCCGATGCCCGAGCTTCCGCCGCGCGGAGAAATTGCAGGCCTCGGCATACGGCGAACAGGCGGCGCTCCGAAGCGCATCGGCTCCGGCGCGCTCGTACCGGCCAAGCTGACGTGGATGCCGAAGGATCCATTCGGCGCGGGCGTCAAGGAAAAGCCCGTTTCACGGTTTCGCTGGGAGCTGATGCTCACGGCGGCGAGCCTGACGGCCGTTGGCGGCCTCGTGGTTGTCTGGCTGCTCAAGACGGTCGGCGCGTGATGTCTCCATATCGGCGCCGCGCAATCAGAGCGGCGACGGTAAGGCAGCGGTTGCGTTCCGAATCATGTTCGTCATCGACTCGCAACTGATCCGTATTTCCGGAGAGTCAAATCCACTTTTCGACATCGATTCTCGCATGCGCGGCAAATCTTTCGCCGGCACAGCGACGACCCGCAGGAGCGCGCCATGGCGATCGTACTCGACGGCCGACAAATCAGTGACGAGGGTCTGACACCCGGCGCGACCGTTGCCCATGCCGCCGATCTGGCCAAGGCCGCCCTGCACGGCAGCGGCCGCCTGATACTCTCGGTCGTCTGCGACGGCGACGAGATCGACGCCCAGCGCCTCAAAGACGTCCTTCGCTCACCATACGGCCAATTCGCGGCGATCGAGTTTCTCTCCGGCGCGCCCCACGCCGCGGTTCGCGACGCGCTTGTTCAGGCCCAGCAGATTTTCGCGGAGTCGTTTGCCCAGGTGCGCGAAGTGTCCGCCGCACTGTCGTCCGGCGATATTCCCGCGGCCATGCAGGGGCTTGTCCATTGCGTGGCGGCCTGGTCGAACATGCACGAGGCCGTGGTTCAGGGCGGTGCGCTCGTCGATGTCGACTTTGATCGTCTGGTGCTGGGCGGGCGGCACGTGCTGGACTGGCTGGGCGATCTGAACCAGCGCCTGCGCGACATGCGCGATGCGATCGAATCGCGCGATCATGTCATGCTCGGCGACATCCTGAACTACGAGATCGACGAGACCCTGCGCGGCTGGGAAACGATGCTTAGAGAATTCACCGCCCACGTCGATCGCATCACGCCCCGCGAATGCGCGAATACACCGTAGCGCCCGAGCCCCGTGTCGGACGGTGGTCGCGCATCAGGCCGCACCTTCGAAGTCTTTCAATTCAATCTTGCGAAACAGCACTTCCGGCGCGGGGCCGAGTTCGTGACCGATGGGCAGCGGCTCGGCGGCGCGCGGCCATGTCCATGCCTCGTGCGGCACGTTCAGTGAAACGCGAATCTTCTCCGAGGCAAACGGCAGAAAAGGCTCGATGACGACGCCCAATGTGCGCACGGCCTGAATGCACGCATGGATCGTCGCAGCGCATTGCGGCAGATCGTTCTTCCGCGTGATCCACGGTTGCCGCGTGTCGAAATAGCGGTTGCAGG
>CAZRFP010000152.1:0-10605 GCA_964599535.1 uncultured Planctomycetaceae bacterium
GATCACGATACCATCCAGAAAAAAACCGCATGAAAGATTCTGCACTTCAACTTAGTAGAATCACTGGCCGAGTTAGTGAAAGGCAGGGACAAACCGAGTATTGGGTTAGACTCCTGCGTATTGCATTTATGAGCTAAGAATTCTTGGAGTAAAAAGTGAACTTCGATAACGACATCGATGTTGAGATTAACGCTTGGCGTACTCAAGTGCGCCGAAGACGACGGATTGGGGTACTCGCGGCTCCAATTGTGGCGGGCGTATCATTTGTTGTCTCTATTGCATTGTCCGACTGGATTGAACCAAACTACTTTATGATACCTGCGACTATTGGCATGATTGTGTCCGGTACACAGACTTTGCGATTTTCAAACGAAAAGTGTCCTAACTGTGGGAATTATTTCTTCCGAACTCGCGGGTATTACAGCAACATTTTTGCGAATAAGTGTGTGAATTGTAAATTCCCGTTGAAGTTGAGCAAGACGAGTTCCAGTTTAAGCAAGTCGTTTCGTAACTCTTTACCGCCTTGAGCGGACGGAGTTATACCGGCATGAGTAGCGTAAGGCGATTGTCGGCGGTTTCGGGTTGACGTTGAAGGAGCCGAGTCAGGTAGTTGAGGGCGTCGGCGCCGTGTCGGCGGCAGGTGGCGAAGTGGCCGGGTGGCCCCTCCGGCTGACTCGCCAAATTGGGCACCTGATTTGTCAAACGTCCCGGCGCTATCCCGCGCGCGGCGGGCGGTGCTTGTAAACGGGTGATATTCCTTTCGGACGATCGCGGCTAAAATCCCGGATTGGTGGAGCATCACGGATTGCTGAAGCGTCACGATAGGGAGTTCTTCGCATGACCGCTCAGAACCTGCTTTCGTCCGTTGCCAACGTGTCCGACGAGACGGAGTTCTACACGCCGATGCCCGCGGGGTACAAGCCGGGCAAGACGCGATACGTCGGCGTCTTCGGCACGGTCATGTCCGGGCTGGGCAAGGGCATCTTCGCCAGCAGCCTGGCCAAGGTGCTGAAGGATAAAGGCCTGACCGTCGCGCCGATCAAGCTGGAGGGCTATCTGAATCTTGACTCCGGCACGCTCAATCCGTTCCGACATGGCGAGGTCTTCGTGCTCGACGACGGCATGGAATGCGACATGGACCTCGGCACCTACGAGCGCATGCTCGACCAGAACATGACGCGGCTCAACTTCTCCACCAGCGGGCAGATCTTCACGGCCGTGCTGGAGAAGGAGCGCCGCGGCGGCTATCTCGGCCGCGATGTGCAGATGATTCCGCATGTGACGGGCGAAGTGAAATCGAAGCTGCGGCAACTGGCCGTGGCGACCGACGCCGACGTGGTGTTTATCGAGATCGGCGGCACCGTCGGCGACGTGGAGAATGCGTATTACATTGAGGCCCTTCGACAGCTCGCATTCGAAGAGGGCGGCGAGAGCACCTGCTGGGTGGCGCTGACGTACATTCTGGAGCCGCCGGCGCTGGGCGAGCAAAAGTCGAAGGCGGCGCAGCTCGGCATCAAGCAGCTTCTCCAGTGCGGCATCCAGCCGGACATCATCGCGTGCCGGGCGATTCATCCGGTCACGGCGAAGGCGCGCGAGAAGATCGCGCTGTACAGCAGCGTTCCGCTGGAGCGCGTGTTTTCGATGCACGACTGTGATTCGATCTACATCATCCCCGAGATGGTGCGCGAGGCGGGGCTGGATCGGCAGGTCGTCGATATTCTGGGCCTGGCCGATCGAACGCATCCGGAGAGCGAGCAGGCCAGCCGCGACACCTGGCGGCAGTATCTTGACCGCCTGCGTGGTGTGGGCGAGAACGTGACGATCGGCATCGCGGGCAAGTACACGTCGGTTCGCGACAGCTACGCATCGGTGATCAAGGCGCTGGAGCATTGCGGCGCGCGATGCGGCGTGAAGGTCGACATCGACTGGATCGAAGTGACCGACATCACGCCGGCCAACGTGGCGCAGAAGCTCGCGCATCTGCGCGGGTTGATCGTCCCCGGCGGCTTTGGCTCGCGCGGCGTCGAGGGCAAGATTGCCTGCATCGAGCACGCGCGAAAATCCGGCCTGCCGTTTCTCGGGCTGTGCCTCGGCTTTCAACTGGTGGTGATCGAGTTCGCTCGAAATGTGTGCAACATGACCGGCGCGAACTCGACGGAGTTTGATCTGGAGTGCGCGCATCCGGTCATTGATATTCTTCCGGAGCAGAAGCAGATCGAGGGCCTCGGCGGGAATATGCGCCTCGGCGGGCAGGACGTGGTGCTGAAGCCGGGCACGCTGGCGTCGCGACTGTATAACAACGCGCCAGAGACGCGGCTTCGATTTCGGCATCGCTATGAAGTGGACCCGCGTTACATCGCGCAGATCGAAGCAGGCGGATTGAACTTCAGCGGAAAGGCCCCGGACTATCCCATCATGCAGGTGCTCGAATTGCCGCAGGCCACGCACCCGTATTTCATCGCGACGCAGGCCCATCCGGAGCTGACGAGCCGGCCGCTTCGGCCGGACCCATTCTTTCTGGGGCTTGTGCAGGCCGCAATGAAAACGACCGCGCCGACTGCTTCACTCACAGCGGCGCATCGGGCGGGTTGATCTGCGGCGATTCAGTTCGAGGCATCGAGCATTTCGCCCAGTTTTCGCTTGAGAATCTTGCCGGTCGGACCGCGCGGCAGTTCGGCGGCCATCACGACGCGGCGCGGGATCTTATAGCCGGCGATCTTGTCGCGGCAGAACTCGCGCAGCTCGATCTCGGTGACGCTTGCACCTTCCTGCGGAATGACGAACGCGACCACGACTTCACCGCGCGACGAATCGTGCCGGCCGATGACGGCCGCCTCCGCAACGGCGGGGTGCTGTTCGAGCGCGTTTTCGATTTCGCGCGGATAGACGTTTTCGCCGCCGACGATGATCATCTCTTTCTTGCGGCCGGTGATGCGGATGAAGCCTTCGTTGTCAACGCAGCCCATGTCGCCGGATTTGTACCAGTCGTCCGTCCGGAGAACGGCCGCCGTTTCCGTGGGGTTCCTGTAATAGCCCTTCATGACGTTCGGCCCCTTGACGTAGAGTTCGCCGATTTCGCCCGGCGGCAACGGCCGACCGTTGTCATCAAATGCCGCAACGGTGACACCTGGGATCGGCTGCCCGACGGTTCCGACCTTGTGCGCCCAGGGGACATTGAGACTGACGACGGGCGCGGCCTCGCTCATGCCGTATCCCTGGAGCACTTCGACGCCAAATCGCGCCTTAAAGGCGTGAAACACGGCATCGGGGAAGGCCTCTCCGCCGGCGATGGCATATTGGAGCGAACTCATGTCTTCGGGTCCGCCGGTTTTTGATCGCAGCAGGGCGGCGTACATGCTCGCGACGAGCATGGTCACGCTGACTTTTTGATCGCGAATGGCGTCGATGACGGCGTTCGGCTGGAAGCGCGGCAGGTAAAACACCGATGCGCCGAGTCGAATCGGCACGAGCAACATGGCCGTCAGGCCGAAACTGTGAAAGAGGGGGATCAGTCCGAGGAAGTGGTGTTCGTCCTTGAGCTGCGCCCGCTCGATGCAGGCGTCGATGTTGGATCGAAGATTGCCATGCGTCTGGCACACGCCCTTAGGCTTGCCCGACGTGCCGGAGGTGTAGAGCAGAACGGCCGTGTCGTCCGGCTTGACGCTCGGCGGGGCGGGCATTGCCGGCGCGCCGCCGGATGCCGCGGATTTTGCCAGCGCGGCAAGCTCTTCCTGTAGCGGCAGGTCTTCGATGTAAATGACTTTGCACGACAACGTGCCCGCCAACTCTCGGAAAAACTTGGTCGTGAAGACTGTGTCCATTTCAGCATCGGCGATGACGGCATTCAGTTCCGCCGGCTGGAGCATGAAATTCAGCGGGACGATCGTCTTGCCGGACCACAACGCGCCGTAGACAAGGCCGGCGCACACGGCGGTGGATGGCAGCATGATGCCGACGTGCGGCCGCTGCGTCGCATCGGAGACATGCCGTCGCAGGACAAGCGACAAGCCGACCAATTCGCGATAGGTGAGCGATCTCGATGCATCGGCGACGGCCGGTCGATCACCGCGACGGGCGGCGGACTGAAGAAGTGTTTCGACGAGCATGGGGGCACCTCCGGCGGCCCCGCATGAAATCGCGCGGGACGCTTGCGATATCGTAACTACTGAAATTGCGAGCGTCTATGTTGCATTCGACTAGCGCAATCGAATGTTCCTACCAGGGCAATCGCATGTTCCTTCGAAATAGCAGCGTGCAACCCTTGCAACGCGACGCCACCCCTCGTTTCAAGGTTGATTCGCGCATCAACAGCCACCGCTTCCTGACGGTCGCGGCTCTGATAGGGAACATGCGATTGCCCTGATGTTCCTACTGAATAGCGGCGTGCAAATTAGACGCGGCGCGCCGGCGGCTGTACCATCGGTAGGTTGCTTCGCCAGCCGCGCGGGCGCGCTGTTTGTCTCAACGGCTTTTCACGGAGCGGCGTACGCTCATTTCTACAGGAGGAACCATCATGGTCATGCAACGCCTATTCTCGTTTCGATATCTCACCGTCCTCGGCATTGCGGCGGCATTTGTCGTCGGATGCGACAAAAAAGAGGAACAGACACCGACCGATCCGGGTTCGACCGAGGCCGTGGTGGCAAAGCTGGCCAAGGCCGACGCGGTCGACGGCAAGACCGACAAGGTCATTTCGAAGTGCGCTGCGTGCGCCCTCAGCATGGACGGCAGCGCAGAGCATGCATTGACGCTGCACGAATACAAGATGCATTTCTGCTCGGCAGGCTGCAAAACCAAATTTGAAAAGGAAGGCGACAAAGCCATCATGTCGATGAAGATGCCATGATGCGCGGGTTGTTCGCGAGCCTACATCGCGTAGGCGAATGGCAGATACGGTAAATTGCCGATCGCGGCTTGTCGCGACGGCACCGACTTGCGCTCGATTGAGAGAAATAAATCGGGGCGTCAGGAAGTTGCCTTCCTGACGCCCCGATTGCACTTAATTGAGCCAAAATGAGCCGCTTTTGTTTTTCTTACGCGCGGCCGGCATTCCGCCCGCATCGGGCATCACCCGTGGTGTCACGGAGGCGGCAGTTCGGCATAGGCGATTCGGACGCCCGACACGACAGCGTCAAGGTCTATCGGCACAAGAAACGCGACGACGTTGTCGCTGCAGGCCGCGCCGGCGGCCCGCAGCGCGTTCAGCGGATCGGCCGGATCGGCGATCATCTTGAAATCACCCCCGTCTTCGCTGAGATAGAGCCGCTCGAAGACGCCGACATCGACGAATGACGAACCCGACACGAAGACCCATCGGCCGTTCGGCGAGATGGCGACATCCGATCCGAAGCCGATCCGTCCGTCGTTGGCATCATCGCCGTTGACGAATATGCCGGCCGGATCGATCAGGCTGTTGACATCGGACGTGGCGCCGACGAGTGCGCGGTTTAATGTGGTCACGTTGCTACCATCATCGGCGGTCTGTTTTGCCAGGTAGGCAAAGCGCGTTTGTTCAATCGCCAGCCCGCCGTTGGCCCGGGCGGGGTTTCGATTGGGTTGCGTGAAATTGCCGTTGGTGACGTTCAGGAGCGTGAAGAACTCGTTGTTGTTGAAGAACGCCAGGAAGACGCCTTCGAGCTGCATGTCCGAATTGCCGGTTCCGCCCTGCAGGGTGTTCAGCGTGTACTCCACGGGGGCGTCGTTCGGCTGTGTGATGTCATAGACATAGAACGTATCGCCGGCGCGGACGACGACGCGATTCGTCGCGGCGTCCAGCGTGATTCCGCTGGGAGCGGTGGGGGGATTGAAGTCGAACGGCGTGATGACGTAGCTGTTGATGTTTGAGATATTAACGACCTTGATTCGCTTGCCTGCGCCGTCCGCCGTGGTGACTGTTGAATTGGCCGTCGCGACGAGGTTGCCATCCGCTTCCCACAAATCCTCGCCGCCGGAGCCGCCCATATTGATCGACGCGGACGGCATGGCGTTGATGGTCTCGGTGACCGTGTCAAAAACGACGAGGCTGCCGCTGTTTCGATCGCGAATCACGAGCTTCTTGCCGGCGAACTGAAAAGCGGTCGTACTGTGGGCCATCGCCGAAGGCATCGAGACCAGATCGGGTGATTCGCCGACATTCATCCACGCCAGCGAGGCGTTGCCATCAACGTTGAAGGCGATCACACCATCGCCGACGGCCGGTCCGCGCGTCGTAGTGGATTGGGTGTTCGTCTTGACGACGTTAAGCGTGATGCGGTTGGTGTTGTTGTTATTGTCGTTATTATTGTTGTTGGAGTTGTTGTTATTGTTGTTGTTCATGTTGTCGTTCGGCGGGCATTCGCCGGTGGCGCCGAGGCAGAACAGAATCATGAACGTCACCAGCATGCTTCTCTTTTTCATGTGATTGGCTCCCTTGAGTAAAGATGTTTTCTTGCGCGAGGCCGATCTTCCGCAATTCAACAGGCGCCGTCAACCTCGCTCGCGTACACATTTTGCGGCACGCCGGATTGATCGCGACAGCGAGTATCCGGATTACGGCAGCGTAATAGTGTCATGCCGCGCGCCGGCGCAACGGTCGGTCGCAAACTTGAATGGGGCAAGCGGTGTGCCATTGAGATGTCGCCTGACTGCGAACTTTCGCCACTATTCTGAGCGGAATTCGGCAATTCATGCCTGAGTTAATCGTGATACCAATGAGGAGGAACCGCGCGAGGAGAAACCCGCCTTCCATGAAGTGATGCTGCCGCCGAATGGACTCAGCCGAACCTTGCTGCGATCGGCATGCGACGACCGATGCCGAAGGCGCGGCTCGTGACTTTCAGTCCGACGGCCATCTGCCGGCGTTTGTACTCGTTGCGATCGACCATGCCGATCACCGCGCGCACCACGCGCTCGTCGTAGCCCATCGCGGCAATGCGATCCGCCGATTCTTCCTGCTCTACGTACGCATGGAGTATCGCATCGAGCACATCGTAGGGGGGCAGCGAGTCCTGATCGCACTGGTCGGGACGCAGTTCGGCCGACGGCGGCTTCGTGATCGTTGAAACGGGAATGACCTCGCGGCCTGCGCGGGCGTTGATGTGCCGCGAAAGTTCGTAGACCATCATCTTGGGCACGTCGCTGATGACTGCCAGGCCCCCGCACATGTCGCCATAGAGCGTGCAATAGCCGACGGCCACCTCGCTCTTGTTGCCGGTCGTCAGCAGGAGCCGGCCGAACTTGTTCGACAGCGCCATCAGAATGTTCCCGCGAATCCGCGCCTGAATGTTCTCTTCTGTGACATCAGGCGGGCGCTTCTCGAACAACCGCGTGAGCTGCTCGTCGAACATTTCGTGGATTCGCGTGATCGGGACAATCTGAAAATCGATCCCCAGATTTGCGGCGAGCGCTTCGGCGTCCGTCACGCTGTGTTCGCTGTTGTAGCGAGAGGGCATCGCCACGCCGTAGACATGTTCCGGGCCGAGCGCCGCCGTTGCGATCGCCGCGACGACGGCCGAATCGATCCCGCCGGACAACCCGAAAACGACGTCGCGAAAGCCGCACTTTCGCACATAGTCACGCGTGCCCATGACAAGGGCATTCCACACGCTCTCGATCGGGTCGGGATAGGGTTCGATTCGATTCTCATCGGGCCGATCAAGATCGACGATCAGCAGGTCTTCCTCGAAGGCCCGCGCCCGCGCGATCAACCTGCCTTTGCCGTCGAATGCCATGCTCGCGCCGTCGAAGATCAGCTCGTCGTTGCCGCCGACCTGAGCCGCCAGCATGACGGGCAACCCTTTCGCATTCGCGTGGCCGCCCATCAGCTTTTCGCGAATCGCCTGCTTTCCGACGACAAAGGGTGAAGCCGATGAATTCAGGATGAGGTTCGCGCCCTGGGCCGCCAATTCATCAATCGGCGTGCGACGATAAAGGCGGCGGACGAACAGGCCGTCGTCGGTCCACAGGTCTTCGCAGATCGTCACGCCAATGCGGCGCATGCTGTCGCCATCTTGACACTCCACGATCGACACGCTGTCGGCCGGCTCGAAGTAGCGATGTTCGTCGAAAACGTCGTACGTCGGCAGGAGCGACTTGAAGAACCGGCCCGATACTTCGCCGTCGCGCAGCAGCGCCAGCGCGTTGTAAATCGGCCAGCCCACTGCTGATTCATTGCGCTCGACATAACCCACGAGCGCATCCGGGCCGCCGCGCGTAAGCTCCGCCAGTTTTTGCACGCCTTCGATGTTGGCGGAGATGAAACTTTCCTTGAGAAGCAGGTCCTTCGGCGGATAGCCGCACACGGCCAGTTCGGGAAAGACGATCAGCCGTGCGCCCTCCGCCCGCGCCCTCTTGATGAACTCCACGATCTTCCGGCTGTTGCCGGCAATGTCGCCGACGATGGGGTTGATCTGACCCAGGCCGATCTTCATGCGTCGAGATTATAGTGGCGGGGCGGCGTCACGAAACGCCGCCGTGCATTCGCGCGCCCGGCGGCTGGGCGGCGATGATCCGTGCTTCGGCGTCGAGAAATGCGCTCCAGCGTTCGTCAACCGCCCGCGCCCGGCGTGTCAGCTTTCGAGCCAGATCAATGAATGTAAGGTAGTGGCCGTTCTCCGACGCCCACAAATCCGCATACAGCGCGGCCAGTTCGCGGTCCGGGCAGTTGCGGGCCAGCACTTCAAATCGCTCGCAGGATCGGGCCTCGATCAGCGCCGAGACCATCAGCCGGTCCATCAGTTCGCCGGGCGTGCCGTTGCGAACCATCCTGCGAAGCTCCGCGGCGTAGGGGTTGCGGTGGAACTTGGACATGACGCCGCCGCGGCGCGTCAGCAGGCGCGTCACGATCAGCAGATGGTCGGCCTCGTCGCGGGCGATCGCCGCCATGCGCTCGATCCAGTAATCCGGCGGCGACGGCTCGGGCCATCGGTCGATCAACTCCAGCGCGTTGGCCGCGGCCTTCTTTTCGAGATGGGCATGGTCATTCAGCAGGGCGAGCGGTTCGCGCAGCACGGACTCCGCCCAGGTGCCGGGCGTCTGGCATCGCAACGGACATCGCGCGGGTCTGGCCAAACGAATGTTACCCTGTCGTGTTCGTGCCGCCAAATTGGGTGTCGATTTCAGTTTGGGATTCGGCGTTAATAACCAAGGGTGAAGGTCCAAAACAGTGTTATGGCTTCGGACAAAGGTCGCGGAGTATTGTCTGTGACTTTGACTTTGTCGTTGACTGTCAATCCACCATTGCTAAGATGTTCAAATGCCACCGCTGTCCTGTATTTACTGTCTTCAGTCATTCGATCCTGAAAAGGGAGAGGGTGATCACATTTTGCCAGTTATGTTCGGCGAATTTCGAAACGCAAATCGATTTCGGCGTGCCTGTCCAGATTGTAACAACAAGATTGGGGCATTTGAAGAGCAGCTGATTCGTTGCGGCCCGGAGGCCGTGCATTTACGAGCGCTAGACCCGGCTCTCCCGCGTCGTCGCGATCGTGGCTATCGTTCGAACGTTGGCGCTCGGGGCGCGCCGGCTCCGCGCCATTACGTAGTTCTAGAGGACCACGAGCTACCTGTGCGCGCAATCGACGGAATTTCACGTGGCGTTACTGCGGACGATGATGTACTTTGTATCAAGCTCAAGAGTGGACAGGAAGAATCCATAAAGTTAGTCCCAACTATTACAGAAGAGGGTCTGCGGCAAAAACTGAAGCCATTCCTGTCCAACGGCATTGAGTCTGTTCACCTCCATGCGGGCGTAGAGGTTTTCGAGCAATATGTCGACTTGATCAAGAGAATTTCGCCATCCTGCACAATGACGCGGCTTCCCGATACTCCCGCGGAGCCAACCGATGTCACGATCAAGACGCACATTCGGGTAACGCCCCTGTATTTCCAGGCGATCGCTAAAGTTGGGTTTCACTACTACTTGGCTTATTCCAGGAGGGGTTTTCGAGGCAATGAGCATATCTTCGCAAGCGTGCGTGATTTCATCATCAATGGTGGGGAATCGGAGCAATTCGTAAGAGATCACCCGATCAAGTTCGGCTCGAGTATCAGCCAGTGGTTGGACAAAAATGTTGGGTCGATCCGTAATTGTCACCTGCTTGGGATTGAAGACGATACGTCGTCAATTTCCGTCTTCGTCAAGATGTTCCATGGGGCTGATCATTCAATCGCTTACCGGGTCCAACTCGCGTATCCTTTGACCGGCTGGACCTCCAAAGCACGCCATGCACATGTCCTTGTATACGATCAGTCTCAACCGGAATTTGGATTCGCCGGAGAAATGCACGAACTCCCGACCGGCTGACAGTAGGGTGGCCGTACTTTAACCAGCTTCGTCGAGTTTGGGCTGCCGCGCTGCGTCGAACCGTGAATCACGGCCCCGATTGCACGTGGGTTAGGCCTCCAGTTGCACGCTGGCCAGGCCGCTGGCGACGTTGTCGCAGAAGTCGAAAATCTTATCGAGGCCCGTGACGAGAAAGACGCCCCAGACGCCGGTGTTGATGCCGCAGAGGCGCAGCTTCGCGTTGCCGCTGCTTTGCATGTGCTTGCGCAGCTTGAGCAGCTTGGCAATGTTGGACGAATTCACATAGTTGACGTTGGACATGTCGAGCACGGCGTGGCAGCCCG
>CAZRFP010000153.1:0-10424 GCA_964599535.1 uncultured Planctomycetaceae bacterium
GATAATTCGCCCGTGCCGACCTCGGTGACCGTGTTTGAAGCGGTCCCGGCCGGTGCGGGTTCCGGTGGGCCAGCGCCTGGGACGAGTCGGTTTTACAATGGCGTGGGCAGTGTATCGATCACACTGAATCAGGGCGCCGCCACGCCTCCGGGTGATATACTCGTGACGGTGACCGTGGGCTCATTCAGCGCGACAAGAATCGTGGAAGTGCTCGATGGGGAGGCGCCCGGACTTTACAAGAACCTATCAGGAACGTTGTCCGGACCCAATCTGACATGGGGGCCGAGCGACGGCGTTATCCACTTGACAGGCAATGTAACGGTCAGCAGTGGTACGCTGACGATTCTTCCGGGCACCCTTATCATGGTGGATGCCGGGGCGGCCGGAGCGGGTACGGCGATCTTTGCCCAGAGTGGCGGCACGATCAATGCATCCGGTACAAGGACGCAGCCGATCTGCTTCTTCCCCACTGCGGCGGCAGCTGCCATGGTCCTGCCGCAGGGTCTGAACGAGCGCAACAACTTCTCCTCGTGGCGCGGAATCTACGTCCGGAACTCCGGATCATCGACGTTCAACCATGTGTTCATCACCGGTGCAGGTAATGGTGAGGTGGTCAGCCATCCTCGCGCGCCCATTTTCCACATAGAAAACAGTCACAGCGTCACCATGCACGACTGCGTCTTCGCCGACTGCCCCGGCATGGGCATGCAAGCGATTGGTGGTGCGAGTGGAACGTATACCCTCCGGCGTTGCCTCATGTCTCGACTTGGCATCGGCGGCGAGTTTCTCGGCACGGGCAGCACGTTGCTTGTGGAAGACTGCTGGTTCACGCGAATCGGCCGCGCGCCTGAACCGAACAACGTCGATGGTGATGTACTGCACCTCGACCGACCCGGGAATACATATATCGTTCGACGGAGCGTGCTTACCGATTGCGGCGACGACATGATCGACCACAGCACCGGTGCACAGCCCATCATTGAAAACTGCATCATCTATGATTGCCGAGACAAAGTCGTCAGTATTGGCGTCCTCGCGGACGGTCCTGAAGCGACGATCACCATGCTGAATTGCCTGATCTTCAATGCCCCCGGTGGCATACGATGCAACGGCGCGCCGGCTTATCTCACAAATTGCACTCTCGGCAGCAACACAAACGTCAATGGTCAAAGCTGTGCCTCGGTTATTGAGCGTTGCATTCTCTGGACGAACAGTGCGAACACATGCTGCGGTACCGTGAACCATACGATCGTTGGCAATTCCTCACATCTCGGCTGCGGAGTCGGCAACCTGTCGCAAAACCCGCTCTTCGTCAACACGAGCTGCAATTACAACCTTCAGGGGGCATCGCCCGCGCTGACGGCGGGGCCTGATGGTACGCAGATCGGCTGGCTTGGCTTCCCCATTCCGGCCGGCGGCTGCCTGAGCGATGAAGACTGCAACGACAGCAATACCTGCACGACGGATGTGTGTGACGGCAACGGCTTTTGTATAAACACACCGCTGCCGAACTGTACACCGTGCGACATCGATAACGACTGCAACGACGATAACGCCTGCACGACGGATTCATGCATCGGTGGTCAGTGCTGCAACACACCGATCCCAAACTGCACGCCCTGCATTGGCGCCGGTGATTGCAACGACAGCGACCTCTGCACAACGGATACCTGCGAAGCCGGCGTCTGCGTGAACACGCCGACAACCTGTCCGCCCAATCAGTCTTGCAATCCATCCAATGGTCAATGCGAGTTGCTTCCCGTTACTTTGACATTCCAGCAGGGCTCGAATGGCTATACGGGAACTCGGGATACGTTCATCGATGCCGCGCTTGGTTCGCAGGCGACGGTGTCGCCGATCACTATTGATGGTAGTCCGGTCCAGCAAGTGCTGATCCGGTTCGACGACATTTTTGGCGACGGCTCGGGCCAGATTCCTCTGGATGCTTCGATTTCGTCTGCAACTTTGACCCTCTGGGCAGGCACGGCGACGAACGATCAAAGTCCCGACGCGGTCAACTTGCACGTTCTTCTGAACGGTTGGAGCGACACCGGCGTATGGGCGAACTATGGGGTTGCACCATGGAATGCACTTGGAGGCATTCAGGCCGACGGCGTGGACGCCCAGGTCGCCATCACCGGCTCGACCATCATAAACGCCCTTGGTACATCCGGTAGCATTAACGTAACGACAAGCCTGCAGGCGTGGTCGTCGAATCCCGCGAGCAATTTCGGTTGGGCGATCCTGCCTACTGGAACCGATGGGCTTCGGTTGGAATCCTCGGAATCGACAACATCGAGCGGGACCCGTCGGCCCATGCTGTCGGTCACGTATATTCCGGCCGGCTGCGCGACAAGCCTGGACTGCGACGATGGCAACCCCTGCACCGACGATGCGTGCATTGACAACGCATGCGAGTACACGAACAACACGAGTGCCTGTGACGATGGCAATCCCTGCACGAATGGAGACAACTGTAACGGCGGCACCTGCGCCGGCACGCCGATCCCCGATTGCTGCCTGTCTGATCTTGATTGCAACGACAACGACGCATGCAACGGCGTCGAGACTTGTCAAGCCGGCACGTGCCAGGCTGGCACGCCGCTTGACTGTGATGACGGGATTGGGTGCACGGACGATTTCTGCCTGCCCGGTTCGGGTTGCGTGAATGTCAGCAATTGCCCTTCGGGCGAGTTCTGCAATACGGTGACCGGCGATTGCGAGGAGCCGACATCGCCTCCACTTCCGATCGTTCATGGCGACACATGGAGCTACTTCAAGGGCACGCAGGAGCCAACGACGCCGATCGGCGCACTGGCCTGGGCTCAGGTCGGTTTCGACGATTCATCGTGGCTGAGCGGTTCTTCGGGATTCGGCTACGGTGACCTCGGCGGCCTGAATACGCTACTGACCGACATGCAGAACGGTTACAACAGCGTTTACTTCCGGCGTGAGTTCAGCATTACCAATCCCCATCTTGTGGAATCTCTGATTCTGACGGTCGACTACGACGACGCCTTCGTGGCGTATATCAACGGTATCGAGGTGGTTCGGACGGCGGGCCTTCTGGCCTCCGGCAATGGCACGCCGCAGGGCGTTCCGCCGACGTTTAACCAGCTTGCGAACTTCCCGACGGGCACCTCTCCCAGCAACGACCAGAACCACGAAGCTTCTAACGGCAATACGAATCCCAATCCGCCCGAGGTTTTTGACATCGGCCAGGGGACGACGACACCGACGCCCCCGGCTGCTGTTCTGTCGGGCACGTTCGTGGTTTACAGCGGGACGCTGGCCGATCTTCTGCAGGCCGGAAACAATGTGATCGCAATCCACGGTCAGAACGTGACGGCCGGCAGCTCGGACTTCGTCATGATTCCGACGCTTCAGGCGACGTTCATCGCGCCATGCATGACTAACGAGGCCTGCGACGACGGCCACCCATGCACGGATGACATCTGCAACGACGGCGTGTGCGAGTACGTGAATAACACATCGGTCTGCGATGATGGCGACTTGTGCACGCTCGACGACGAATGCGTTGACGGTGTCTGCTCCGGCACGCCGGTTTCATGTCCTTCGGGCCAGTCCTGCAATCCGGCGACCGGCTTGTGCGAGGAATTCTACATTCCTTCCGCCGGTGACGTGATCATCGCCGGTTTCCAGGCGACGAATGATCCGACCGGCCAGAATCCGGGCGAGTTCGTCGAGTTGTTCAACACGACGAATCACACGATCTCTCTTGAGAATTTGCAGCTCAATTCGCGCATCGCGAACAATGCGCCGCTTTGGGCCCTGTCCGCGGATTTGACGGGCAAGAGCATCGCGCCTCACAGCTTCTTCCTGATCGCCGAGTCGGCTGTGGTCGCCGATGGCGGCATTCGCGACATCCAGGCGACCATGGATCTGCCGACAGGCGATGGCGGCCCGAATGAGCGCAGCCTCGCCATCCAACTCATCATCGACGGCGTTCATATGGACTATGTGGTGTATGGCAACCATCTCGCGCCGACTCCGGCCGGCGATGCGCCGGGCGATCGAAGTTTCTCCGGCTATCCGCGAACTGAGGTGATTCGCGCCTTGAGCGGCACGTCCTTCGTCGAGGGCATGACCCGCCGCGTCTCGGCCGAGGATCTGTATGCCGGTTACGACGTTGAGGGCTTCTACAAAGACGAGAATTCGCTGCCGGGCAGCTTCCCGGTTGGCGTCTGGACCAGCCTTCATTCGACCGCGGGCGGCTACGTGGCCCGCAGCTCGGCGACGGGGTCCGTGCTGCCTCCGGGCTGCCAGGACAACAGTGAATGCGATGACGGGGACTTCTGCAACGGCGTCGAGACCTGCAACACGGTCACCGGCGAGTGCGAGTCGGGTTCGTCGCCATGTCCTCCCGATGAGTTCTGCAACGAAGATACCGACGCCTGCGACGAGTGCCAGGTTGATGCCCACTGTGACGATGGTAACGTCTGCAACGGCCTCGAGACCTGCCTCGCCGGTGTTTGCCAGCCGGGAACGCCGCTTGACTGTGATGATGGCAATGAATGCACCGAAGATACATGCGATCCGGATGATGGCTGTGAGCACACGCTCGTGTGTACACCTGCCTTGTCTGCTGTCGGTTCGCGTTATCTGTCCATTACCCCTCCGGCCAATCAGGACTCTGTTGCCTTGCTTGTCGAGTCGATTGATGTTCCGTGTACGCCGAAGTACGTCAGTCCAAACGGCTTGTTGACGGACACGCCCGCGTTCATGTCTTCTGCGGCGTGGGGTACCGTTTATGTTGCGGATCGGGAGATCATTCCGGATACGACATACCTGGCTGTCGCTGACATTCGCCTGCCACACGAACCGGAAAACCTGACGCCTGCTTCTTCGGCCACCACATGGCGATGGGGAGATGTTAATAACTCCGGCGGAGTGGATATTTTTGACATCGTATGCGTGCTCGATGGTTTCCAGGACATCTATACAAGCTGCTCGCAGCAATCTGTAGATCTCATGGGCCAGACGCCCGATCGCCATGTCGATATCTTCGATATTGTGGCAGTGCTGGACGCGTTCCAGGATATTCCCTATCCGGACACGACACCGTGCGTTGAAGATGCAACACCCGGTGACTTGCCGGAGATTCAGCCCGGCGTACTCACTCTGCGGCCAAGTACCATAACTGCCATGGCAGGCGAGCGTGTAACGATTCATGTGCTGGCGCAGGGATTCAGTAATTTGCGCGGCTATGAACTGGCGTTCAATACATCAGGCGGACGACAAGGCCGACTCATTGTTGACGGCATTGAAGTGAACGAGGCTCGATCGGATTACGTCTTCTCCGGTCTACCCGCAAACCACGTTCGCAACGTCAATCGGAAGAAGATGGTCAATACGCTCTGGGCAGGTGGTGTATCCGCCGACGGGCCGCGCTACCTGGTCACGCTGACCTGTCGCACGAGCACTGATGCGGGCGGTTCATTTGTCATTGACATCGAGTCCTCCGATTCCGGTACGGTCCTGTTTGGATCAGGCGGCCGCACTATCACGGGTTGGACGAGTCGCTCAGCGATCATCAACGTCAAGCCGAGAGATGTTCGCGATCAGCGAGTTCCGCCGATCAGCGGCCGAGATCCTGATTCGGCGCCGGAGAATGACCGACGACCATGAGCGCATTTATTCAGCATTCACGCGCTTTCGGTGCAAAGCACTCACCTGAACGCACCATCGGCAGTCGATGGGGCTGCGTCGTCGGGTTACTTGCGATTTCGATTTTTTCCGAAAGCGGAGTCGCACATCCCGGCGTGCACCATGACATAGAACGCGTCACCGCGGCGCTGGCGAAGGATCCTGAAAATGTCACCTTGCTCATTGAAAGGGGCTATCTAAACCGCCTCGATGGGAACTACGAAGCTTCGCTTCGTGATCTAGATGCAGCGGAGAAGCTTGCTCCGGATAATGCCTCAGTTTGGGCGCATCGTGGAATGACGCTCGCAAGTCTCAAGCGTTACGATGAAGCAGACACGGCGCTGACTCGATTTCTCGAAAGTGGTACTGGAAGCTCGACGGCGTTTGCAGAACGGGCGCGAATTCGTAGAGCGACCGGTCGTGAAAAGGCTGCCATCGAGGACTACACGGCTGCGATTGGTCTTAATCCGGATGTCGACTTATATATCGAGCGAGGTCGATTGCAGGAGAAGCTGGGCCTTTATGAAGATGCTGTAGCTGGGTATCGTGAGAGCGTACAACGCCTTGGAAGTGCCGTTATTCTGATTGATGCGCTGATTCGCTGCGAAGTGCATCAAGGCAATACCGATGAAGCGCTTAGGTTGATCAACCAGGAATTGGAAAGTGCCGCGGTCAAGACGGAATGGTATCTACGTCGCGCTGAGGTGTTTGAACGGACAGGCGACCATTTGGAAGTACTAAGTGATCTCCATCAAGCCATGGCTGAAGCTGATCAGGCGCTGCGCCGACGGGATACTGCAATCAACTTGTTATCGCGAGCCAGGGTGCTGATTGCATTGGGTCGAATCCACGAGGCGCGCGAGGACTTGCAGCGCGCAGTCGATAAGTCACCGCGATTTTCAGAGGCGAAGCGCCTTTTACGTTCTCTAAATCAGAAAAAATATCAGGACAATATACCGCTGCAGAAAAAGCGAGGGGCTAGCAATGCTGAGTAATTCCGTATCAAGTGAGATTAACCGCGCTCAAAGCGCACTCGTTGCGCTGGTGGTCATTGGCGCTGCGCTGTGTATTCAGCCGCCGTTAATGGCCGATACCGTCAGCTTTCAGCAAGGCGTCAGCGGCTATTCGGGAACGCAGGATACATACCTCCAGCAGAATACTCCGAATCAGGGCACGGACAACGGTAATGCGGCGGAGATTGGATGGGACGATGATGATCCGGCCCAAACCGGATTTGACCAATACTCATTGATACGATTTGACAGTATCTTCGGAGCCGGTGGTTCTCAGGTTCCCTTGGGCGCTGAGATCACGGAAGCCACACTCTATCTGACCGTATTCAATACGGGCGATACGGGGCGTGTACACCAGGTATTCGCATCCTGGAGCGAGGCGACGACTTACAGCAGCTTCTGCGGTGGAGGATGCAACGAGGGTGTAGCCTATGGACCGGAGATCGCGACGGCTGTAGCCGGCACCACGGGTGAGATCGCAATCAACGTCACCTCCAGTGTTCAGAATTGGTCAGATGGCGAGTCCAATCTGGGCTGGTTTATACGACCAACCATGGGCGGTACGGATGGCGTGGATGTTCGTTCGAGCGAGTACGCGACGGTCGCGCAGCGTCCGCGTCTCGTTGTGCGATTCAATGAAGGCAGCCCTCCCGTTGGCAGTTTGGTCAGACAGCCTTATTTACAACTCCTTACGCCAACTTCCGTGACAGTTTGCTGGCGGTCCGATGTTTCGTCTGACAGTGTTGTCCAGTATGGCACAGTACAAGGCACCTTGAATCAATTTGCGTCGAGTGCGACGGTTTCCACGGACCATTTTGTTACCATTAGCGGATTGTCACCGGACACAAAGTACTTCTACAACGTCGGATCCACGGATGGCGTGCAGGGCGGCGGCACGTCGAATCACTACTTTAAGACAGCACCGAATACGGGCGGCTCAACGCCTTTCCGATTCTGGGTTGTCGGTGATGGCGGAACCGGTGGATCCGCTCAGGCGCAGGTGCTGAGCGCGATGCTCACGGACGCCGGGGCCGCACTGCCTGATTTCGTCGTCCAGCTTGGTGACATCGCTTACAACAGCGGCACTGACCAGGAGTTCACGACAAATCACTTCACGCCGTATGCCAACCTGCTGCGTAACACGGCACTTTGGCCCACACTCGGCAACCATGAGGGTGCATCGACCACATCCGGAAGCCCCGGCGCGTCGACTGGTCCATATTATCAGGCATTCGTGCTTCCGACCGCCGCCGAAGCTGGCGGCGTCGCTTCAGGGACTGAGGCCTACTATTCCTTTGATTATGGCAATGCACATTTCATCTGCTTAAACTCTGAGCAGGTCAGCAGGTCAGGTTCCGGTCCGATGGCGACATGGTTGCAAGCGGACCTGGCAGCCACAAATCAGCAGTGGATTATCGCGTTCTTTCATCATCCGCCTTATTCAAAGGGCACGCACAACTCGGACACTGCGAGTGATTCCGGCGGCCGCATGACCGATATGCGCGAGAACCTGCTGCCTATTCTTGAGGCCGGCGGCGTTGACCTTGTACTCACCGGGCACTCGCACAGTTATGAGCGATCGTATTTAATCGATGGAGCATACGGATATGGCAGTGCGCCCAATTTTGTGACGCCGAACTTCGCAACATTAGAGTTGAATGGAAACATCATTGATGATGGCGATGGCCGCTTGACGGGTTCCGGTCCCTACCTGAAAAGCCCTGGTGCAAACGCTCATGAAGGCGCGGTTTACGTTGTTGCAGGCCATGGCGGCGCGAGCACCGGAGGGTCTCTGAATCATCCGGTTATGTACTTTTCAGAGTCAGCGCACGGCTCGTGTCTTGTTGACATTCAAGGAGCGACGCTGACGTTGCGAAATATCCGCTCAACTGGTGTCATTTCTGATAACTTCACGATGCAGAAGGGTGATTTGCCGCCTCGCGTTGCGAGCACGAACCCGCCAAAGTTCTCCACATTGAGCGACCTGACCAGCATTGAGGTAACTTTTACGCAGGATGTGACAGGCGTCGATGCGTCCGACCTAACCGTAAACGGCAGCGAAGCGACAGGCCTTGTCGTCAATGCCCCTGATCGCTACACGTTCAGCGTCGCGTCCATTCCGGGCGACGGTATCAGGAATGTCGTTCTTGCTCAGGACAGCATCGCCGATGCGCAAAATCCGAGCTTGCTATTCGAAGGAAACTCATGGTCTTATACGATTGATACGCAGCCTCCCGTTGTTGCGTCCGAAATGCCGGTGCGTGGCGCCGATGTTGTCATATTACCGCATGTTGACGTGACCTTCAGCAAGCCGGTCACTGGTGTCATCGCAAGCAGCCTGATGGTGAATGGTTCGCCAGCCACGTCTCTTTCCGGGATTTCGGGTTCATCCGGCCCGTATACGTTTTTTGGTTACGCTGCACCCGGCGAAGGCACTGCCTCGATCGTTATCTTGGCCGGTGCCATTCAGGATTCTGATGCAAGACCTTTCGCCGGCGATAACTGGACGTATGAAGTTCATACCGGTCTGGTCATTAACGAATTCCTTGCGTCCAACAATACGCTGAACACGGATGAAAACGGCGAGTTTGATGACTGGATTGAGATATACAACCCCAGCACCAGCGCCGTGGACATGTCGGGAATGCACTTGACAGATAATCTGGGATTCCCCGCACAGTATAGAATTCCTGATGGTGTCGTTATCGGTCCAGGTCAGTACCTGATCTTCTGGTGCGATTCAACGCCGAGCCAAGGCCCGCTGCATACAAACTTTAACATCTCTCGTACAGGCGAAGACCTTGGGCTCTTCGATACGCAAGAGAACGGTTTCGCACTTATCGATGGATTCTCGTTCACTGAACAAACAACCGACATTACGTCAGGCCGCTATCCAAACGGCGTTGGACCTATTATTGTACTTGCGAGCGCTACGCCGGGCGCATCAAACGGCGGCGAGCCGTCGATCGTGACTCCACTACCGATCTTAGGTGGAGCGGATTGGAAGTACTTCAAGGGGACATCCGAGCCATCGACACCGGTTGCTTCACTACTGTGGACTCAGATCGGATTTGATGATTCTGCTTGGCAGGAGGGGCCGAGTGGATTCGGCTACGGTCCGGATTGTACTGCATCGCGCGGCACGCTTCTTTCCGACATGGCGAACAATTACGTCAGCCTTTACACTCGTATAGAGTTTTCCATCCCCAACCCGGCCGCCATGACCACGCTCGATCTGACACTCGACTACGACGATGGCTTCGTCGCTTATATCAACGGCGTCGAAGTTGGTCGGAATAATGTGGTCGGCAGCCCTCCGGCTTTCAGCCAGTTGGCGACCAATGATCGCGAGTGCTCGAACGGTAGTCCCGCGAATGCGCCGCAGACGGTCGCGATTCACAATAGCTTTTCACTCGCTGCACTCCTAGTTCCGGGGACCAACGTCCTCGCCATTCAGACGCATAATCTCACCGCAAACAGTTCGGACTTCACCATGCTCGCAACGCTATCGGGAACAGCCGAGGAGTGCGACGACGATGTCGACTGCGACGACGGTAACCCGTGTACAGCGGATATCTGTGACAACGGCGATTGTCTGCACTCGAACAATTCAAGCGCGTGCGACGATGGCAATCTCTGCACGATCGACGACACTTGCAGTGGGGGCGCGTGCGCCGGCACTCCGGTCTCCTGTCCGCCCAATCAGTCTTGCAATCCATCCAATGGTCAATGCGAGTTGCTTCC
>CAZRFP010000154.1:0-1855 GCA_964599535.1 uncultured Planctomycetaceae bacterium
GTTATCCTGTGCTATGTTGTGCTGTGGCGCCGGCGTCTCGCCGGTACGAATGCCAAGTAAGCGACAAAGATCCAATAGCGATGTGTCATGCTTGGAGTGCCGGTAAACCGAGGTGCCGCTGGACCGAAGTGCCATAAAACCGGAATACCATGCCCCGTGAAGCGCGGGCATGGTGGATGTGCCGCGCAAATGACATCCGCGAACCCAATACGACGACCGAATGTAGTCGAAATACGGTGCCGCGCCCGATAACATGCCATCAAACTACTTCACCAACCGGATCACCATCCTATGATGCATCCGCACCGAACCCTCCAACTCACCGCCGTCTTGACTGGAGTTCTTCTCTCCACGACTGCCGCTCGCGCCCACGACGTCGACCTCACCCTCGTCAACGTTGTCTTCGAGACCGACGGCGCCTACCGCGTCGACGTCCACTACGACATCGACGCATGGCTCGTCGGCGTTCCCCCGGAACATCTCACCCCGGCCGACCTCGACCAGTACCTCGCATCGCCGCCCGATGCCAAATCCGTCCGCGAAGCCGAACTGCGCGCGTTCATCGAGCGCCGCATCAAGCTGCGCTTCGACGACAAGGAGGCGGCCTGCGAGATCGAATTCCCCCGGAGCGCCGATCCGCCCGCGCCCAATCCACACGGCGCGGTCTCATCGACACGCTTTATCCGTCTCACTGGCCGCGCCCCCGATACCGCTCGCCAATTCGTCCTATTCACCTCGAAGACCTTTGGCAACATCATCCTCACGCTCCGAACAGGCGAAATGCTGCCCATGATCCAGCGGCTCGACGCCGGCGGCCGCAGCGAGCCGTATCCCCTGCGCGCCGGCGACGGCACAAGCGCGGAACTGACGCCACCGCCGCCCCAAAGCGCCTGGCGCGTCACCGCCGAGTTCATCGCCCTGGGCTTCGAGCACATCCTGCCGCTCGGAGTGGATCACATCGTCTTCGTCTTATGCCTGTTTCTGCTGAGCCACAAATGGAGCGCCCTGATCTGGCAGGTCACCGCCTTCACCATCGCGCACTCCATCACGCTCTCCCTTGCCGTACTCGGTGTCATCAGCCTGTCAGAGCAGGCCATCGCCCGCGTCGTCGAGCCGCTCATCGCGCTCTCGATCGCCTTCGTCGCCGTCGAAAATCTCTTCACCAGCAAGCTGCACCCGTGGCGGCCGGCCGTCGTGTTCCTGTTTGGATTGCTGCACGGACTGGGCTTCGCCAGCGTGCTATTGGAATTGGGCGTGCCGCAGGGGCACTATCTCAACGCGCTCATCAGCTTCAACATCGGCGTCGAGATCGGCCAGATCGCCGTGATCGCGATCGCCTTCGCGGCCGTCGGCTGGTGGCGCCGAGCCGAATGGTATCGCCGACGCATCGTCGTACCGGCCTCATGCCTCATCGCCCTCATCGGCGGCTACTGGGCCGTCGAACGCTTCGTGGGTGCCTGAAACTAAGTAGATCGAATATTGCAAAAGGGAAAACGCAGAAGGAAAAATGCAGGAGAACGAACCTGTAGACCGAGACAGATAATTCTGCGGGCCGGGGAGCATCGGCGTCCCGCCGGTGCGCACGGACCGAATCACGACAACCGGTAGAATCGGGTGTTTCGGCCCACCAGGCACTGTGCTCTTCTTCAGCTTGCCTCTTTCATTTTGAGTGGATCAGAATTCCCGTCTCCCCTCGATCGCATCCTGCAACACCGCCCGGCTTGCATATTCAATCTGCGAACCGCTCGGCAGGCCGCGCGCCAGCCGCGTGATCGTCACCCCCGTGCCGGCCAGAACGCTCTTGATGTGCAGCGCCGTGCCTTCGCCCTCCATCGTCGGGTTGGTCGCCAGCACC
>CAZRFP010000154.1:1865-10197 GCA_964599535.1 uncultured Planctomycetaceae bacterium
GCGCTTCACGCGCTGCACCAGGGCCTCGATCGTCAGATCTCCCGGCTCCACGCCGTCGAGCGGCGCGATGTGACCGAGCAGCACGTGATACACCCCGCGCACCAGGCCGGTCGACTCCAGCAGCATCAGGTCCTTCGGCTGCTCGACCACATACACCTGCCCCGCGTCGCGCCGCGTATCACAGCAGATCGGACACGGATCGGACTCGGTCAGATTGAAGCACACCCGGCAGTGACGCACCATGTCCTTCACTTCGCGGATGGCATGCGCCAGCGCCAGTGCCGAATCGCGATCCGACTTGAGAATATGAAATGCCAAACGCTCGGCACTTCGCGGACCGATCCCCGGCAGCTTGGTGAATTCTTCCTTTAATCGCGTTAGAGATGGCGGCAGTTGCTCTGGCATGAAATGTGTGTTCTCTCAACCGTACGCTCCGCCGATTAAGCGCCGCCCATCATCGAATCCAGCCCCGGAATGTTCATCCCGCCTGTCAGTTTCTGCATCTCCGCGCGCATTCCCTCGGCCGCTTTCTTCTGCGCGCCCGCCACCGCCGCCTTCACAAGGTCCTCGAGCATCTCAACATCGTCAGACTTGACCACCTCCGGGTTGATCTTCACATCCGTCAGCTCCATCCGGCCGTTGACGATCGCACGCACCGCGCCCGCGCCGCTGTCAGACTCAAATCGCAGATTCACCGCCTGTTCCTGAAGCTCCTGCATCCGAGCCTTCATCTGCGCCACCTGCTTCATCATCCCGCCGATTTCACCCAGTTTTCCAAACATGCATGACTCCTGATGCGTCAAACTCACGCACGCCGAAGCGCGCGATCGTCGCAAGAATAATCAGCCGCGCCCTTCTTCGCGCAGGCCGCGGACGATAGGGCGTCTTAAGCCTCCAAGTCGTCCTGTTCAATCTCGGATTCTATGCCCCTCGCGCTGACTTGGCGATGCCGCTGTACTTCGACGATCTGACCGTCAAACAGGTCCATCGCCGCTTTCACCAGCGGATCGGTCTGGGCCGCGCGCAAGTCTTCCTGAGTCGTCCGACGAGGAATCGCGCCGCCCGCGCTGACGATCGGTGTAGCAGCGGGGCGGTTTAATCCCCGTAGCCCGCTCTCAGGAAGCGCCGCTGGTGCATCACCTTTCGTGGCCGGCCCGCCCGATGCCGACGTGCGGAACGGTCGCCGTGTCGCCGCGGGAGCCGCCGGTGGTTCGCCATACTCCGCGGCAATGGCTTCCGTATCGTCAGCTACCGTGTTTTTTTTTTCGGCCGAAGAGGCCGAGCCGCGCGGCGAAGGCGTGGGCGCAGCCGCCGAGCGTGCGGCAGGCGCCACCGCCGCCGCAGGCCGCGATACACCCGCCGGCCCGCCGCTCTCAGTCCCGCCTCGGCCGACATAGTCAAGCAACGACTCGATCGAAGAGTAGTTAGACGCCTCCGCCAACCGGATGACCGCCGCCTCCACCAGCGCACGCCCGCTATGGCTCGCGCGCGTCGAGCGGCGCAGCTCTTCCAGCACGCTGATGATGTAGACATAGGCGCCGCCATCGAACCGGCGGCACTGCTCCACCAGCTTTGCGCGAATCCCCGCCGGCGCATCGACAAGGTCCGTCTCCTCGCCGCAAACTCGAAGGATCATCAAGTCCCGAAGCTGCGCGATCAGAAGATTGCACCAGTTGTCCAGCGTCGCGCCGCCGCTCAGGCTGCGATCAACGACCGCCAGCGCCCCGGCCGCGTCGTTGGCCGCCAGCCGGTCGATCAGTTCAGCGAACACTTCATCGTGCGCCGCCGGGAACAGCTCATCCACGATCTCAGATGTAATCTTCTTCCCCGCCATCGACAGCACCTGGTCCAGCAGGCTCAGCGCGTCGCGCATCGAGCCGTTCGCCAGGCGGGCCAGCCGTTTCATCGCCGCTTCGTCGATCGTCACCTTCTCCGATTTGCAGATGGCCTGTATCTGCGCGGCTATGGCATCCAGCGCGATCGGCTTGAAGTCGAACCGTTGCACGCGGCTCAGGATCGTCGCCGGAACCTTGTGCGGCTCGGTCGTCGCGAAGATGAACTTCACATGGCTCGGAGGCTCTTCCAGCGTCTTCAGCAGCGCGTTGAATGCACCCGTGCTCAGCATGTGAACTTCGTCAATGATGTAGATCTTGAACCGCGAACGCGCAGGCCGATAGACCGCATTGCTGCGAAGCTCGCGGATGTTGTCCACGCCCGTGTTGCTCGCCGCGTCGATCTCGACCACGTCCACGTCGTCACCGCGCGCGATACTCACGCACGAATCGCAAGTCCCGCACGGCGTCGTCGTTGGACCGTCGCTCCCGTGGCAGTTCAGCGCCTTCGCCAGAATGCGGGCCATTGACGTCTTACCCACGCCGCGCGTCCCGCAGAACAGATAGCCGTGGTGAACGCGCTCCTGCTCGATGGCGTTCTTCAGCGTCGTGACGATCGAAGCCTGCCCGACGACTTCATCAAAGTTCTGACTGCGGAACTTACGAGCGAGTACGGTGTAGGACATGAGCCAGATCCGCTGCGAAGGAAGTTCAATTCGCTTTTCTTTTCCCGCCTGTCGTTCAAGTCCGGCTCGGCGATCCACGGCACACGGGCCGGCAAAGCTGGGCTGCCTGGTTTCCCATCTGACCCGTTTTCTCGGCCGGGACGTTGCATGGGGCCGAACCGGACTTGAACGACAGGAAGGCGGCGGTCGCGCCGCTCGCAAGGCGCAGGATTATAACGCCACAAAAAATCTGAACCACCCAATCCGAGCCGCGCGTCTGAATACGAAGCGCCGGCAAGTGCAAATCTGAGCCGCGCCCGTAAGGAAGCGGTGGTGCTCCCCCCGAATCGTCCACGACTTGTATCATCGCCCTCCCCCCGAATCACGCTCGAATTCTCCGCGCGCACCCAACCCCTCATCCTCCCTGCGCGCAATAAATCCAGGAACGCGCGCAACCCAAACCGTGCGAGTCACCCCGCAAAGCCGCAATCACCCTGTGAATTCCAACCCGCCCCGTTACTCGTATTCGCGCGGAACAAACGGAATATCACTGATCGTGATACTCTTGATCCGAACTGGCTCCTTCGGTCGCCGTTCGCCATCCGTCGAAACTTCACCCAGCTTGCGAAGCGTGTCCAGAGACTCCGGACCCTGTATCCGGCCGAACGCCGTGTACTTCCCATCCCATCCCGGCTGCCGACCCAGGCAGATGAAAAACTGGCTGCTGCCCGAATTCTCATCCCCATGTATCAGCGCCATCCCCACCGTTCCCAGATCAAACGGAACGTCACTGAACTCCGGCGACAGCGTCACGCCATCAGGCCGTTTACCCGTGCCGTCGCCGTTCGGGCATCCGCCAAGGATGAAGTGATTCGGAAACACCAGATGAAACGTCTTGTTGTTGTAAAACCGCTGGCGGGAAAGCTCGATAAAGTTCTCCACATGGCGCGGTGCCTGATCATACAGCAGCGTCATCAGCATATTGCCGTAGTTCGTCTCGATCAGCGCCTGCTTAAACGACACCACGCGAATCAGAACCGGCGGCGTCTCCACCGCGCCGGCATAGGGCTTCCAGCGCAGCTCATACGTCCCGCTCTGGTGCAGCCCAGGGTAAAACCGCGCCACGTCGAACCGAAGCCCCACCATGGCAAACGGTGCAAGCGTAATCTGCGGAACCGGGTACTGCGGCTTGCGCGTCACCCGATGGCCCATCTCCGGGTTATTCTCCGCGACGATCTCCAGTCCCCGAAAATTCGTGCCGGAAAACACATGCTCCAGCGGAAGCCCCATCCCATGCTCGTACGTTTCTTTGGCCTTTAGAGCGCCCGGAACCCCCAGCGTCACGGCTGAATTCGTGCGGTTCTGAATAATGAACTCGACATAGACCGGGCTGCCCACGGGCACCAGTGTCTTCTCTGCACGAATCTGAACGCGAATCACGTTGGCGATCGGTTCTTCAACCGCTTGCTCCTCGGTACGGGCCTCATTCACCGGCTCTTCGTCCGGCGACTGCCCGATGGCAAGTGTGCAGACTATCAGCAACCAGGGTATCACGCTGGTCATATTCCCCTCGTGGAATTCAATTCAGTATCCAACCGCTCCCCCAGCGGAGCCGGTCGTCCATCGTACGCGAAACGAACGGACCGTTCTACGCGCCGGAGCCTGAAAGCACCGTCGAAATCGTCCGCCATAAAATCCGAAAATCCAGCCGAAGCGACCAGTGATCGATATACAGCAGATCCAATTCCATCCATTCCTGAAATCCGATCCGATGCCGACCCTTGATCTGCCAGATGCATGTCAGCCCCGGACGCATGCTGAGACGGCGACGCTGCCAGCGATCGTACTTCGCCACTTCCGCCGGTATCGGCGGACGCGGGCCGACGATCGACATATCGCCGATCAGCACGTTGAAAAGCTGCGGCAGTTCGTCGACGCTCCAGCGCCGCAGTACCCGGCCGATCCGCGTCACGCGCGGATCGTTCCGGATTTTGAACACGGGTCCGCTCGATTCGTTCAAATGCGCAAATTTTGCCTGTTCGCGTTCCGCGTTCGGATCCATCGTGCGAAACTTGAACATGTGAAACTCGCGGCCGTTCAGACCGCTTCGCAACTGCCGAAAAAGCACTGGTCCAGGTGATGTCGCTTTGATGATGCCAGCGCATAACAGCATTATCGGCCCGGTCAGAACGATTCCGACAATTGACAGGGCGATATCCGTAAACCGCTTGATGGCCAGCAATTCCGGCGAGTGCCGAGACGGTGAGTACGCCAGCAGCGGCAGACCGTGAAATTGCGTGATCTCCGGGACGGAATGGCATGTCATCGACTCCGCCTGAATGTGCGCGGCAACTCCGACCTCTTCGCAAAGACGCACATAGTCGAGCACTACGGCCATGTGCTCGATCGGAGTGGTAAACACGACTTCATCAACGACTCGCCCATCTAATATCGGACCCAGTTCCTCAACCCCGCCCAGAATCAACCGGCTTTCAACTGCGGACTCACCATCTTCCCACGGGCCGCGCAAATGACCCACCACCACCGGAGCGCCAAACCCCACGCGCCGAAACAGTCGCCGTACGCGAACCGCCTCCCGTTGCGTGCCCACGATCAAAACGTGATGCGTCTTTCGATCACCCAGCAGGCGGCCGAGGCCTTCCGTTATACCTCGAACCACCAGCGTGGTCGCAGGCAACAACAGCGCCACAAAGCCCATCTGCGCACGGGGATACAGCTCGCGCTCCAGGAGCAGCGCTAGCGCCGCCATCGATAGAATCAGAATCCCCGTCGCGCTCAAGGCCGTGCGAATGAGCCAGGCGCGCGGACGCCATTTCGGCGCGTACCACCCCAGTTGGTTCAGTGAAAACGCCCAAATCGCCGGCAGAAAGGCCAGCACCTTCATATGAATACGAACGCTGCTCGTCGTACCGCCGATCGCTTCAGGCCACTCGGTGCCCATCCAGAACCGACAACGCAAATAATCGGCAAGCAGATACGCGGCGACGACGACCAGTGCGTCGATCGCGATCATGATCGCTCGGAGTTGTCGCCAGGTTCGAGATGGACTCATGTATGAACGGTCCGAATTCTAACACCATGTGGCACAGGCGTCCCGCATGGGAAATCCCCGCAGTAACAGCACGCCCGACCCCGCGAGCCGATTGGCCCGTCACGGTCTCAGGCGTTAACATTCCGCCGACGCATGCATATTCAGCCCCGTCCGATGCGCCGGTCCGGGCCATACAGACCAAGAGGAACGCGCCGTGAACCCCAACGACGAAAACCTGCCGCCGAGCAAAGTGCTCATCGTCGACGATAACCCCCAGAACCTCGAACTCCTCGAAGCCTATCTCGAGGAACTGCCGGAGGTCACCACGCTGTCCGCCCTCGACGGCCAATCGTGCCTCGAAAAAGTCGCACAGCACCAGCCGGACTTGATTCTGCTCGACATCATGATGCCGCGCATGAGCGGCTACGAAGTCTGCAAAATCCTTAAATCCGACGACGCCACGAAGGACATCCCCATCATCATGGTCACGGCCCTGCACGAGATGGGCGACATCGAACGCGGCGTCGAAGTCGGAACAAACGACTTCGTCACCAAACCGGTCAATCGCGTCGATCTGCTCGCCCGCGTCCGAACGCTGCTGTGCGTGCGACATGGTCGAAAGGCCCATTGAAGAGACCATCGGCCGATCCCGCGGCCGGGGAATGAAAGTGTCACGATCACGGCATGACGACGCAGGCGGTCGATGCCTGAGCATGCGCGAACCGGCAGCCTATGCGACGAAAGCCCCGCAAACGATCACTCCGCGAAGCCTACCGGCTCATCGACACCGTCGAACGCCGCGTCGCCGTTTTTGACAACGGACTGACTGCCATTCTGCAGCGGCACGATGTCGCACCCGTCGTGGAGGTGCGCGTCTATGTCCGCGGAGGCAGCGCCTTCGAAGGCCGCTGGACCGGCACGGGAATCAGCCATCTGCTCGAGCACGTGATCACGTCCGACGGCACCGAGCGACGCGACGAGCGCGAAGTCGCGCGCCTCGGCGAACGACTCGGCGGACTCATCAATGCTTACACCACGATCGACCACATCTGCCACCACCTCGGCACTACGCGCGAAAACATGTCCACCGCCGTCGAAATATTCGCCGACTATCTCATCCGGCCGCTTCTCTCTCAGAGCGTCTTCGATCGCGAGATGGGCGTCGTACAGCGAGAACTCGAGCGCGACCGCGATGATCCCGAAACCCAGCTCGAAGAGATGTTCTACGAGATCGCATATGCCGGGCATCCATTGCAATACCCCGTCATCGGCCACCGATCCGGGCTTCTATCCCTCACCCACGACGATCTCGTCGCTTACCACCGGCAGTTGCACGTGCCGGACAATGTCTTTGTCGTCATCGTCGGCGACATCGATCTCGACGAGGCCGCCGCCGCCGTCGCCCGGCATTTCGACGGAATGGAGCGCCGCGCACGATACGACATGGTCCTGCCCCCGGTGAAGTCCATCGCCGCGCCGCTTCGGGCCTTTAAGCCCATGAGTGTCGAATCCGCGACACTCACCATCGGCTGGCAGACCGTCCGCGATGGGCACGTCGACGACGTGCCGCTCGAATTGCTCTCGACCGTGCTCGGCCAGTCCGACAGCTCGCGCCTCGCAAAGGCCCTGCGATGGGACCGCCAGCTTGCGTTCGAAGTCTCGATGCTCCACGACAGCCACTGGCATTCCACCGGCATGATGCAGGTCGATGTCCAGTGCGACGCCGCTAAAGTCGAGGCCGTCGAACGCGCCGTCCTGGAAGTGCTCATCGGTCTCGGGCACGCCCCCATCAGCCCCGCCGAGTTGGAACGCGCCAAACGGCAAAACCTCACCAGCCTGCGACTGCAGCGCGAGACCGCATCCGGAGCGGCGACCCAGCTCGGAGAAGACTATCTTGCCGGCGGAACCGTCGACTATGCCCGCGCATACGAATCGCGCGTTTTCGAAACTGATGCCGACGATCTCATGCGCGTCGCAAGTCGATATCTTCGACCCGATGCATTCGTCTCGGCGGCTGTGCTGCCCAAGCGGCGCATCGTGCGCAGAGGCGCCGACGTGGCGTCGAAACAGCCCGCCGCGCGGCACGGCTTCACGCTCGATAACGGCCTCGCCTGCGTCGTGCGGCCCATGGCCGGCTGCACCTTCGCGTCGGCCCATGTCGCCTTTGTCGGCGGACTGATTCTCGAATCAGAACAGAACAACGGCATTTCGCCGCTTATGATGCAAATGCTCACGCGCGGAACCACCTCGCGCGGTGGCGACGATATCTCCGAGGCATTCGCCGCGCGCGGAAGCGCCCTCGGCGCCGGCGCGGGTCTGAATCAGGTTTCGTGCAGCTTCACCGCCGCCGCCGAAGATTTCAACGCGCTATTTGAAGTCCTCGCCGATGTCATTATCTCCCCCGCGTTCGATGCCGCGGAGCTGGCACGCATCAAGCCGGCGCTCCGCGACAGCATCGCCCGCGAAGAAGAGGACTGGAACGCCGAACTCATCCATTTCGCAAGGCGAAAGTTCTTCGAAAAAAGCCCCTATCGACTGCCTCGCCTCGGAACCATCGAAAACGCCGAACGCTTTACGCGCGAAGACATCGCCGCCATGCACGCCTCAAGATTCACCGGTGGAAACGGTGTCCTGTCCATCGCCGGCCGAGTCGATCCCGATGCGGTCGAGGCCCTCGTCCGAAGATGCTTCGCCGCGCTGCCTCCGTCGAAGGGGCGGCTCTTTCCCATTGTCGAACCCGAGCCGAAACACACTCATGACCGACTCTTCGTCAAGCGATCCTC
>CAZRFP010000155.1:0-10158 GCA_964599535.1 uncultured Planctomycetaceae bacterium
ATTCAACAAGCAGACCCGCGGAGAGTTCGTCGGCGTCGGCATCCAGATCACGCAAGAAGTCGGCAAGCCCGTGCGCGTCGAGTCACCGCTTGAAGATTCCCCGGCCTACAACGCCGGCATCAAGCCCGGCGATCACATTCTCGAAGTCGAAGGCAAAAAGACGAATGAGATGACGATCACCGAGGCCGTCAAGAACATCACCGGCGAAGCCGGTACGACGGTACTGCTTAAGATCGAAGATGTCGCGACAAAGGAAGTGCGCGACTATGAACTGGTGCGGCAGCGCATCACGCTGCGAACCGTTCGGGGCAATACGCGCGACGACAACAAGCCGACCGGCTGGGACTACATGATCGATCCCGAAATGCGCATCGGCTACATTCGCGTCAGCGGCTTCATGGACAAGACCGTGCGCGATCTCGATAAGGCCCTGAGCCAGCTCGATGACGAAAACTGCCGCGGCATCATCCTCGACTTGCGATTCAACCCCGGCGGACTGCTCAACGCCGCGCGCGACATGTGCGATCTCTTCCTGCCGGAGGATGCGCCGATCGTCCGCACGAAGGGACGCGACCGCGGGCAGAACATGGTGCTTCGCGCCGCCGGTCGCCGCGCGCGTCATCGGCTCGTGCCCATGATTGTCATGGTCAACGAATACAGCGCCAGCGCCAGCGAGATCGTCGCCGGCGCGCTGGCCGGACTTAAAGAGGCGTGCATCATCGGCACGCGCACCTTCGGCAAAGGCAGCGTTCAGAATTTGATTCCGATGCTCGATGCACAGGCATACTTGAAGCTGACGACAGCCTACTACTATGTGCCCGATGCCGACATGCCCGGTGCCGATCCCTGGTATCTTCTGCACCGGAAGGAAGGTGCAACGACCTGGGGCGTCGAGCCCCACATCGTCGTCAAGACCATTCCGCAGGAAGTCTCCAAGATTCTCCGCCTTCGCCGCGAGCGCGACCTGCTAAAGGGCAAGGGGCAACAAGGCGACATCCCCAAGGAGATACTCGAGCGCCGCCGCACCGGTGAAAAGACGGAGGTCAGCCCGGAAGACCCCAACCCGGACGTGGATCCGCAATTCATGACGGCCATCAACGTCATGCGCATCAAGCTCATGAGCGACCAGCCTTGGGCGCTGGCCCCGCGGCTGAAGCGAACCGCCGTCAGTGTGGCCAACATTCCCAAGGAACCAAAGACCACGGAGAAGTAATTCAACCGGCGAAGAACCGCGCTTGTCGTAGGCGTTCGGCCCCCGTGCCAGACGTCGAAGGGGCGACGTGCGCGCCGTATTCCCAATGCCGCCGAGCGCCTGCGCTTCCGAACTGATTTACGCCGCCGCCAACTCGCAATCACGGTTCGTTTGAATTCGCGTTGTCGTTACTGTTATCGTTTTGGTTGCTATTGTCGTTCGAGTTCTCGTTGTCATTATCATTGTTGTTGTTGTTCCCCGGCGGAACTGGCGCGATCCACTGGCCGGTGTATTCCACCGATATCTCCGCTACAAACGACAAGCTCGAATCGTTGGAACCGATCAGCGCGACAATCAGCCGACGCACAATGCGGCCATTGGTGGTTCGAGCGCCCACATTGAAACGCCCTTCGATGCTCGACACATCCAGCACGCCGCCGCCGCCCTGATCGCTGCCTTGACCGCTGCCGCCGAGAATCGCCACAAACCCGTACTCCGCGTTCTCGTTAATCAGACCGATGCCCGTCTTGCCCGGATCGTCGGCGTTCGTAATGCGCATCTGAAACGGACCGGGAAACGTGATGATGACCGTTTCGGGAATGGCCTCGTCGATCTTTTGATTAAGCTCTGCCAGTCCGGCATTCCACTGCGCGATCAGCTCCGCGAGCACGGGGGGAAACTTGGATGGATCGAGCGGCTCGAGCGCGCCCGAGACCGACTCTTCGGTGACTTCGCCGCCATTGTTTACGGTATAGGTGAATTTGGCGCTTAAGTCTCCGCGCTCGATCGACCACACGCCGGCCAACGACGAAAAGTCGCGTCCGGTGCAGCCGTCACCCATCATGCCCATCGTTGCAACGAACGTCGCCAGACCGAGGACAACAATCGCCTTCTTCATTTGTTTCACGGGTCAAACCTCCATCGCGAGAAAGGAAACTACCGGAGTGATTTTGTTAAGGTAGCTGATAAGTCGCCAAGTATCAACTGTGCCAGAAACACAACACGCGGATGCGCTGGACCGCTCCGATTCACGAGATTTCGAACTGCCTTGTGCGATTTGACCACCTGAGACAACGGTCAGCCAACAACGGCCATTCACATCAGAACATGCACGATTTCGCTTCGCTGATGAACAATCAAACGCGCCAAGAACAAATCCGCCCGATCGACACGAGCGAGCAATCAGGCTCGCCGACGACGATCGGGCGGGATAGTACGCGCAGATTTCAAACCAACCAATGCCGTGGCACTGTTCAGCTCTTCGACAAAATGGCTTCCTTCGCCGCCTTGGCGACGCGGAACTTCACGACCGTCTTCGCGGGAATCTTGATTTCCTGACCGGTCGCGGGGTTGCGGCCCATTCGTGCCTTTCGCTTCGTCAGCACCAGCTTGCCGATGCCCGGCAGCGTGAAGCCATTCTTGGGCTCCTTGTGGGCCACATCGTCAAGCGTATCCACGAACGCGATGACCTGCTTCTTCGTGACCTCGTTCTGTTCAGCGATGTAGTTGATCAGAGTGGACTTCGTCATTTTCTTCGACTTCATGCTGGCCATGGGGCGACTCCTTAAATGAAACGTGTAAACCGTGGCGACCGCATCCCGCAGCCGACGGGCGCGGAGAGACTGCCATTGAATCGACCGAAAACCGTGAAAAACCGAAGAAAATCCGCCTCAAAGCGCGCAAAACCCGCGTGAATAGGCGTTTTCAGAGCTGTTCGGCGAGTGAACACCCGCCACGACGGCATGTTGCCGTCGATTTCGGAGTACCTCTCCGTCGGCTGCCATGTCGTTTGGGACTCACGGAGATTCATGTGGCAATCTGTCGATCGCGCCTGCCTTTAGCGAGGCCGGGCTATTCGATCCGCACTTCGCCACTTCGACATTTCGAAGATTGGTCCGCCATGCCGTGCGCTTCGCTTCGACATGCCACGGGAATTTTCCTACGGCCGCGAGGCAATAGCGTGCGCAAGGGGTTGAATGACGAGCGGAACGACGCGCTCGACGGCCCATTCCATCGCCAGATCAGTCATCTCGCGATGCACGTCGACGAGGCTTTCCCGTTCGATGAAGCCGAAGAAGCGGCGGATCGTCAAGAACACGCTGAGCGGTTGAGGTTCGTATTGACCGGTGCGCACCTCGAACGTGCTCGTGCGGCTTTTGATTTCGATGTAGGCCTGCAAGTCACACGCATCGCTCAGCGAAAAGCCGAGAAACGGCTGCGCGTCGATCGCATGGACGATCGAGCCGTGCTGCACGAGATTGGCCAGCGGGCCGCCGGCATAGAGCGTGTCGGCGATGAGTTGGTCGTGGTTGCCGCGATACTCCAGATCAAAGCCCAACACGACTTCCATGTGGTCGTAGTCCAGATCGCCGAGCGTCAGATGATATGGAGCGGTTTTGAGAATGGCGTGCGCGAAGCGCGCCGCGTCATCGATGTCGGGCGGATTGTGATGGCCGAGGCGGATCGTGGCCTGGTCGAGCCGCAGCCAGCGCCGCTGCCCGCGTTCATCTTCGTCCTCTTCGAGCAGAAGGGACGAATCCTCGCGGCGGCGCAGCTTGCGCATGCCGGGAAACTCTCGGCGCACGCTGTCAAAGAAGTGCAGCACCGTCTCGCGCTGCAACGAGAGATCGAGCTTGAGAAACAAGCGTGTGGCAATGTGAAAGTCGTCGCAATGGGCGCCGAAAGCGAGGCTCATCGCTTGGGTCCTCCGTGGGTCCGCCTGAAGACCGTCGATTCGAAACCGGATTATGCGACTGATCGCCGATCGAGGCAACTGCAATTTCGCGCGAATCAACTTTCTCTCGCAAGCCTCGCGCGGCGCACGCGCTTTTCGCACGCATCGCAGCGCGCCGAAACGCACGTATCTCGCACCGATCGCCTTGACGCACGCGAGCGATGCTCGGACAATTCCTTTTTTCGCCCGATGCTTTCCCATCCGGCCGTCGGCGGAGCACGCCATGCCCAAGCGCAATCTTGCGTGGATTCTCATCGTCGCCGCCATCGCCCTGCTGATGTGGCAGTTGCCGCAGATGATCGCCGGGCGCGATTCAGTCATTCGCGATTTCGGCCCGCTCGTCGATGCCCGCACGCAGATTCAGAAGCGCTACGTCGAGCGCGTCGACGAAGAGCGGCTCGTGCGTGACGCCGTGCGCGCCGCCATCTCGGCCATGATCAGCGATCTCAAAGATCCCCACGCAATTTATCTAAGCGAAAATGACTACCGCCGCTTTCAGAAGCGCACCGACGGCCTCTACGGCGGCATCGGCGTCGAAGTCTGGGCCGTCGACGAAGGCCTCGAAGTACTCAGCCGCGAGCCGGATTCCCCCGCCGTTCGCGCGGGCATCCGCCCCGGCGACATCATCACCCACATCGAAGGCCGCTCCATTCGCGGCTTTCCCATCGTCGAGGCGGTCAACAGCCTGCTCAACGGCCCGATCGACACGCAGATCGCGCTGACGGTCCGCCGCCCCGGCGAAAACGGCGACGACGCCACGCGCGAGCTGACGCTCTATCGCGGCGTCATCAAGCTTGATCCGGTGCATGGCTGGGCGCGGCGCGAGGGCGGCGGCTGGCACTATATCATCGATCCACACCTGCGCATTGCCTACGTCCGCCTCGTCAAGTTCACGACCGACGTGGACGAACGGCTTGACGTCGAGATGCACAAGCTGCTGTCGAGGAATCTGCGCGGACTGATACTTGATCTACGCGAAAACACCGGCGGCCTGCTTGATAGCGCCCGCGAAGTGGCCGACCGCTTCCTCGGCAACAATGAGTTGATCGTCCGCACCGGCGGGCGCACCGCCGACACCAAGCAGTGGTTCGCCTCGCCCGAGGGGACCTATCCGCGCATACCCGTCGCCGTACTGGTCAACGGCACGACGGCCAGCGCCGCCGAGATCGTGGCCGGCGCGCTGCGCGATCACAAGCGGGCGATCGTCGTCGGCGAGCGGACCTACGGCAAAGGCAGCGTGCAGGAAGTCGTCGAACTCATGGGCGCGAACGGCGCGATCAAGTTGACGACGGCCTACTACTACCTGCCCAACGGCGAGTGCATCCATCGCACGCCGGCCAACGAGCGATCGGGCACCTGGGGCGTGCTGCCCAATCTCGTCGTCAGTCTGACGGATGAGCAGCGCAAGGAATGGGAAGCGGCGTGGCGCGACATCGCCCGCGAGCGCCTGCGCGAGGATGACTCCCCACCCGACGGCGAAGCGCCGGCCGATGCGACGGCCGAACCCGCAGCGAAGCCGGCCGACGCCGACGATCCGCCCGACGCCCTGACCCGGGTTGAATCAGAGGCGTTGCGCCTCATCGAGCGCGATCCACAGCTCCGCGCCGCGCTCGAGCAGTTGCAGCGCGTGCTGGCCCCGAAGGACGAGGCGGCATCCGCCGGCGCATCGCGAACGGGCGGGCCGAACTGACCCATGACGCGCATCCTCGGCATCGAGACCAGTTGCGACGAAACGTCCGTCGCCGTCGTCGATGACGGCCGCGACGTGCGCTGCAACCTCATCGCCACGCAGTTCGACCTGCACGCCCGTTACGGCGGCGTCGTGCCCGAGATCGCCTCGCGCGCCCACATTGAGAAGCTCGATCTGCTCATCCGCGAGGCGCTCGCCGCCTCCGGCTCCGCGCCCGCCGACATCGATGCCATCGCCGTGACACGCGGCCCGGGGCTGATCGGCTCGCTGCTCATCGGCGTCACGGCCGCCAAGACGCTCGCCTGGGCGTGGGATAAGCCGCTCGTCGGCGTCAATCACATCCACGCCCACGCCGTCAGCGCCGCGATCGACGCGGCGGAAGACCCCTGGCCCGCCGTCGCCCTGGTCGTCTCCGGCGGGCACACCTCGCTCTATCACGTCGTCTCGCCGCTGGACATCCGCCTGCTCGGCTCGACCATCGACGATGCCGCGGGCGAGGCATTCGACAAGATCGCCATGATCCTCGGCCTGGGCTTTCCCGGCGGGCCGATCGTCGATCAGCGGGCGGCCCGGGGCGACGCCGCCGCCGTCCGCCTGCCGCGCACGCGGCTGGAGCGCGGCTCGCTCGACTTCTCCTTCAGCGGCCTGAAGACGGCCGTGCTCTACCACGTTCACGGCGCGGGCAGGACATCGGGCGGGCTGGAGCGGCTGAGCGAGCGGGACATCGACGACCTCTGCGCCTCGTTCAGCGCTGCGGTGGTCGATGTGCTCGTGGAAAAGTCGCTCGATGCGGCGCGGCGCGTCGGGGCGCGGTCGATCGTGGTGGGTGGCGGCGTCGCGGCGAATTCGATGCTGCGGCGGCGGCTGGCGGAGGCCTGCGCTGCGGGCGTCGTGCCGGAGGCGAATCCGGCGGGCGAGGGCGCGAACAGGAACGCACGCACCAGGGGCAAAGGGGCTTCTCCCACCGGCGACACCCTGCCGGGCGATTCGCTTCGACAGGGCGACCGCCGCGTGCCGCCTGCGTCACACCGCGCGCCGCCTGCGTTACACCGCGTGCCGCCTGCAATACACCGCGTGCCGCCTGCAATACACCGCGTGCCGCTGGCGTTGCACCTGACGCCGATGAAGTACTGCACCGACAACGCCGCCATGATCGCGGCACTGGGCCATCACCTGTTCACCGCCGGCCGCCGCGACACGCTCTCGCTCACGGCCGTGGCCAACGCCGCCAAGCTCTGAGCCGCCGGCGCGAGCGGGCGAGGGGCCTGAGACCCGGGGCCTGAGGCTTGAGACCTGGGGCTGGGGGCTTTAGGCTTGGGGTCGGGTGCTTTGGGCTTGGGGCCGGGTGCCATGCCGAAGCGCAGCGCCCGGCATGGAGTGCCACCCGGCATCGCATCGGCCGCCGCCCCGGGATTGCGGCCCTGCTGTCTATCACGGCAATTCGAGCACGATCTGATGATGACGGTGTACCGGAAGAACCTGCTGAGGATCGGCATCGGGGCGGCACTGCTGCTTTGCTTCGCCTACTTGGCGAGCACCGGCGCGCTGGGACGCGCACAAGTCGGCTGGGGGCGATGGCGCGCCGCGTGCGCCCTTCCCATTCTGTTTCTGGGCTTATTTCTGCTGGTCGAAGGCGCGTGGAACTTGACGAACAAGAGACGGCGGCGCCTCGGGCCGTGGGCGTACTCCCAGGTGGAGGTTCCACACGCGGACCTGCTCCTGGCACCTTTGTGGGCGTGGATGGCCTTGCCCGACCTGTTGATGGGGGCCGGGCTGGGCACATCCGAACTTGGCGTAGTTGTTGGCAGCGTCCTGGCCATAGTGGCTCTGATCGCCGTTTGCCTTGTTTTAAGGAAGCGGCATGTTCGCCGCTGGGACAGCCTGGCCCATCACACCATCTGCGAAGACTGCGGGTACATTCTCGACGGCATTGAGGGCGATCGGTGCCCGGAGTGTGGCCGCTTGCTGGCCGAACGCGCCGAACCCGCCCCCTTCGGAAGCAACATCCTGCTGCGATAGCGGCCTTGCCCGTCGTGCCGAAAGGCCACGCGCTCGCCGAGTGCCACGCCGAAGCGCAGCGCCCGGCAGGGCGAGCTGCCGGCCGACACCTACGGCAGCCTCGGCATCGGCATGGCGGCCGTCGCCGTCGTTTTCGGCGGGTCAGCGGGCGGGTTTCAGGGGTGGGGTCGGGCGTTTGGGGGATTGAAGCCGGGGTTTGAACCACGAAATCGGAAATTTCGTGGTTCGAAACCGGGCTTGCATCTCTCGAAGCCGGGTTTGTGTCCTTCAAATCCGGGATTGCGGCCCTCGACTTCGCGGCTTTGGCCCTGAATGTTGAGGTTTCGGCCCTGCCGGGTGATGTTTTTCGGCAAATAACGCAATTCGGGCGGCAAATCGCGAAAGCCGGGCGGGTGATAGCGAAAGTTTGCGGCTGCGCGGGCCGATCTTCGGGGCGTGAGCACGTTTCCGACAGGGCGGCGGGCGGACTTTCTGGACTGGTGCCAGGCGCATGTCACGCCGTGGACCGAGAACGCGGCTGACATCGGGCTGACACCCGCGCAGGCCGCGTCCTTTGCCGGGCGCACCGAAGACCTGGCCAAGGCCGTGCTCGACCTGAACGCGGCGCGGCAGGCCTTCGCGGTCGCCGCACAGGCCGCGAAGGAGGCCTTTCGCAGGGCGCGTGCCGAGGCGGCGGCACGGGTCGGCACGATCCGCGCCTTCGCCGGCGCCTCGAAAAACCCGCTGCCCATCTACAACGACGCCCAGATCGACCCGCCCGCGAAGCGATCGCCCGCCCCGCCGCCGGCCCGGCCGACGCAGCTCGCCGCGACGCTCGCCGCGAGTGACGGCAGCCTGACACTGACGTGGAAGGCGTCCAACCCGGCGGGCACCAGCGGCACGACGTACATCATCCGCCGACGCATCCCATCCGCCGCGCCCGGCGCGACGGGCGAGCCGGGCACGGGCGCGGGCGACAACGGCTTCGTCCTGATCGGCGTCACCGGGAATAAGGCGTTCGTCGATGCCACGATCGTGGCAGGCACGGCCGAGGTGCAGTACATGGTGCAGGGCCAGCGCGGCGCCTCGACCGGCCCGGTCAGCGCCATTCTCACGGTGAATTTCGGCCAGACGACGGGAAAGCCGGCCCGAAGTGCCGCGGCGACGGGCGGGAGTGCCGGATTGGTGGCACGAAATGGCGGGGTGATGGCGGGGAGTGCCGGTATGGGCGGGCGATCCGCCATGCCGGGCGCTGCGCTTCGGCATGGCACCCGCGCGCTTCGGCATGGCACCCGCGCGCTTCGGCAGGGCACCCGCGCCGGCTCAGCCCCCCGGTCCCACATCTCAAGTCCCAGGTCCCAGGTCTCAAGCCCGTAGTCCCAGGTCTCAAGCCCGTAGCGGGCCGCGATGACGGCATCCTCGTGGCGCTGTGATGCGGCCGTTACGCACCGGCGGGACGCCGATGCTCCCCGATCCGCGGAGGCTTGCGCCTCGGCCGACCGGTCCCGCGTCGCACGTCGCACGTCTCAAGCCGCAAGTCTCAGGTCGCACGTCGCACGTCTCAGGTCTCAAGCCGCAAGTCTCAGGTCGCACGTCGCAAGTATCAGGTCTCAGGCCCCGCGCCCGTGTCAACTGAACAGCGTCGGCGAGGACTTCAGCGCCTGGATGCGGTCGCGGATCTGCGCCGCCTTCTCGAAGTCCAGCGCATCGGCCGCGGCGAACATCTCCTTTTCCAGGTCGGCGATCGACTCGGTCAGGTCGAACGCCGCCTCGCCGGCCTTGATCGCCTCGCGCGTCGTCTTGCGCGCGGCGATCTGCTCCTCCAGCCCCTTGCGGATCGCCTTCCTGATCGTCGTCGGCGTGATGCCGTGGGCCGTGTTGTACTGCTCCTGAATCGCGCGGCGGCGCTGCGTCTCGTCGATGGCCTGCCGCATCGCGTCGGTCTCCTGGTCGGCGTACATGTAGACCTCGGCGTTGATGTGGCGGGCGCAGCGGCCGATGGTCTGGATCAGGCTGGTCGCGCTGCGGAGAAAGCCCTGCTTGTCGGCATCGAGAATCGCCACGAGCGAGACCTCGGGCAAATCCAGCCCCTCGCGCAGCAGATTCACGCCGACCACGACGTCGTACTGGCCGTCTCGCAGGTCGCGCAGGATCGTGACGCGCTCGACCGTGTCGATCTCGCTGTGAAGATAGGCCCCCTTGATGCCCGACTGCTTGATGTAGTCGGACAGGTCTTCGGCCAGCCGCTTGGTCAGCGTGGTGACGAGCGTCCGCTCGCCGCGGGCGGCGCGGGCCTGTATCTCGTGCAGCAGGTCCGGCACCTGCCCGCGAGCCGGCTTGACCGTGATGACCGGATCGAGCAGGCCGGTCGGGCGGATCACCTGCTCGACGATCTCCCCGGCGCTGCGGCGCAGCTCGTAGGGACCGGGCGTGGCCGAGACGAAAAGCACGTCGCTCCACATGGCTTCGAACTCCTCGAAGCGCATCGGGCGGTTGTCCAGCGCGCTGGGCAGGCGGAAGCCGTGCTCGACGAGCACCTCCTTC
>CAZRFP010000156.1:0-10089 GCA_964599535.1 uncultured Planctomycetaceae bacterium
CTGCGGCGAACATGGCGGCGATCCGGCATCGGTTTTGTTCTGCCACAACGCCGGCATGGACTATGTGAGTTGCTCGCCCTATCGCGTGCCGATCGCCCGGCTGGCGGCGGCGCAGGCCGTCATTGCCGAAGGCGGCACCGCATCTCGCAAGGTCGGCGGCAAGACGACGCCCGTCAAGTCCGCGAAGAAATCCAGCGCGCGAAGGCCCGCGGGCCAGGTGCGGCCGAAGTCGATGCCTGTCGCGGCGGTCAGAGCGAGCGCCAAGGTCGCCTCCAAAGCGAAGGCCCGCGTCGCCAAGAGTCGGCGATAAGCCCTTAGCTTTGCGGACCATCCGGGCGCATGACGGACGCACGCGCTTCGCCGCAGTTGTGCATAAAGATGCGCGATGAATACGCAATTGGCGCATTCGGCGTCGCGCACCGCTTTCGATTTCAACGACTCATGCAAGCCGCACGGTCGCAGAACGCGCGGCGGTGCGACCGATTGTTCGTTATTCAAACCAGCCGGGAGCGTCATACCCATGACACGAAAGTTGATTGACCTGTTGATCGTTGCCTTGCTGACGGCGTCTTTTTCATCAGCAACTCTGCTCGCCGACGAGCCGAAGTACGATCTCTCAAAGGACAAAGTGCTGTACTGCATCGGCTACGCCCATCTCGACACGCAATGGCGATGGGACTTCTGCACGACCATCGATCGTTATCTGCTCGACACGCTCGATCAGAACTTTGATCGATTCGAAAAGTACCCCGGCTATGTCTTCAACTTCACCGGCTCTGTGCGCTATGAGATGATGAAGGAGTACTATCCGGAGAAGTACGAACAACTTAGGCGCCACATCGCCGAAGGGCGCTGGTTCGTCTCCGGCTCATCCGTGGACGAAGGCGATGTCAACGTGCCGTCGGCCGAGGCGATCATCCGCCAGGTGCTGTACGGCAACGAACACTTCCGCCGCGAGTTCGGCAAGGAAAGCGTCGACTTCATGCTGCCGGATTGCTTCGGTTTTCCCGCTTCGATGCCCAGCATCTGGGCGCACTGCGGACTCGTCGGCTTTTCCACGCAGAAACTCACGTGGGGTTCGGCCGTTGGCATTCCGTTCAAGATCGGATTGTGGGAAGGTCCGGACGGCAGATCGATCATCGCGGCGCTGGATCCCGGCCCCTACGTCGGCGCGATCAAGGGCCGCGTCGATACGAACCCGCAATGGGTCGAGCGCGTCGAAAAGAACGGCGAGCGCTACGGCGTCTTCGCGGATTACCACTACTACGGCGTCGGCGACATGGGCGGCGCGCCTCGGGCCGAAGACATTGAGAACTATCTTGCCAGCATCGGCAACGATGACGGCAAGATCATTGTTGCCCTTACGGCATCCGATCAGATGTATAAGGACATCACGCCGGAGCAGCGAGCCAAGCTTCCCCGCTACAGCGGCGATCTGCTGCTGACGGAGCACTCCGCCGGAACGTTGACCTCCCAATCTTACATGAAGCGCTGGAATCGCAAGAACGAAATACTCGCAGATGCCGCCGAGCGCGCCGCCGGCGTCGCCGACTGGATGGGCGCCGCGAGCTATCCACACGACAAGCTCAACAAGTCGTGGGTGCGCCTGTTGGCGAATCAGATGCATGACATCCTGCCCGGCACCAGCATTCCAAAGGCATACACCTATTCATGGAATGACGAAATCGTCGCATCGAACGGCTTCGCCACCGTTCTGCAGGACGCTGTTGGCGCGATCTCGCGCGAGATGGATACCCGCGCCGTGGGTCGGCCGATCATCGTTTACAACCCGCTCGCTATTGAACGCGAGGATATCGTCGAAGCCGACCTTTCGTTCGACTCCGCGGTGCCTGAGACGATTCTGGTATTTGGTCCGGATACGCGCGAGACACCTGCACAGATTCTGGATTTCGGCGACGGAAAGATGAAAATCGCATTTGTCGCGCGTGTGCCCGCCGGCGGCCTGGCCGTCTACGACGTTCGGCCGGGCGCGAAAGGCTCCGCAGACGACGGCGGCCTGAGCGCATCGGAATCGAGCCTGGAGAATGAACACTATCGCGTCACGATCAACGCCGATGGCGACATCTCAAGTATTGTCGACAAATCCGACGGCGGTCGCGAGTTGCTCGCCTCTCCGGCGCGGCTTGTCTTCACCTATGAAAAGCCGCGCGAGTATCCGGCATGGAACATGGACTGGAATGACCGACAGAATCCGCCCATCGACGTGGTGCGCGGACCCGCCGCGATACGCGTCGTTGAGCGCGGACCGGCGCGCGTCGCGATTGAGATTGAGCGCGAAGCTCGCGGATCGATCATCACGCAGCGCGTTCGATTGTCGCGCGGAGACGCCGGCCGCCGCATCGAGATCGCCAATGTGATCGACTGGCAATCAACCGAATGCGCGCTGAAGGCGTCGTTTCCGCTGACCGCGTCCAACCCCATGGCAACGTACAATTGGGGCATGGGAACCGTCGAGCGTGGCAACAACGAGCCGACCAAATACGAAGTGCCTTCGCATGAGTGGTTCGACCTGACTGACAAGAGCGGCAAGTTCGGCGTCAGCGTCCTCGAAGACAGCAAATTCGGCTCGGACAAGCCGACGGACAATGAGCTTCGACTGACGCTGCTGTACACGCCGGGCGTGCGCAAGAGCTATATGGACCAGCACAGCCAGGACTGGGGCCGCCACGATATTCTCTATGCGCTATACAGCCATAAAGGCGACTGGCGCGATGGTCGCAGCGAGTGGCAAGGCCGCCGGCTGAATCAGCCGTTGATTCCATTTGAAACACGCCCTCACGAGGGCCGACTCGGTCGCAGCGCCGCCCTGCTCAAGACCAGCACGCCGCAGTTTGACGTCCGCGCCGTCAAGAAGGCCGAGCGCGAAGATGTTACGATCGTCCGCGTGCAGGAATTGTGGGGCCGGCCCGTGTCGGATGCCACGCTCACAATGCACGCGCCGATCGTTGATGCATATGAAGTCGACGGGCAGGAACGTCGTATCGGCAATGCGACGCTGAAGGATGGCAAGCTCGCAATTGATCTCACGCCGTATAGTCCGCGCTCGTTTGCCGTCAAGTTTGCCTCAGCGCCGGCGCAACTCGCCGGCCCGGTCTGCGCGCCGATCAAGCTCGAATACAACGCCGATGTCTTCAGCACAGACGCCGACCGCACGGATGGAAAGATCGACGTCGAAGGCCGAACGATGCCCGCCGAGATGCTGCCGCCGATCATCAACAGCGAAGGCATCGTATTCGAAATGGGTCCGACGGCAGATGGACAAATGAACGCCGTCGTATGCGACGGCCGGACGATCGATCTGCCGCAAGGCGACTACCATCGGCTCTATTTGCTCGCCGCGGCGCAGGACGACACGACGGCGCGATTTCGAATTGATCGCAAGCTGCTTCCCATTGCGATTCAGTCGTGGACAGGCTTCATCGGACAATTTGACGATCGCGTGTGGGATCGAAAGTTCGAAGAAGTTGACTTTCGATGCGATGGTCGCGTCGTGGGCATCAAGACAGGCTATATCAAGCGAAGCCCTGTCGCATGGTTTTCCACGCATCGGCACCATCCAAGAAACGGAAACGAGTCCTACCAGTTCAGCTATATCTTCAAGTACAGCCTCGATCTGCCTCGCGGCGCGAAGCAACTGACGCTGCCGGAGAATCCTCGCGTATTTATCTTCGCCGCCACAGCCGCCATCAATCCGAACGATTCGGTTCTTCCGGTCCGGCCGCTTTATGACGACTTCACGATTCGCGATCCGATCCGCCTGCGCTATAAGTATCCGGAGCCGCCGGCGCCGGTATACAGCGGTGCGAAGCCCGCCGCGAAAGTCACGATCGATCGAAAAGACAGCTTCGAAAGCCTGACGATAGGCCCACCGACGTCTCGCGATTATGCCGATGCGGCGTCGGATCATGGCGTGGTATTTCGCGTTTTCGACGGCGGCGGCAAGTATCGGCCACATAGCGCCTCGGGCGTGAAAGACGGTGCGTTGTCGCGGCTCAATGACGGTGAGGTGTCACAAAACCACGACGACACGCAGCGCAGCGTCTGGTACGACAGCGAAGGCCGGTTCTATTGTGACTTGGGTAAATCCATCACGATTGATCGCGTCAACACGTACTCATGGCATCGCGCAAACCGCGCACCGCAGCACTTTTCGCTTTGGGCGTCCAATGCCGCCGAGATGCCCGACGCGGCCATTACTGATAAGAAGCACGGCGGCTGGACGCTGCTGGGCATCGTCGATTCAAAAGAACTCGGCCAAGGCGGCATACACGGCTCGTCCATTCACGGCGGCGACGGCGCGCTGGGGAACTATCGCTGGCTGCTCTGGATCGCCGAAGATGTCGGTGAAGGCACATTCTTCACCGAGATCGACATTCACGAGGCGAAGTAGGATGAACACATTTGACGGCGTCATGATCCGGCAATGCGCTGCGGCGACCCTGCTGTTGATCGCGGCGGCGACTTCGAGCGTATCGGCGCATTCAGTACTGCTCAGTCGCGGTACGGTCGTTGTCCATGGCGATCGCGTGGCCGTCGAGATCGAAATCTGTGCGGAAGACTTCATCCACCTCTACGACTTGCGCTCCAATGGCGACGGTTTTTCCGTAAGCGATCTGCGCGATGCGATCGAGCGGCATCGCATCGATCTGCCTGATCGGTTCATTCTGCGCGACGGTGCGGGCACTCGGCTTGTCGGTCGAGTCGTTGACGTGCGCGGCGCGCCGTCGACTGCTGATCGCCTGGACCTTGGTGCGTTTCGACGTGTCCTGATCACATACGTGCTGGAGTTTGCGATGGACAAGCCGGCGACGTATCTCACGTTTCAACAGCGCTTCGCGGACGACCATGCCGAGCTGCCCGCCCAGCTCCTGCTACATGTTCGAAATTCCGAGAACGAACACGGGCGACTCATCCAACTGACCAATCGTGGAAATGTCGAAACGTTGAACGTCGCACCTGCGGCCTGCGAATCATCAAAAGCCATGAACGCGAGCGAATTTGAAGACCGTTTCAAAACTGTTCACGTTGTCGCCTCGCGATCGAGCGGTCGCGTCGAGATAGACCTCTATATCCCGCTCGTCATGATGGAGACATTCCTTCCCATTCGCCGCGCGGAACGCGACTTCATCACCCAGGAAGAGATCGAAGTCGCAATCCGCGATTTGACCGGCGCCTTCTCGCGCCGTCCCCCGGCCGTCATCGAAGCCGCCGCGCCGCCCGGTCCCATTGATTTCGTTATTTGTAAAGCCGTGTTTCTGTCTCCCGGCGAGGTAACGATGGACGACGCCGCCCAGAAACAGGGACGAATCGGCACGTGGTCCGCGCGCGTCGCCGTCAGATTCGCGGCGGATCTCGACGATCGAGCCGACGCGAAGCTGACGTGGCGACTGTTCAATGCTGTCATTCTCAATACGAATCTTCGGCTACGATCCGCGGCCTCCAAGCCGATAGAGCACCTGCTCCTGCCAGGCCACTGCACCATCGCGCTGCCGGCAGCGAATTAAACCGGAAGACCTTCAGTTCCCCAGAAGCTCATCCGCAAAGACCTGAACATCGAGACCGTCGATCTTCCCATCGCGATTTCGATCGGCCGATCCGATGTAGCACCCCGGGAACTCCGCCTCATAGTTGATCGGGCTGATCAGAGCCTGCACAAACGCGGGAATATCGCTGAAATCCAGCGCGCCGTCGCAGTCTGGATCGCCATCGAAGGTGTTCGCGATGAGGATATCAATCGCACTGCCCGGCGCTTCATCCTGGCCGACCACGATCACCTCAACGCTGTCCTCCCCCATGAGCAAGTCGGCTGTCAGTCGGGCCTCGAAGAAGCCGGATGCCTCCGTCAATTCGAGATCGTACGCCCAGCCGAGATCGTCGATCTCAAGATATGCCACGGCCACCGACGTGCCGTTATGAACCTCCAAAGTGGCGTCCGGTTCGATGTCCATCGCCGCATACGCAGGGATTTCAAATGACTGTCCGGGCGCCAGAACCTGCGAGGCCGACGTCACCGGTTGATTAAATTCAATGTTCAAAACCACCGTGTCGTCGCCGACATTTCTGATAAGAATGCCCGCGTGCGACGAGAACGGCGATACGCTCATGACCGTCCGCTCAGCAGGCTCAAGCTCGACGCGAACGTGCCGGCGGATCGCCACCGTGGCACTCGCCAATGACATGCCCTCCGCCAGCGCGGCCTGAACGACGACGGCGCGATCCGGCTCATGATCGATCGGGAATGGAATCGTGTGCGATGTTCCGGATTCTGTCGTCAAAGCGCGTGACGCCGCGGCCGAACCTTTTGGCGGAGGGGGCGCCGCGATCGGGAAGTCGCAGCCGAGATTCGACGCCAGCGAAAGCAGGTTGATCGTGATCGTCGAGCGCACCGGATTACTCGGGCAGCCGTAAACGTAAGAGTATATGCGGCCGCCCGGATGATCCGCCGAGCCGACGTAATGAGCGCCGTTCAGGTTGCCGCCCTTGATGCCGCTGCCGCCCGGAAAGTCCGGTGTAGCGTCGCCGGGAATGGGGAAGCAGAACGTGCTGATCGAAGCATTGTTTGTGCCTTGCGTGCAGATCAGATTCGGAGCAGGACCAACCGAAAAGGTGCGACCGAAATTGTAGACCAGCGTTCCGGCAATCTGGCGGAACAACGGATTCTGCATGGCGAAGGTCGAAAGGAGGTGCATGTCCCAGCAGGTCGACCAGTTGTTGCTCGCCCAGCCGCCGCCGCCATGTCCGCCGCCGCTGGGGTTCTGAAACTGCGTCATCGTCATGTTTAGTGCCGTGGCCTTGTCATTCATGGCCGTCACGAATGACGCGAGATCGGCGCAATTGGTCGCGGCGCAGTTGGACCCGGGGTTGAAAACGTGATCGCCGATCGCGAACGCCGAATCGTTGCCGCTGATCAGCATGCAGGTGTAGAGCAGATCACGAAACGTCGTGACTTCGCCCGCGCACCAGCGAGCCATTGACCCGCCGAGCGTGCCGCCGACGATGTTGCCGCCGCCGAAGATGGCGGGAAATGTATATTGATCATTCAGGCCGACGCACGGATTGCACCCTGGCTGCGTCGCCTCACAGCCCAGCAGCGTCGTCATGATTTTCGTCGTGCTCGCGACGAAGTGCCGCGTGAAGGGCTTCTGCGAAAAGACGATGTTTCCGTCGCAGTCGACAACCATCGCCGTCCGGCTCTGAAGATTCTGAAGCTGACGCCAGGGCATGTCGATGTACACCGCGCCTGCATTGCTGATCGTCGTTTCGACGTTGACGCCGGGCATCGGATCGTAATCCTCGCCGGGAGCGCCGATCGCCAGTCCCTTGCGGCTGCCGCCGGCGAATGCGCCAAACGCCAGCGCAAAGCCGAGATTGTCATTCGCTTCCGAAGTCTCGTTCAAAACTTCCTGCGTTTCCGAAGCGATGCGCGAGCCTACGCCGTCTGCCGTGCCGGCATAGATGTCCACGCGACCCGCGCCGGACGTCTTGCCGGGGATGCCGACGGCCAGTTCGCCGAAACCATTTCCCGTCCAGTCACCGATGGCTACGGCGCGTCCGAACAAGTCCTGCGAGCCTGTCACGGTTTGTATGAATGACTGCGCGTTGTCGGTCCGAAGCCCGAAGAGAGAACCATACGAGACATAAACGCGGCCGCCATTGGTCGCCACGCCAACGTCTTTCAGCGGAACGCCCATCGCAAGATCGGCGTATCCGTCATTGTTGATGTCGCCCGCCGCGAGCACGGCACCGAAGTTGTCGCCCGCCTCATTGACGCCGCCAAAGGAAACCTGGCTGAAAAACTGCGTGTTCGACGGCGCCGGTCCGCCCGGACCGCCGAACAGAATCTCAATCACCCCATGCACCGCCGGACCGCTCGTATTCTTGCCGGGAATGCCGATCGCAAGATCATCATTCGGCTGGCCGCCGAAGTTCCCCGCGGCCAATGCAAAGCCGAACTGCGCCCCGGCCTGCGCCGCGCTGACTGTGTCGTCATCGGTGATGATGAACGCACCGGTCGTCGTCAGGCCGGCCGCAGAGCCGAAGTAGATTGACACCGCGCCCGCGTCAACCAGCGTACCGGAGACGAGTTCGAGGTCTTGCGTCGGATGGCCGATCGCTAGATCGGCATAGCCGTCGTGGTTAAAGTCGCCGGCCGCCAGCGAAAACCCGAAACCGTCGCCGGACTCATGGTTCCCCGGCCCGATGGCCTGGCTCAGGTGCGTAAAAGATGCGCCGTTCAGCCCGGTCGCGGAGCCGTAAACAACTCGAACCTCTCCCGCGCCGTTGTCCTTGCCGGGCACGCCGATCGCCAGATCGTCGTAGCCGTCGTCGTTGAAATCACCGACCGCCAGCGCTGCGCCGAATTGGTCGGAGGGGCTCATCGATCCGCCGACGAGACCAATCCAAAGGTAATGTGACCCGACGTGCGTGATGCCGTACTTCGAGCCGTAGCTGATGACCACGATGCCCGCGGCGGGGACATTGGTCGGCCCGAGCGTCAGGTCTTCCATCGGCGTTCCGACGGCCAGATCGACGTATCCGTCGTTGTTGAAGTCGCCGGTGACCATCACGGTGCCGTAGCGGTCGCCGGCCTCAATCGTCCCGGCGCTCTCCGGGCCTTGGCGGATGATCGACAGGTGCCCCCACGCCGACTCCGCGCTCGCGAAGGCAACGACAACGCAAGAAACAACCATAAACAACCGCGACGCGCGGCACGAGAATGAGGATTGAGAGTTTCTGGATTCCATCGAGCAAATTCCTCCGGATGTTGGATCAGGGTCTGGACTCGCATATTCTCGTCCGGGTAAGCGGTGAATCGTGGCGATGACTCACGCGTCTTGAGAGCGAGATTTCTTCCAAGCCGCTACATCACGTTTGTGGATCGAGAAACGGAGTAGTCAAACCGCCGTATCTTGTTTGTCCGGCGAGGATTGCCGACAATACTGTACATTTGGTAGAATGGACGTAATCGTCTGTAGCGATGATTTCTTAACCCTGCGTCACGCCATCGCGGTCGATCCTGACATTCGTCCAAATATCGTGTAGGATCGACCGTGGATGATGAACCAGAGGCATGCGTATGATCGGCTATGATCGCATCACGATTGATCCATCCCAGATCGGTGGCGTTCCCTGCATTCGTCACTTGCGGATACCCGTCGCAACGATCGTCGGCTTGGTCGGCGAGGGGAAGTCCGACGAGGAAATCCTGCGCGACTATCCTGACATCGAACCGGAATACATCCGGCAGGCGCTAACCTATCAGCCCGTGGTGAAAGTCGAAAAAACCGCATTCTTGACTCCGCCAGAGGGGGTAAAAACGACTTTTGCCACAGGCTGCTATGCCGCCGAAGCCGTGCGCGAACGACAAATCCCGATGCGAGTCGCCTGATGGGCTTCCTTGTGGACAATAGTCTATCTCCGCGTCTAGCGGAAACGCTCCAAGACGCGGGTCATGACGTTGTCCATGTTCGGTCGCTCGGACTTTCGACCGCAGATGACAAGGTCAACTTTGATCGTGCCGAGGAGGAAGATCGCGTCGTCATTGCCCAGGATACCGATTCTGGAACAATCCTCGCACTACGCGAAGCGGTCAGACCTTCCGTTCTGATATTCCGCTGTCAGATCAAGTCAACTGAGGCGATCGCCAAACTGCTAACGGTCAATCTGCCGGCAATCATCGACGAATTCGGCGCCGGTGCGATCGTCGTATTCGAAGACACCCGAATCCGCATACGTCGGCTGCCGATATCCGGCGGCGGTATTCGTACAAACTGAGTAACACAACCAATGGCCAAAGACGCAGCCAAGATGGAAAAGATCGTCGCCCTCTGCAAGCGGCGCGGATTTATTTTTCAGTCGTCGGAAATTTACGGCGGCATCAACGGCTTCTGGGATTACGGCCCGCTCGGCGTCGAGCTGAAGCGGAACATCAAGGACGCCTGGTGGCACGACATGGTCCAGCACCCGCCGATCGGACCGGACGGCAAAGAGATCAGCATGGTCGGTGTGGACTGCTCGATCATCATGAACCCGAAGGTCTGGGAGGCCAGCGGGCATGCGACGGGGGTT
>CAZRFP010000157.1:0-10009 GCA_964599535.1 uncultured Planctomycetaceae bacterium
AAGTCGCCCCATTTGTTTTTCAAGTACTCCGCCACAAGGCGACGATGGCAATGCTTCGGTTTGTCTTCGCTGCAAAGCAAGCAAGCACCGTCCAGCGACTCACGGGGTATCGTTTCTTCAATTCGGCGCTGGGTAATCAGGCTTGCGAATCGCACTTCGTAATCACTCCAGTCGCCCCCGTTTTTCTTGTACGCATCGAGCATGTCCTGCGTAGGTGCAAGTTCGGGGCGATGTTCATACGGGATTCCACAAATGGCGTGAAGGAAGTAGGCCAGATCATCCTTCTTGGCGAATCCGGCAAGCTGCGAGACATTGTTTAGTCGGACATCTACAAGTTTCCTGACGCCCGCCTTCTTTAAGCGCGTAAAGAATCCCTCCGCCGTTGTCTTCGTGAATCCGATGGTGAATAGTTTCATGGGGTTGCTCCGTGAGGTTGATGTTCGCTTTCGCTCGCCCGTTCGGTGTAGGCGATTTCAAGGCCGCGTCGCCGAAATGCTTCGTCAATAAGCTCCTCACGGCTACGAAAGAGGTCGTTATCCGGCGATCCAGTCTCTACAAGCAGCCTCGATATGGCATCTTCGTCGGACTCTAAGCAACCATCCTCACGGATGTGCTGAATAGTAATACCTCGCGGCGAAAGATGACGTGAAACCAAAATCGTACGATGGCAGGTTAGCGGGTCTTTCTCGGCGCACATGAGCGCTATGACATGGCTTTGAGCGCCCTGAATGATTCTTTCGATGCCTTGCTGAAACTTAGGCATCTTCGCTAAGAGGTCGTAATCGGCTCGGCCGTCTATGTAGCACTCCCGATCTGATGAACGTGCTCCAAGCTCGACGCCCATGAATACGTATTGAATTCCCGCCTCGGCAAGAGCGGCTTTGAGTGGTTCTCGATTGAACTGCGGATTGAACCGGCTGTAGGGACTCGATCGTACGTCCGCTACAGCGGAAACGTGATGTCGCCGCAGGAGGTCGATGAACTTTTCTATCGGATGCGTCGAGTGCCCGATTGTGAAAACGGCGTTCGTCATGGATTGGTCCCCCTTCGATCCGGCGTAATTACAGCCGCCGCCAGCTTGTAGGCGTATCCGTGAAACAGTTCGCCAAGGCTGACACACAAGAGGGCGTCGTTCAACGGGTAATTGCCATTCGGTCTGTCGAGATAGTGGGATTCGACGGGAGGATCGGTTACGGGGAAACAGTAAGAATGACCGCTGAGTCTGAACCGGGCGCGCACTCGGCGGCGTGCTGGATACATCCCCCCGCCTTCCTGCGCTACCGAAAGATTCAGCCCGCCTGGGCGGATCAAGTACAACGACCGTGTTAGCTGTGCGGCTTGCGCTTGCGCAATTCGGTCATTCTCGCCATAGGAACTAGAGTCACCATTTAGCCAGAGTGGTCCGGCGGGGTCTTCGACGGCGTTCTGGAGGTCTCGCCATGCGATGGTTCCCGTGCGCGACCAATAGTAGTCGGGGTCGATCAGGTGGTTTTCTCGCTGGTAATGCTCTGGCTCTGGCCGCAAGAAATGAATCGTGATGATGTCGAGAACTGCCGGGTCGCCGCCGTTCTCGTACCGGCGTTCCTCCAAGGATATCTCTCGTGTCGGTCGGTCGCTGACGGGGCGGAGCCAAGCGCCAAACTGGCCTGCATGAAAGATGCGGCCCGCGACACACCGTCCACCGGACGGAGGCTTTCGAGAGTTTGCTAAGCAGACAATTGTTTGATTGCGGTTCATTTCGTCAAATTCCAAGGCGAGTGGACGCTATGTCCTATCGTATTTTCTTGACTCTTGTTCATGAAGGCTTACCTGCTTTCGCGCGCGAAGTTCCGTAGGGTGCGTCCCGGACGCACCTTCTATTCGCGAGCAGCACTCGTCGAATCAGGAGATGCGTCTGAAACAAGCGCGCGCCCACCGATGCGGGTGGCGCGCAGCTCATCGCGCCAGAGGAGATTCCAGCATGCGCTTTCGCTGATTCTGATTGCTTTAGCCGCATCGCGAACGCAACGCGCGAGCGGTTGAATTCTGGGTGAATGATCTTACAGGTTGCACCGTCCTTAGTTTACGATTTTCATGAACGTTCTACGAGTTTCGAAGGCGCGAGCCGGACGCACCTTCTATTCGCCGGCGTCGTAATCCAGCGCAGGCAACGTGTTTTCCGCCGGCGGCCGCTTGCATGCACACAGCCAATCCCTCGAGTAAATCCGGCGATCCACCCATTTCGCAAAGCTGGACCAGTTCCACATGTGCGGGCATGTCACGCATCTGTGTTTGACCGGATTATAATGGATGTAATCGACGTGTCGCTGAAAATCGCCGTCGTCGCGGATCGTGTGCTCCCAGAACCGTCGTTGCCAGATGCCGCGCTCACCGCGCTTCATACGTGACTCACTTCTTCCCGATTCGGTTCCACCGGCTTGGAGGTATAGCTGCGTAAACCGGCCCTTGATCGCCGACCAACGCATCGCATATCGGCTGTCTCGCTCAGGCAGGGTCCAGATGGCATGCAGATGATCGGGGAGTATGACATCGCATCAATCACAAAGGCGTGATGCGACATTTCCTCCTGGAAGGCAGTCCGAAGGAACGCCAGCGCGTGTTCCGTTGTCAGAATGGGTCGTCGATCATTCGTCACGACGGTGAAGAAAAACGTCGCTCCGGCGGCGTCGGATCATCGGTATTCGGGCATAACGCCGAGAGGGTAAAACCCAAGCAGGGATTTGTGCAACGTGTGATTAAGTGGTGCGTCCGGGACGGTCGTTAGCCCGAAGTCAATCGATTGGTGCGTCCGGGACGCACCCTACGCCTACGCCTGCATTTCCTCCAGAAACGCCTGCGGGTTGTTGGCCCAGCGTTCGGCTTCGAGGGCGGTGACGCTGCCTGCTCGGACGAGGCGGGCGAGGGATCGTTCGAGCGTGATCATGCGCTCTTCCGGAACGTTCTTGGTGCGCGTCTGGAGTTGGGAGTAAAGCTGCTCGATCTTGCCGAGGCGGATCAGGTTGGACACGGAGTAGATGTTGTTCAGCACTTCCATTGCCACGATGCGGCCCTGACCGTCGGCGCGCGGCAGAAGCTTCTGCGAGATGATGTGGCTCAGCCCGAGCGAAAGCTGGCTGGCGACTTCGTCCTGCTGATTGGGCGGGAACATATCGAGTATGCGCGTGACGCTGCCGCGCGTGTCGCGCGTGTGCAGGGTGGAAAAGACGAGATGGCCTGTCTCGGCGGCGGTCAGCGTCCATGATGTCGAGTCGCGATCCCGCATTTCGCCGACGAAGATGACGTCCGGGTCTTCGCGCAGGCAGTCTCGCAGTCCGCGTTCAAAGCTTAGCACGTCGCGGCCGACTTCTCGCTGGGAGATGAGCGCGGTGGCGCTCTTGAGACGATATTCGACGGGGTCTTCAAGCGTGATGATTCGACAGGCCCGCGTCTGCGCGATGCGCGAGAGGAGCGACGCGATGGTGGTCGATTTTCCCGCGCCGGTGACGCCGGTGACGAGGACGAGGCCTTGCTGTCGGTGGATGATGTCGCGCCAGACGTCGTTGGGAAAGCCGATGGATTCCACGTCGGGCGGGGTGGATTCGAGGGCGCGGATGGCGATGGACAGTCCGTCGCTGTCGTGAAAGCAATTGAGCCGAAACTGCATCTGCTCGGTGAAGCAGGAGCTATCGACCGAAAAGTTGCGATCGAGCATTTCAAGCTCGGTTGGACTGAGCACCGATTCGGCCAGCGCCCGCACCGTCTCGGCCGTGAGGGGCGCGCCCTTCATGCGTTGGAGGTTGCCATCGACGCGGTAGATCGGCGGGCTTCCGACTTTGACGTGCAGATCGGAGACGCGCAGGGTGCCGACCTGGGCGAAGTAATCGAGCAGGTCTTTCATCGAGACCTTGTAGCCGGTGCCGATGTCGTAGCAAGGTGTTTCCAATGTTTTCTGCGCGGACATGGTTTGCTCTCGATCGGTCGGCTGTCGGGGCGACAGCGCCGGCGTCATCGCGCGCGGCCCATCCGCGCGTCGGCTCGGCACATCTTATTCTACGCGGCCTGATGGTTGGAAGCGTCGGCGTTACGTTCGTGTTGGAAACAATTTTCGCATCGCCGCCGATTGCCGGGGAGGTAGCGCACTTCCGGAAAGACTTTTCCGCAGCGATCGCACACGCCCGGTGCGACGGGCGGCAGCGGACGATGGGCTTCGTCGAAGTGCTCGGCGTCAAAGCGGCGGAGGGCTTCGTGCTGGTCGCGGCGGAACTTGATGCAGTTGAGGATTGTCCATGTCACCAGTAACTTCAGTGCGGCCAGACTCACCGCGAAAAGAATTCCGATGAGCAGACGCACGCCCTCAGCGAAGTTTTGAAGATCGCCCATGATCGCCGCCTAGTATCCGCCGTATGGGTTCGTCTCGTACATCATAGCCGCTGGGACGACGGCGGCGGCGAGAATTGCGAAGATGGCGACCGTCGTCAGTGCGCTGCGAAGCCGGGAGCTTCGGATGCGAGCGAGCGGCGGCGATATTGCAAGCAAGCCTGCCAGCGGCGCGGCGGCCGGGATGATGACGCGCCACCATGCCGCCTCGCTGGCATAAAAGTACGCATTGAGCCAGAGGCCGAAGATGATGAGGGGCGCGGCGGCGAAGATGCCGAAGGCCAGCGCGCGGCGGCCGATCATTTGCAGGACCATCGCCACGCCGATTGGCGCGCCGAGCATCATGGTCAATTCGAGAAGCCGCTGACTTCCGGAGAGAATGAAGACCGCGCCGCTTGCGATGGTCAGCAGGAGCCATTGCAGTGAGAACCAGCTTTGCCTGTCCGCGGATACGGCGAGTTGAACCGCCGCCCACCAAGCGACGCCGCCGATCGAAAGGATGGCGATCCAGATGATCGCTTCGCCGCGCTGCCATGTGTGCTCGATGTAGGATTGCAATGAAGCGATCGTGATCGCGGCAACGAGTATGAGGCGGATCGACCATCGCAGCCATGCGCGCGGCGCCAGCGTGTCGATGATGACCGCCAGTGTGGCGGCGATGGCGGCGGGGACGATCCACTGCCATGCATCGACCATTCGCCAATTGGCCCAGTCCGGCCGTGCGAAGTGAACCAGATGAGCGGTGACATATGAGAGGGGCACGATGAGGCCGCCGAGGCGATGCAACGGCGACGTCGACCCGTGTGACCGCGTGATCAAAAGCAGGACCGCCGCGATGACGATGGCGATGCCGGTGGGCAGCACAAGTACTTCGAGCAGGGTGCGTGTGTCGAACATGGGCAGACTCCGATCTCTACTTTAGCACGTGTCATCGGTGACGGCATAGAGTGCTTTTCAAGGTAGAGGGGGCGATGCCGGTGGCAGGATAGGAGGGCGACAACGATAGGTCGCGAGGCGGGGTGCGCACAACAAAGTCCGGCGAACCGGCCGGCTCAAATGGGCCTGTTTGGATCGTGGATTCGCGAAGCAGATGGCCTGCAACGACTCTTGGCGCGTCTGATCTGTCAGACCGTCTTGGGGGCGTCGGCGGATTCGATGTGTTCCTGAAGCGGCAGGCGGCCGCGGAAGCCGGCGTCGATCTCATGCCAATGCGAGACCGTCGGCTCGCCGAGGCGCCAGCAGAGTTCGACTGGTCGGCCGTTGATGACGGCGAGAAAGTCGACGATGCCGCGCTCCCAGTCCTTGAGCTGGCAACCGATCTGATCCAACTCTTCGATGAGATCTTGCAGGGCGTCGAGTTCGCCGGCGTATTGGTCGCGCAGGCGCTCGAGGTCTTCCATGGAGTGCGCGTGGTCGGCGGTCTGGCAGCGCTCTTCGATTCGGCAGATGCGCTTATGCTGACGGACGACATCCGTCACGATGCGCGACACAAGCGGCAGGGAGCGATTGGCCTGGGCCAGCGTGAACACCTTGCTCCCGCGTTGGAGTCGATTCTCCCTTGCGGCTGTTGCGGCGCTGAAAGCTTCCATGGTTTCCTCACGTAAACAGCCGCTCGACTTCCATAAGGCAAGCCGTACGGCGCAGGCCTGACATAGGCTCGAAATTAACGAGATGCATGTTGAAAATCAATGCGGAAGCGCGCGTCGTTCGCGGACATGTCCGATATTCCTTCGTGCGATCTGCGCGACGGATGAAGCACGTTCGGCGTGTTGCATCGCCAAGCTTCGATCATGGCCGATGTTGCGCGATGGAACGGGCGCGACGGCGCGTGCTGGGGTGATCCGGGCGTGGTGTTTGAAGTTTGCGGATCGGTCAAGTTACCGGACGGATCACATCGTGAGGCGGGAATGCGCGACATGATGGGCACGGATTCGGCGTGAGTGCCGAAATAATGGCACTACGATTGAATAATGGTCATGGCGTGTTTCCTGTCGCTCGGTTGCACGCTTTCTGACGGTCGCGTTTCGGATTGAATGATGTGCGGCGACAGGACTATGGCTGGCTGAGCAGCAGCGCGACAAAGGGAGCGACGTCATCCATGTCGACGCTGTTTGCCTCGTCGACATCCGCGGCGCACAGTTCGCGCGGCGTGCCGCCGCCAAGCAGCACGGCCACAAAACCGCCGATATCTTCGCCGTTGATGAGCGTGTCGTCGTTCATGTCGCCCTTCGTGCAAGTCACCAGCGGCTCGACATTTCCGGTGATGACCAGCGCAAATCCCTGCGTGCCGACGCTCACTGCCGAGCCGACAACATCGACCGTCCACACGCCCGTCAGAGGATTCGAGCGATGGACCTGCTCGGCGTTGTTGCGAATGTCGGTCACGCCGCCGGTGGCGGATTCCGCGCCGGAGAAGACGTTGCCTTTGTACACGTTGCCGATGGGATCGGTGACGAGGAGGTCGAGATCGTTGACCGGCGTGAATCCGGCGGACAGCGCGGCCGGTGCATCGGACCAGACCAGGGTAATCTTGAGCCGCTGTGCCGACGAGGTGACATTGGTCTCGAAGCGCAAGAACTCGCTGGTCAACAGTCCGTCGGCGTGGCGCACGTCGTGGACGATGAGTTTTCGCGCGTCGCCGGCGAAGTAAAGTGCGTCATCCATGAGCACACGGCCCCAGCCTTCGTGCGTGCCGAAGTACCCGGCGAAACCGCTCATATCGACGGCCGAGTTGATGAGGATGGCGCGAACCAGCGCGCCGGACGGATCGAAGGCGTCGAGCGCATCAGCCGCTCCGGAAGGATAAAAGCCCTCGAGAAAGTACTGCCGCGCCAGCACGGCCATGCCGGAAGCGACGGGCGATGCCCACGATGTGGCACACGCGCGCAGGAGTGAATCGCACGCGGTGCTGACGTTGGCGGAAACCGAGCATCCGGGGATCCAGACTTCCGGCTTCTGGCGGCCGTCGGCCGTAGGCCCGCGCGCGCCGGAGCCGTGGTTTTCCTGGTTGGGCGTATCGCCCGATGCGGCAACGGCGAGGCAGTTCTTGGCGTTTTCCGGCGCGCGAATGCTGCCGGGCGCGCTGCCGGACGATCCGTTCAGGATCGCTATGACGACGACGTTCTCTTCGTTGTCATGTGTAAACTGGTCGATATCGACGCACCAGGCGTTATAGATCGTGTCGTTGTTTCCCCAACTGTTGCTGTGGATGCGCGCGCCGAGGTCATAGGCATGTTGCAGTCGCTCGTCGACATTTGTCGATGTCACAAGGCCGGCATAATGCTGCATGACGATCTTCGCCTTGTAGGCCATGCCCCTGAGATCGGCATTTGTCTCAGCCAGTTGGTCGCCGGCCAGCGCGCCGCCGACATGAGTGCCGTGATAGCCGAATGCGCCGGGGATGGCCTGTCCGATCGCGACAACGTAATCTCGCAGCTTGCGGTGGGTCGGACCGGGCGCGACCGTGTCATTGAAAGCGCAATGATTGGCATCGAGTCCCCAGTCAATCAGACCGACGACCTGATTCTCACCGCGCAGACCGGCGTTCCAAAGCGGCGTGGAGTTGAGGACGTTGCTCTGCGCGATCCAGGTGGTCGTTGCATTGCGAGGCAGGCCCTCGGGCGCTTCCGAAATGAAAAGCACATCCGGCGCATCAACGAGCGCCGCGACGCGATCGGAGTGGATATCCAGCTCGATCTTGCAGCGATCGTGGGTGGGCCGGATGTCGTTCAGCGCGTCGGCTTCGCGTGACAGCGCTCGCACGGCTTCGACGGAATCCGCGCCGCGCACAAGTTCAACGGTCAGGCGCTTGCGATTGCCGGCCGCGAGTTGCCGGCGCTCGTCAGTCTCGAAGGCGCGCGGTGTTGCGAGGCCGGGTGACAGTTTCCACTCGCGCCGGTATTCGCCGATCCAGCGGATGAAATCGAGCGGGCGCAGCACGTCAGCGCTGAGGCAGTCGCCGCGAACGATGTAGGCATACATGGGCAAGTAGTCGCGCAGCACGATGCCCGCGGCGTCGATTGCGGCGCGGCGGGCGGGGTCGATCGGCCCGTCGAGTTGCATGACGTAGTAAGTCGTCGGATCGAATCTATATCCAGGGGCGTTGTGAAGTGAAGGCGCGTTCGTGAGGTCGACGGTTTCAGCGGCGAGATAGAGCGCGCGGGGATTGGTGCCCATTTCGGCGGGGCTGGGTGATGCGACTTGTGCGATGGGCTGCTGTGCGTTGGCCGCACCGCAAGCGAACGTGGTGACGACCACCGCGCAAATGATGATGCGGGTCGCTTGTTGCTGTGTGGCTGCTGGTTTGACTTTGGGCCACGGGTGAGACGCCGGTGTCACGGCGATTGTTGGGCGCGTACTTTCTCGGAAGACCTTCAACATCCACCTCCCTTTAGGACTCTCGACCGCGCGTCGGCTTGTCGGCGGCCATTCATTCAAAGCTGCAGTGTTGCGCTCTGGTCACGCTTTCCCACGGGCCAGGCGGCTTGGCGATAGAGCCATTGCCGGCGCGGCGATGGGACACGCTTCGGCGCAAATACACAATTGTCCGAATCGTATGTCGGCAGGATTCGGAGCGTCGGGCCGTTGGAGCTTGTGACCAACGTCCGCGTATATTCTATCCAAACAGCTCCGCGAAAGTACATGCGACTTGGGGCCTAAAAAATGCGTGCGACGGGAATGTGCCAAACCACACGTCGAAAAGGAGGACTGTGTGCAGGATTCTCATGCAGACCGGCTTCGCATATCCTATCGGTCGTTTGAAGCCGAAGGGGCACGCTCCGCTCCAAGGGTAACGCCGTCTTTTCAGGAAGGAACGCCATGACACCAGATTCTGGCTCGCCGGAACCGAAGGATCGTGATCGTGTGTTGTGCCGCACGGGATTGCCGTATCTGTTTCGTGCGTTGTCGCTGACGCGCCGAACGTCGACGCTCCTTCCCGCATTCTTTGGCGTCGCGATGACGTTCATCGTCGGGTTTGCGCTGGATTGGATGTGGCCGAAGGGGAGCCGGCCGATCGTCATGTCCGTCGGCAGCATGAGCATGACGGAGCTTGATTTCTACGTGAAGGCTCCCGGCAATGCATCCACTGCGACGCGGCAATGGATGAAGGACAACTCCGCGTCCGACAGCGTCAAGCGCGGCGCCATCTTCGGGTTGCTGTTGGATCATGCGCGGCGCACGGTCAACGGCATCATGGCCTCGGTCGTTGCACTCAGCCCGATTGGCGTTTTTTCCAGTCTGATGGCCGGGCTATCTGGCGCGGCGTGGCTTTTCTCGATGCACCTGATATACGGCATCCTCTTTTCGCTGAGCATGTTTCTGATCTGGGGTTACTTCGGCGGGGCCGTGTGCCGCGCCGCCGCGCTGCGATTTGCGCGTGATGAGGAAGTTTCTCCGTGGGATGCGATGAAGTTCGCACGCGAGCGTTGGATCGCACTGGCAACCGCGCCGATGATTCCCGTTTTCGTGTTTCTGATCATCGCGCTGATACTCTGGCTGATCGGGCTGTTTGGCGCAATCCCCTGGCTGGGCGAATTGGGCGTGGGCATCGCGTTTGTGAAAGTCATCGTCGCCGGAATGGCCGCAACGGTGATCGGATTGGGCGGCATGCTTGTTTTTCCGCTGTTGTCACCGAGCATCAGCACGGACGATC
>CAZRFP010000158.1:0-9952 GCA_964599535.1 uncultured Planctomycetaceae bacterium
TCATCGCCGCCAGCAGCACGGCCTGGTTCGCCTGGCTGCCCGAATGCGGCTGCACGTTCGCATGGTCGCAGCCGAAGAGCTGCTTGGCCCGGTCGATCGCCAGTTGCTCCACGGTGTCCATGTTCTGGCACCCGCCGTAATACCGCCGGCCGGGATAGCCCTCGGCATACTTGTTCGTGAAGATCGAGCCGGCCGCCTCCAGCACCGCCGCGCTGACGTGATTTTCAGAGGCGATCAGCTCCAGCGTGTTGCGCTGCCGCTCCTCCTCGGCGATGAAGGCCTTCCAGACTTCCGGATCCTGCTTTGCGATGGCACTATTGTCCGCGCGCCCCATGATGCACACCTCACTCAATTAAATTGCCGATCGCGGTTCGCGGTCGACGTTTGAAATTCACTTATCCACCTCGCGGCTACGAGCTGATCTCCAAAGCCCCGTATGGAATCACATGAGTCTCGTATGAAGCCGACTTCACAGGCCGGGGAGCATCGGCGTCTCGCCGGTGCGAACGCCCCCGAACCCCGCAACCCGAAGACTCGGATGCCCCGACGAACTTTGTTCAAGACGCATCTCGCCTGACATGCGGCATCCCGCATACAAACGATGCTCTTTCGCTACTGTAGACCCGCCCCGCGCCGTCGGCAATCATCCTGCCCTCGCTCATACCGTGCGCACGTAGAGCCATGCGTGAACATAGCAGTTAATAGAATGGGTGCGCAGGGAAAAGGCACCGCGCCGCCTCAAGCCCATTTCATTTTCCACACTTGCGCCTCCCTCACTCTCCCGCTCCGTTACCCTCCCGAAAATTTATCGAACTTCACTCCTTTTCCGCTTGACGTTTGGCCGATGTTAGGATAGACTTTCGGGAAAGAGCAGGTTTGCCCGCGGTCGCCTCGCGGTCGGGCTTGTGCGGCGGTGTTTTCTCGAAGTCGCATCGGCCTCAGGTGAAAGGAGTCACCCATGACCAGCGCGACGTACGAGTTGCCCGCGTGCGAGTTTCCCTTGATCCTGCTCGGCCCCGGCGGTGACGCAACCACTGCCTGGGCTTGCGCTGTGGCACCGGCCTCTCGCCGGTGTGAACAAAAGTTCTCAACGTCGCCCGCGATGCTCAACCCGTCGCCGGCGCAGTTCGGTTCGGATTCACTCTTTTCGGCGCTAGCGGAGGGCGCGCCCGAAGATCGGCGATCCGGCCCGAGTGACAACGGTGCGTCGCCGGTTCGACGCTGGTTTCGATCGATCGTCGCGGCGGTTGCAAACGCCGCGGATTCCGTTCGATCGGCCACCGGCCGCGCCGTAAGATTCGCAGTTCCCGTGCTGGTTCGTGTCGAGCCGCCTCGGGAAAGCGTGTTGTCCATGCGAGATGAGGATGCCGCCTCGTCCCGCGAAATCGTCGAAGCCGTGGCGCGCGACGCCCGTGCCAATCGCGGGCCGATCCTCCTGATCGGTCCCGAGGGTTTGCACGGGCGTCCGTGGCCCAATGAAATCATGGAGGAATCCGACTATGCCCCCACGCCGCAAATCCACAGGCCGCGCCGGCAGGAAGCCCGCCGGCAAGACCCGCCAGCGCCGCTCGAAAGTCATGCGCCCCGCAACCCCGCGCCAGACCGAAATCCTGACTTACGTGCGGGACTATACGCACAAGAATGGCTATTCCCCGACCTACGACGAGATCGCCGAGCAGTTCGGAATTTCAAAAGTCACCGTCTTCGAGCATCTCACCATCCTCGAAGAAAGAGGTCTCATCCATCGCGAGAAGCACAAGGCCCGTTCGCTGCTGCTGGCTGATCATCTCGAACTGCCGGATGAGAAGCCCAGTTGCGTGCGCCTGCTCGGCCGCATCGCCGCCGGCGCGCCGATCGAAGCCGTTCAGGATCACGAGGTGCTCGATCTCGAACAGATTTTCAACTCGCCCCACGGCGTTTACGCGCTGGAGGTGCGCGGCGATAGCATGATCGACGACCACATCGAAGAGGGCGACTATGTCGTCGTCGAGAATCGCGCGACGGCCTCCAACGGTGAGATGGTCGTCGCCCGGCTGCCCGAGGACGACGAGGTCACGCTCAAGCGCTTCTACCGCGAGAAAGGCCGCATCCGCCTGCAACCGGCCAACCCGAAGTACGAACCGATCTACGTCGACAACGTCGAACTGCAAGGCGTGGTGATCGGCGTTGTCCGGCGAATGTGACCAGAGCAAATCGCATTTTTCGAAACATGATGAGCAACTGCCTGCAACGCGTTGTACTCACCGTTGCCTATCTAACGGAACAGTCGCTGAGTACTTGTAAGGACAATAATTTCGTTTTTTATGGTCGCGATTGATGGTTGAAACAACTAATCAAGATTGGGATATCGATAGACTCAAGAGAGTCCTTGATACGGCATCAGAACAAGAGAATTTGACGCTTGAATTCAAGGCGTGCGCCGCATTGAAGGATACTAGTGGTTCTGAAAAACGCGAAATTGCTAAGGATGTCTCGGCGATGGCTAATGCGTCTGGAGGCATAATTGTCTATGGCGTTAATGAGAAAACGAATGCACAACCCTTCGAGATAGTTGGCTTTGACGCGGCCGATGTGACAAAGCTGATTGACAGGGTTCGAGATGTGCTGAATTACCATGTTCAGCCCAAGGTTCATTTCCGTATTTTACAAGTCGCCCTTGGGGACGCAAATGGTAGATCCGTGATCGTTGTTGAAATCCCCCGCGCGGAGCTTGAGCCTCATCAAGTAGACGGCCGATACTATTGCAGGCGTCAGACCTCTAATTTGCCCATGTCCCATGATGAAGTCAGGGAGTCTTTTTTTCGAGCGCGGCATCCAGAGATTACACTCGAAATCTCGTTGCAAGAAATCAACGCTATCTATAGGTCTTCGTCGAAAGTGGAAGTCATATGCGGGTACAGTGTCACAATCAAGAATGTCGGCCGCGTCGCGGCCAAAGAGTACCGATTGCGGCTTTATTGCCCTCGAGACGTGTTCACTTTATTTCCACCAACAATTGAGGAAAAGTACTTGAAGTCCGAAGCCGATTGCCAGGTCTTATCGAGTTCCAAGTTTGTCCATGATCCAGGAATGGTGGATTATGTTGTGAATGCAACTTTGTTCCCAGGAGAGTCGCTTAGCGCATCGCAGACGAAAGAACTGACACTGGAATGCAATAGCATATGCACTGAGTCTCGTAGAATAAGAGAAGAGTTCAGTGTGGTTGGCTTAACTCCTTCAGACGATTCAATCAAATGGGAGATTTTTGCTGACAATGCACTGCCCAAATCCGGAACCGTAACGCTAGATGACCTTATACCGCTTTCCCATATCAAAGAACAGGTCACTTTTCACTTTCGACCGAGTTTCGATGAGAGGCGCACGCAACTGGAGTTGCCTGCGAACTATTCACCTCTGGTCTTGGGGGCAACGCAAAAGGCAGTTGATTCTTAGATTCATCGCAGCGTGAACAGCGACATCGCCAGAAGCATCAGCGCCACGGCCGCGACATAGATCCAGCGTTTCGGCCCTTTTGACGAAAAATCGACCGGCGTGATCCAGTCGCCGCACGCGGGGCATTTCTGCGTGTCCTCGGTGACACGCGCGCGGCACGACGGGCACATCATCTCCGCCAGAACAAAGCCATCCGGCTCGTCGGACCCGTCGTCGACATCTTCTTGATGTGCAATATCGTTGTCATCCGCCGAATCGTCCCATGCGTCTTCCGTATCGCGTCGCATCGTCATCGCCCCGTCACAATCCCGCACGCGCCACGCACGTCGTCCATCACTTCCATCGCCACGGATCGCGCTTTGCGGCCGCCCTCGCGCAAAACATCCTCTACAAACGACGAATCGCGCTCAAGGATCGCGCGCCGCTCGCGAGCCGGACCGAACTTCTCCTCGAACAGTTCGGCCAGCCGCTTTTTCGCGTCGCCATAGCCCATGCCGCCCTTGCGGTAGCGCTCTTCCCATTCGGGCACTTCCCGTGGCGGCGCGATCAACCGAAGCAGGGCAAAGACGTTGCATGTCTCCGGGTTCTTCGGCTCGTCGACCGGCGTTGAGTCGGTCTTGATCGACATGATCTTCTTCCGCGCCGACTTCGCGTCTTCGAACAGGTCGATCGTGTTGCCGTAGCTCTTGCTCATCTTTTCGCCATCGACGCCGGGGACGACGGCGGCCTCATTCAGCCGCGCCTGTGGAATGACAAACACTTCGCACTTGTATGAATTGTGAAAGTAGCCCGCCATGTCGGCGGTCATCTCGATGTGCTGCACCTGGTCCTTGCCGACGGGCACGAAGTGGCTGTGATAGATCAGTATGTCGGCGGCCTGCAGGATGGGATAAGAGAACAATCCCATCGAAGCCGGCAGGCCTTTCGCCGTTTTGTCTTTGTAGCTCACGGCGCGTTCGAGCAGGCCTTTGCCGGTGACGGTCGAGAGAATCCATGCCAGTTCGCAGACTTCGGGCACGTCGCTCTGTCGAAAGAGCGTGGCCTTCGCGGGGTCCAGCCCGAGGGCGAGATAGTCAAGGGCGACATCGCGCGTGAGGTCTCGCAACCGATCGGCGTCCTGAATCGTGGTGAGTGCGTGATAATTGGCGATGAAGATGAAGCTTTCAAACTCGGATTGGCCTTCGATGTGCTGGCGCATCGCGCCGAAGTAGTTACCGAGATGCAACTTGCCGGAGGGTTGTACGCCGCTGAGCACGCGCTTCATTTGGATCACCGTCGATGTCGTTAGGCCGGGCCGTCAACGCTGGACGCGCCGGTCGGTTGTTTCGCTTCGAGCCGGGTAATGTACGACGAGTGCGGCGCGAGGGAAATGGAGCGGGCTTCGATGATCATGCCCGTTCGTTTGGGTTGTTTCTTCGCGGCTCTGTCTGAGCGCGATGATACAAGTTGCATACGATTCGTGAGGAGCGCCACCGCCTCCTGACGGGCGAGGCTCTGATCGCACTCGCCGGCGCTTCGTGCTCGGATCGGCGCGGTTAAGCGCCGGGGGACTGATCGAACAGAACGAGGCCCCAGCCATCGATCATCAGCTCCAGCGGAAGTCCCAGCGCGGCCGACACCCGCGCCAACATCCAGATGAACGGAAAGAACGCGTTCGGAACGGTCCAGAAAATGAGAAACAGCAGACCGAAGGCACCCATTGCGTTCTGAGGTTGTCGCAGCATGAATTGCATCTGCGGGGGCAGCCGATGCTCGATGATGCGATAGCCGTCGAGCGGCGGGCATGGAATCAGATTGAACAGTGTCGCGATGAAGTTCAGCACGGACATCGTCCCGCAGAAATAGACCCACATCGGCTGATAGTCGAGCGTCATGTCGACGATCCCGAGCTTCGGGTGCAGCGGCAGCGCGAACAGCAGAAACAGTATGAAATTGCTGGCCGGCCCGGCCGCCGAAACGTAGACGCCCCATCGTCGGCTTTTCAGCGCGCTCTCGTCGATCATGACCGATCCGCCCGGCAGCGGCAGCCCGCCCAGCATCAGCACGATGGCCGGAATCAGCAGGCTGAATACGGGATCGATGAACTTCGTCGGATCGAGCGTCAGATAGCCGCGGGCCTTGACCGACTTGTCGCCGCCGAGGTAGGCCACGAGCGCATGTGAGAACTCGTGGACGCAGACGCACAGCACCCACGCCAACAGCGCGGCGATGAGCGGCGGCGTGAACGCCACCATGGCGAACATGGGTATTGTCGACATTGGCACTCCAACGGCCTGCCGCTGGACGATGCCGCGTCGGCGAGGCGGCGGTAAGCCTAGAGGCGCGCGAACGACTGTCAAGCATGGTGGTTGATGAGCCGCCGTCTCGCGGCATATGGTCGTCGGCCTCCATGTCTTCGCGGGAATAATCGATCAGCTCATCGGTTTTCGGATCAAAGAGCGGTCCGGGATCGTCCATCTCGCCGAGCGGATGCTTGACGCCGTAGATTTCGGCGATGGCGCGCCGCAGATTTCGCCGAACCTCGCCCGGCTTCGTCTGGCGCGGGCGTCGCTGTTCGACATCCGGTGCGTCGGCGCGCGGCGCAGGTGACTTGCCCGCGGCAATGTCCTGCTTCTTGAGTTCGCAGTATTTCTCGAGCATTTTGAGCACGTCACCCAGATCGCCATCGGGGTCGCGCCTCAGCCGCCGCAGCAGATTGTTCAACACGGCGCGTTCGAAGCGTCGGCGCAGGCGAAGGTCTTTTTCACTCTCGCTCGCAGCGCGACGCGCGGCCTCAGTGTCGCATTGGTTGCACATGTCGGACCTCCAATGTTCATCCGCCGCCGCGCAGTATGTCATTATGATGACACCTTCCGGCGATCGCGCGGCCGATGTGTTCCTCGCGATACAAATGATCGCCGCCATACATAAAGAAGGCACATGTCCCGCAAGCACGCGAAACCGCGTCATCGCGCAAGGCAAACCGCGCGGCGCAACTACCGACCGGGCCGTTGTTTGAAGGTTATGAGAAAAAAGTATATGTCGTCTGCGCCGTCGCGGGCCGGCGATGCGTGTGTTCCCGCGCGGCTATCGCATGACCGGGGGAGATTCGCGGTTCTACGCGGCGGGCAGACCCGCGCGCTAAACGGGCTTGATCAAATGTCCAGACGCATATGGACTGCTCTTGCGGGCTAAGACACCCTCATCTTCGGGTTGTTGTGACTCGGTCCGTACGCACCGGCGGGACGCCGATGCGCCCCGGCCTGCGTCGTCGTCAGTCTTGGCCTACTTGGCCGTTTCGTCCGATGAATCGCCCGCGCAGTCCGGCTCGATGGAATACAACCACCATCGCGCGGTGGCTCGCTCGCCTGATTTCACTTTGCGAACAAAGTAGAGCGTCATGACCTGGCCTGTATCGACACGGACGCGGAAGTAGTGGCGGCGATAGTATCGTTCGCCCGTCGCGCGTCCGCCCTCGGCTTCGCTTCGCTTCCACTCGGCCAGAACGCCGCAGATTCGGTAGTGGCGATCGCGCCAGGTGAAACCGGCTGGCAACCCGCCCAGCCCCGTCGACATCGCGCCGGCGTCCCCGGTCGCGCGATCAGGCCGGATGCATTCGGAAACAAACTCAGGCCGTCTCGGCAGGTGATTGGACATGAACCGGAATCCTAAGCGACATCATATAGCGAGCACACACTCGTAACACGCTATCAAAACGAATGTTATGCCGAGAGTTTACAAGAGTTCACAACACGGGTTCCGTTGTCGATGCTCCTAAACTCCGGACGGGTACGATTTTGGATTTCGGTCCGTAAATCTCTGGAATCGTCATCGCCTCTTTTGATATACTGATTCCGAGTGTCATTTCTCAGATCGGGACTCAGGGGACGCGAATTCGATGCGCGCTGGCCTTACATTCGGGGGCTTGTTGCAACGACGGAAGACTAGCGGATTTTCTTTGCTCGAACTTCTTGTCGTCCTAGGCATTACAGCCGTGGTCATGGCCATCCTGCTGCCTTCGCTGTCGGCCGCGCGCGAAACCTCCAACGTGGCCAAGTGCCTTGCCAACATGCGCGAGTTGGGCGCGACCTCCATGATGTATGTGGAAGATGAGGGTTTCCCGACTCAGCCTTGGCATCTGGGTGAGAAGTTTGGCGGCGCTGATATTGAGAAAGTCTCGGAATTCGTTTTTGGCGGCTTCCAGGTTGACCCGATTCATCCCGTTCTCGGCCAGAAGGTCGACGTTCGCAAGATCAACACACACGACCGGCCGTACAATCGCTATCTGGCCCCGCGCATGTGCAATGGTCCGGTGCAGACCTACCTTTGCCCGTCGGATTCTTTTTCGCTGACGTCTTTCGCCGATGATCCGTGCGCCACGCCTGTTCGAGTGGATTCGGGTCCGAGCTGGTCGCTCAACGGCAACAGCTACGCGATCAACTGGAACTGGCTGGCATCGGCTCCGTGGAGCAACAAGGCATCGATCCACAAGAATCTTCCCCTGATGAGCGCGGCCGGCCGCGAGATGCTTCGCCTGAAGGTCGGAGGCGCCGCGGCGACATTTGTGCTGCACATGGAAAGCCCGATGAACGCCATGATGCAGGATGCGCGTCCCGCCAACGGATCGGCCGGTCAGAGTTGCCTTCAGGAGTTGGGATTCGGATGGCACAAGCGCTTCTCTCGTTATTCGGCGTCGTTTCTTGACGGACACGCCGAGCATCGATTCTTCGACACGCGCTACAGCCGCGACACAGGTTACGACCTGTGGCCTGAGCGCTACACGCCGACGGGTTTCTGAACCATTTCCAATGAACTCAATTGCGCGGGATTTTCCCAGCCGGGGTTGCGCGCATATCGTTCGCGCCGGCACTCAGAAGCAGCCGGTGTGTCACGTTCATGACATCACGGATCGGATGCACTCGATCGGCGCGCCGATGTCGGCCACGTGGACGCGGCCGGTAAACTCGGCAGCGCCCGGCGCTTCGAAGCCGATCTTGGGGGCGACGAAGGTGATTGTCTCATGCGCTCGAACGGTCGCGTTCGACGGAGCGCCGGTGTCGCAATCGAGTCCGGACGGCACGTCGATGGCGACGCGCAGCCGTGCGGCGGCCGCGTTGACGGCATGAATGGCCGCATCAAACGGCGGGCGAACGATGCCGGAAAACCCGGTGCCGAAGATGGCGTCGACGATCACGCCTGCCGCATCGAGCCTCGGCGCGGCGGCGTCGATATGTTCGACCGAATCGAACGGGATCATGGGCAGCTTCATCCTGACGACGACGGCCGCGTTCACGGCCGCATCGCCCGCCAGCGATTCAAACGGCGCGGCGAGAAACAGATCGACGCGATAACCGATATTGTGCAAGTGGCGTGCGATGACGAACCCGTCGCCGGCGTTGTTTCCGCGACCGCAGACGATGGCGATCGAACTGGAAGCGGCCGACGCCTCATGCAATGCGCTTGATGCCGCGCCGCCGTCGACGAGCGCGTGGATGATTCGTGCCGCGTTTCGTCCGGCGTTTTCCATGAGCACGACACCGGGCACGCCGAAATCTTCGATGGCGCGCCGGTCGACTTCGCGCACCTGGGCGCGGCTGAGCGGACTGTCGCGACGTGCGGACCTGTTCTCGAATGCACTCGTCATTTGCCGATCAATGAATCGCGATCTGCACCGGCGCGGCACGCGGCTGCCGGGCGAGATCGCGGTTGCCAAGCTGTCCGCAGGCCGCCATGAGATCGCGCCCCTTGGTGACGCGGCGCTTGCAGTATTGGCCTGCGTCGCGAAGTTCGGCGAGAAACCGCACGACGGATTCATCGGTTGGCGCGGGCCAGGGGGATTCGCGGCGCGGATTGTAGGGGATGACGTTGACGCAGCACTTAACCGGGCGGAGATAGTCGGCGAGCCGGCGTGCGTGATCCGGCGCGTCGTTTACGCCGGGGATCAGGACGTATTCGATCATCAGATACATGTTGCGCCGGAGGGGATATTCGACGAGCGCCTCGCGCAGAAGTGCCATTGTATCGGCACGATTAATCGGCATGATCCGCGAACGAATCTCGTCATCCGGCGCGTTGAGAGAGACGGCGAGTTGCAGGTAGTGCCATCCCAGCGACGCGAGGCGGCGAATGCCCTCAATGCGTCCGACGGTGGAAATCGTGACCTGCCGCTTGCTCATCGAGAGGCCATCGGGATCGGTGAGAATGCGAACGGCCTGCATGACGTTGTCGAAGTTGTCGAACGGCTCTCCCATTCCCATGAAGACGATCTTGCGGATGTCGGCGTCAAACTCGCGTTTGGCGGCGAGGACCTGCGCGGCGATCTCGCCGGGGGTGAGGTTTCGCAGGAGGCCGAGCTGCGCGGTCTCGCAAAAGGTGCAGCCCATGCGGCATCCGACCTGCGACGAGACACACAAAGCGCTCCACGTGCGCTCTCCGCGGCGCATGGGAATGATGACGCTTTCGGTCTCCAGCCCGTCGGCCGTGGTCTGGACGAACTTTGTCAGTTCCCCTTCGCACTGGCTTCGCGTGACGGGGGCGACTT
>CAZRFP010000159.1:0-9854 GCA_964599535.1 uncultured Planctomycetaceae bacterium
GTCGCCACGCGCGTTTGGAGCGTTCCCACGCGCGTTTGGAGCGTTCCCACGCGCGTTTGGAGCGTCGCCACGCGCGTTTGGAGCGTTCCCACGCGCGTTTGGAGCGTTCCCACGCGCGTTTGGAGCGTCGCCACGCGCGTTTGGAGCGTTCCCACGCGCGTTTGGAGCGTTCCCACGCGCGAGGCAACCGCCGGGACGACGGACGCAGCACTTCATTTAACAGACAGAACCGGCACTTCGCCGGTGCGAATGAAACGTCGTTCACGATGGATGCGTTCATATGCCGCCCTGCCCGCCGCTTCCTGACGGGCGCGGCTCTGGTTGGGGGCGCTGATGAAATGCAGAAGGACCGCTCGACGGGTTGCCGAACGGTCCTTCTGTTTGTTTCAGTCATCCCTTCACGCGGTCGGTGCGTTCACGGCCGCTGGGGCCGATCGGCGCCGGACGTGGGGGGAGAATGTTCTTACTTGCGGCGTCGCAGCAGGGCCACAGCGCCCAGACCGAGCAGCGCGATCGACGCCGGCTCGGGAACGTTGCGGACGATGATGACCGGCAGGTCGCCCCAACCGGGCGTTTCGTCAACACCACCGGTATAGTTGCCTTGGCCGTATGAAATTGGATTCGGACCAACGAAACCATACCAGCGATAACCACTATTTTCGCCGTAGTACATGTTCTGTCCGCCGAAATCGCCTGTGACATTGACGATATTGCCGATCGCTTCACCTGCGAGGTTCAGATTAAAGTTCAGAACATGGCCAGCGGCTCCACCAGGAACCGAGGTTGTAAACTGAGCCGCAGTCAGACCCGGCCCAACCGTGGCCGGAACGTTCACGGCATATCCCGTTCCGAGATAGACCGCATCGGAAAAGACACCAGGAGCGCCGGACTGCAATGCAATCGCCCAACTCGCCATGCCAGCGTTGAACGTGTTTGTAAAGCGGAAACCGATCGTCAGCGACACGTCGCCGACCTTCTCGATGATCAGCGCCTGGCCGGGGCCTTGCGAGATCACGTTGACGCTTCCCGCGCCGGCGCCGCTCGAGCCTTCGAGCGTGAACCAAGCGTTGTCCGCCGCCTGGGCGGTCGACACGCCGGCGATCAGGGCGATCGCCGCAATCAAAGTAACGATTCTCTTCATAATCTTTCTCCTTCTTGCCTCTCTTGTTCCCCTCCGTACTCACGCTCGGGGGAGAAAACCTCGTTTTACTCTCGTTTGTTCGCAGGCTCACGCGAGCCTGGAAAATTCACGCATACTCAAACCCTATCACGGGCAGTTCGCCGGAACGGCACAATCGGCTGCATTTGCAACCAATGCATTGAAAGTCGCAATGTCACCACCCTCAACCCCTCCGATTCCGTTCAAGTCACCAAGCCAATTCTCACGGATTCGATTGCCTGCACCTGCAGTGACGGCGGCGTTAAAACCTGCGATATCGCCACCCTCAATGTCGCCGTTGTTGTTGTAGTCACCCTTGGCCTGGATGATGATGATCGCATCGGCCTGGGCCGAGGTGGAGCCGACGGTGAGGCCGTCGCCCGAGGTGGCTTCCGGCGCGGTGCCGGTCGTGTAGACCACGCCGACGGCGCCGGGCGTGCCCGCGACCGTCGTGACATGGCCGAAGTCCGGCACTTCAGGCGAAGGACCGGTGCCGTTGTACACGCGCGTCACGAGCAGGTTGTTGACGCGATCGCGGACGGTATAGACGCCGTTGCCCTCGCCGGGAATGTTGCCGAAGGCGACGTTCTTCTTCCAGACGCCGGCGGTCAGATCAATCTGGCCGATCTGGTAGAGCGTGGCCGAGGGGACGAGGCCGCCGGACGAGTTGTAGACCGGGCCGGCCGAAACCGGAACCTTGACCGCCTTGGTCGAGACGGTGAAGGAATCTTCCTCGCCGACACCCGCAGGCGTGACCGTGACGGTGTTGCCGTTCCAGAGCGAGCCGTTGGCCGAAGCGGCGACCTGCTCGAGGCGGTTGCCCGCGCCAGCCGTGCCGCCCTTGACGATATCCACATCGAGACCGAGCGCGCCGATGACCTCATCGGGGGCGGAGCGCTGCGTCACGAAGGCATACTTGTAGAGCGACTGCTTGCTGCTGTCGGTCGCGGTGACGACGCCGGACTTGTTCTTGGTGCCGATCCAGTGGAAGCCGAGCGTGGCGCTGGGCACAAAGAGCGGATTTGTTGGCTGGCGGGGGTTGATGTAGAGATACGAGCCGTCGCCATAACCGCCGCTGTTGCCGGCATCGATCCGCGGCTGAATCAGAATCGTGCCGCCTTTGCCACCAGTGACTTCTGCCGCAGTGCCGTTGGTGTACGGCGCAGTCGGCGACGTGATGGCACCCGCGGACGAGCGGGCATCATACGCAATCGACAGGCCAGCATTGGCCGACGGGTTCTGGGCGAAGGCAGACTGGGCTGCCAGCGCGACCGCGAGACCCGCACAGAGAATTCCAAACTTCTTCATAATTTGTTAGCTCCTTTTCCCCGAAGGCAAACCGCCGATGGCGGGACGCATTCGAGAAATGTCAATCCTGTTCGCACGAAGCAAGACCCCCTGCTTCGCGTTGGTACCCTGGCCTTACCGGGGCTTCAGGTTGACGGCCGAAAAAACTCGGCCGAACACTTCGAGCCGCGAAGAACGCCTTCGCCGATCGAAGCCGCGAACCGCCGCCACAAGGCAACGCCGCGGAAGGGAGGCCAGCCGCACGCGAGAAAGGCCGGAAACCGTTCTTCGCACTGCGCCAGCCGTCGCCGGCAGGGCCGCCTGTCTGCTTGCTGTTTCGCCGCGAGATTCGACCTCCGCTCAAATGCGAGCCGGCCTCTTGCAAACCGGATTCGCCATTTGACGGGCCGCGCGTGTCAGGTCTCTTGCACTGCCATTCACGCGAAGCTTTGGCCGCCTCATCGGCTGCGAGCAGCACGACACAAGCGTCAAGCCGCATGCGCCACTGACTATTGCAAGTTGAAGGCTGCTTCCCCTTGCACTGAGTTGTGACGCAAAGAGCGGGAGCGTTGGTGACACTCCCACGACTTGATACTGATGATACCCGATGGCCGCCATCCATTTCAAGACTCTGGGGGGATGGGAAAGAAAAAATATTGGGCTGCCTAACTTCTTGCAGGAGCGGATATTATAGCACCCCAAAAGGGGATTTCGCGCGATCTTCATCCGGAAAAAACCCGATGGGCTGTGCTGATAGACGGGTTTTTACCCCTATCGGGGGGTGGAAGAGTGCATGGCCGCACGATTTTGGACAAGTAGAGCGCTGAGGATGAGGAATTGCACACATGCGGGCGGGCGCGTGCCGCGCAAGGTGGCACACCGGCGAGACGCCGGTGCCACAGCGCGGGATTCGGGGCATCAGCGTATCAGCGTTTCCGACGCGCGAAGGTCCATCGCCGCGAGGCGTGCGAGGGTATCGGGCAAATGCCCTGCCGCGCCCGTGACACGCAGCGCGGTGAATTCGTGCCGACCGGCGTGCGCGAGGCGGATGCGATCGAACGCGTCTGACAGGTTCCCGGCCGCCGCCGCCGCGCGAAGTTCCGCGTCGGCCCGTGCGAGCGGCGCGGCCTGTCGCAGCGCGGCCGCGACATCGGCGACGGCATGGCCCGCCGGGGCGTCGAGCGTCAGCGCGGTGGCACGCGCTTCGGGCGATTCCCGCGGCTGATGTGGTTCTTGCGATTCTTGCGCCGGCCCGCCGGAACGGTTCGCGTCTTCCAGGCGTGGCGGACTCGATTTGCCGGCCTGCGCTGTCCACGTCGCGAACGCCGCGGCGACCATGGCCGTCGCGCGGCGCTTCGACTCGATCGAATAGCCCGCCAGATGGGGCGTCGCCAGCGCGGCACGGCCGACGAGCGCCGCGTCGATGTTCGGCTCGTTGCACCAGACATCGACGGCGGCGTGCAGCCCGCGCGAATCGACGGCCGCCCGCAGCGCCGCCTCGTCGACGACACCGCCGCGCGCGGCATGGAGGACGATCGCGCCGGTTTTCAGGCGATGGAGCTGGTTCGCGGCGATCAGCCCGCGCGTGGCGTCGGGGCCGGCATCCGTCAGCGGGACGTGCAGCGTGAGAATGTCGCAGCGGTCGAGCAGATCGGGCAAGTCGACATATCCCCCGCCGCCGCGCCGCGCGAGCGGCGGATCGTTTTGCACGACGGCCATGCCCTGCCGCTTGCACAGGTCTGCCACGAGCGAACCGACTCGCCCGCAGCCGACGACGCCGATGGTTCGATCGCGCGGATCGAAGCCCAGCCGCACGGCGAGTTCGTAAAGCGCCGCGAGGACGTAGTCGGCGACGGCCCGCGCGTTGCAGCCCGCGGCATCGGCAAAGGCGATGCGGCGCTGTTCGAGGCAGGCCGTGTCGATGTGATCGATGCCGGAGGTGGCCGTGGCGACGAAGCGGATGGGGGTTGCGTCGAGCAGTTCGGCATCGACGCGCGTGACGCTGCGGACGATGAGGGCGTCGGCGCGTGCGAGGGCGTCGCGATCGGGCGCGCGGCCGGCGAAGGTTTCGCACGCGCCGTACGGCGCGAAGGCCTCGGCGCCGCCGGGGATGGCCTGGTCGATGAGGATGCGCACGGTGGGATGATATATGTAATAGGAGGACTGCGGAAAGGCGGATGGCGCCATCAGCGCCGCGCGAGCCGGCGCCGAACGAACCGGCGCCGCACATACGAGCACGACGCGCGGGCGCGTTCATCCATCAGAGCCGGGCCGCGTGGCCGGCTACGCGAAGAACGGCCCGATGATCATTTCAATCACGTCGATCACATTCTCGAAGAACGGAACGGCAACGGCGGGGAAGACGAATTGCAACACGACGTTGAAGAATAGCTCGATCAGGCCGAAGCCAAGCTCGATGAAGGCAAGCTGGAACTGATTTTCGGTGGGCATCGTGGGGTCCATGCGGCATGCTCCGTCGTAGGGTTCGCGAGGCCGGTTCTTCGCGCGGCCGGGCGCGGCGAGTGATCTTATAGATATAGATACTATCGGCAGCGCCGGCGATTGCACCCGTTTCACGCCCGTTTTCGGAAACGGCCTTCGCGCGGCGCGGGGCCGGGCGATGCGTTCTCGTAGGCTGGCACGACCGCCGGCGCGATGTCTTTTCAATTCTTGTGAAACATTCGGCAGGCGCGGCGGCGGCGTGGCCTGGCGGCGGATGAATTCGTATAATCCGGCTCGAAAAGGCGCGGCCGAGGCCATCGGCCGATGAACATGGACCATACGAATCTCGACACGCATCCTCATGCCGCGACCTCTGCCGATGTGCTGCGGCTCGGCATTGTCTCCTATCTGAACGCCCGCCCGCTCCAGCACGGTCTGGCCGAGTTTCGCACCGGCGAGACGCCGATGCTCCCCGGTCCGACTGTCCGTCCGACCGCATTTGGGACCGCCGATTTGATGGTGACGCTGCTGCCGGCCGTTCCGGCCGAACTGATCGCCCTGCTCGATGCCGGCCAGTGCGACGTAGCGCTCTTGCCGGTGGTCGACTATCGGCGACGGCGCGACCGGCTGTGCCTCGTCTCGGATGCGTGCATCGCCAGCGACGGCGAGACGATGACCGTGCGCGTCTTTGCGAAGCGGCCGGCCGAGGCCGTCACGCGGCTGCACGTCGACGGCGATTCGCACACGTCGATCATCCTCGCGCAGGTCGTCTGGCGCGAGCTGTACGGCCGGGCGCTGGAGATCGTGCCGTGGGATCGTCACAACCCCGGCAGCCTCGATGATGTCGATGCCCTGCTGCTCATCGGCGACAAGGCGGTGACGAGCGCGCCGATCGGCTTTGGCTTTGAGGCGGGCTTGGGCGCGGCGTGGCAGGATGCGACGGGGGTGCCGTCTGCCGTTGCCGCCTGGTGCGGTCCGCGCGGGCGGGACTTGTCCGCCGCGGCGGCCGTGCTGTCGGCGGCGCGCGATGCGGGTGAAGCGAATGCTGAGGAGATTGCCCGAACCTATGCCCCGGTGCATGGCTGGCCGGAGGCGGCGGCCGTCCAGTATCTGACGCGCTCGCTGAAGTTTCGCCTGACCGGGCCGATGCGCCAGGGGATGGATCGCTTTTTCGCGCTGGCCGAGACGTACGGGCTTCTGCCATGACGACGACACTTGCGCAAGCCGGCCGATCCGCCGCGCGCCTTTCGACGGGCGAGCTGCGCGAGATGTATCTCGACGCATCGATCCACGAACTCGGCCGGCTCGCCTTTGAGACGACGCAGCGCCTTCATCCGGAAGACTATCGCACGTACGTTGTCGATCGAAACATCAACTACGCCAATTGGTGTACCGCCAGGTGCATCTTCTGCAACTTCAAGGCCGACCCGCCCGAGATGAAGAGCGGCCGAAGCGACCTGCCCGAGGGCTATACGCTGACGTATGAGCAGATCGGCGCGAAGATCGCCGAATTGCAGGCCATCGGCGGCACGCAGATTCTCATGCAGGGCGGGCTGGTGCCGCGCGACGGCGCGGCCGGGCTGGGCTTCGACTGGTACTCCGGGCTGATGCGCTACATCAAGTCGAACTTTCCGCGCATTCATATTCACGCCTTCAGCCCGCCGGAGATTTTCGCGTTTCATCAGATTTTCGACATGTCCATCGCCGAGGTGCTGGCCCGCCTGCAGGAGGCCGGTCTGGACAGCGTGCCGGGCGGCGGCGGGGAGATTTTGTCGGATCGGGTGCGTGAGAAGATCGGCCGGGGCAAGACGCTCACGCACGAATGGCTCGAAGTCATGCGCCAGTGCCACAATCTCGGCATGAAGACGAGCTGCACGATGATGTTCGGCCATATCGAGACGATCGACGAGCGGTTTGAGCATCTGCGGCTGCTGCGCGAGCTGCAGGATGAATCGCTGTCGCGCGGCAATGGCGGCGGATTCTCCGCGTATATCTGCTGGACGTTTCAGCCCGACAACACGCCGCTCGGCCGGATGAAGCGCCTGCCGATGGAAGAAGCGCCGGATCGCCCATCCGCACATTCGCAGGATCACCAGATCGCCGGAACGCCAGATCTCTCCACTCGCCCGTTGAACGACGGCCGGCATTTGCTATTGGCTGACGCGCACGAATATCTGACGATGCTCGCCCTATCGCGGCTGTATCTCGACAACATACCCAACATCCAATCAAGCTGGGTGACAATGGGCCCGAAGATCGGACAACTGGCCCTGTTCTACGGAGCAAACGACATGGGCAGCGTCATGATGGAGGAGAACGTCGTCAGCGCTGCGGGCACGACCTATCGCCTCGACGAAGCGATGATCCGCCGCCTCATCACCGACGCCGGCTGGCAGCCGCGCAAGCGGAATCACTACTATCAGCCGATCGACTGACCCGCCGGGATATTAAGCGACAATCTCGATTACCCATGTGGAATCGGCCCACATCCGGTTAGACGGGGTTATGCGATAAGCCGATTGCCGCGACTCAAAGGCTCAATGGATACAACGTAGCGCTGTAGTGTTAATCGGTGTCGGAGCAGTGACCACATAACTTGATCCGGGATTAGCGGGGTTGTGACGTATGATTCGCCTTTGTAATTCATCCATTTATTTCTTTGCTTTCTTTTTCTCATCCACTTCTTTTTCATATGCCGAAGTGGGACTGTATTCGCGCAAACACGGCCAGACGATTCGGGACGGTTATCAGCGCGCTGTCTTCATGCTGAATCTCAACCCAATCCCCTGGCAACAGGTTCGCGAGCAGGCGGAAGTCATCGCCGAAGAATTGCGACGAATTGATCCAAACGCTAGCGCGGAGATGATCCGCTTGATTGACCACTTTATTGAGTTGTTGTCACAGCCGCCCTTGTCGCCACCGGATGTCGACTTGCCTGTTGGCGATGAAGAGCCGCCTGAACTTGAGATCATCGCTCGAGACGAGTCGGCCCGCCAAGTACTCGAACGGCTGACACGCGCAATCAGTTTTATTGCATGTTCTCGCTTGAAGGACGCGCAGAGTTCATCTGGCCAAGCCGAGATTTTATTGTCGCTTTCCAAAGCTCGAGATGCCTTCGCTTCCTTTGAACCAACGCTTCTGGCGTATGATCCAGAGGCACTGGAGCGACTTAAGATTGAGTGGGATGAGATATTTCGACTTGTCGAACTTCGGCGTCAGGCTTCCGATCATGACGGCTTTATAAAGGAGCGAAACAATCGGGCCTCGATGATTCTGAAGTACTTGGAACATAACTTCGGTCCAGGCTATACCGCGCGCAATGACGAGCCTTTTTACCCCATTCCGCGAGCAAGCGCGACCGTGAACCGGAATGCGATTCCGCTCGTATCACTTCCGCCCGGAAGTCGGATTGGCAAACCCATTCCGCGGCCCAGGCAGATATTAAATAGTGTCGAGCGTGGGGCACTAGAAAGGGAGATGACGCTCAGCTCGCTGGGCGCGGCCGCATTCAACAATCCGCTGATTTTTGGCGAGCCTGCGCGATCCCTCGGGATTTCATGTAATTCCTGCCATGACAAGAGCGGAAACAACCCGGGATTCTTCATCCCCGGCCTCTCGCTACGGCCGGGCACTGTTGATGTCACGAATAGCTTTTTTGCTCCACATGGCAACAATGGCGTTTTTGATCCGCTCGACATTCCAGACCTGCGGGGAATTCGTTTTACCGCGCCTTATGGACGTAATGGAAGGACGGCTTCGCTTCGAGAGTTTGTGAGAAATGTGATTGTTAACGAATTCAATGGCGATGAGCCTGACCCCGTGCTTCTTGATGCGATGATTGTATACTTAAATGAGTTTGACTTTCTCCGAAATCCCGTACTCAATAAAGACGGCACCCTTAATGATCGGGCGCACGCATCTGCACTTCGCGGCGAGAAAATCTTCAATCGCTCATTTCCTGAGTTTGGTAATCGCAGTTGTGCGGGTTGCCACATTCCATCCGCGAACTTTCTCGATCATTTGCGACACGACATCGGAACCGTGAGCGGCCATGGGGACTTTTCACGTGACAGAGCATTGGACACGCCGACTCTACTCGGTGCGGCGGTCACAGCCCCGTACTTTCATGACGGCAGCCAGCCGACATTGCGGAGTGTCGTCGAATGGTTTAATCGAGAGTTCAAGCTCAAGCTGTCCGAGGAAGAAATGTCTGATCTGACGTCCTATGTCGCTACGGTTGGCAACGGTGTCCATCCCTTCCTCCCCGGCGTGAGTTTCGTGATTGAGGATATGGAGGATCAGGTAGCGTTTTTGTCAACGTTTGAGTTTCTTGACCGTAAGGGCAAGTGGTCGCTCGCGTCTGACCTGTTCAAGGGAATTGCATTGGAGACTCGCAGTCAGGTTGGTCGAGCGACGAACGAGCCGGGCAAGCCCTTTCTGCTGGAACTTGCGCAGATCATGGATGACGCGGCCAAAGCTGTAGAGGATGGTGACTACGGCGCTGCGAGAGACAAGGTTAGGCATTGGCGTGAGGTTTATAATGGAAACGCAACAGAATTGCGTTAGCTGTCCGCGGAGATTGCCAGTTTCGAAGTGTGAGTGAGCTTTTTCGCCCGCCGATCTGTTTTGGCCGACCGCTATCGGCGAGTTTCAGATTCGGACCCGCCGGCCGTGACGAGAGGAGTGGTGTTGAATTCGAGAGGGCCCCGCGATTGGGCGGCTAAAGAGGCCGACGCGGCTTAAAGTACTTCCGCGCGTGATAAGCGGCGGCGCGGCCGGCGAATAAGCAACATCGCGGGCAGGAGCAGGGCGAGCGTGCCCGGTTCGGGGATGGGGGTGAGGCTGAACTGGATGTGGCCGTTCCCAGTGGCGAGGCCGCCGGGTTGGGCGTTGAGGGTCTCGAGAGTCATCCCGTACGCGATGCGCCAGCGTTCACCGGCGGGGAGGACGACCTGCCCGGTCTGCG
>CAZRFP010000160.1:0-9797 GCA_964599535.1 uncultured Planctomycetaceae bacterium
GGCGTCTTTGTCGCCCTTGTTCTGATCGGGATGCAACTGCTTGGCGAGACGGCGAAAGGCCCGCTTGATGTCTTCTTCCGTGGCGCTTCGAGCAAGGCCGAGAACCTGATAGTAATCGCGTTTGGACATTCGGCGGCTCGATGGGTCTGCAAGGAGTCATTGCGCCGCGATGGGTACGGATTTCAGATGGAACACGTTGTCGCGTTCGCGGCGCTGATCTTCATTTGATTATACGAACCGCGCGCGGCCGTCGCAATTCGGCGCGGTATGAACGAGACGCGCCGCGCCCCTGGTGATACGATTCATCCGGAGCTTGCATCATGCGAGTCGGCTGCGCACAGCTTTCGGCGAAGAGCATGGACCATGCGGCCGACGCCTGGCCGATCATGGAGGCGATGGTCGATCGCGCGGCATCGCGCGGCGTTGATCTGCTGATTCTCCCCGAAGTGGCGTATCCGTCTTATTGGCTGGAATCGCACGAGCGGTACCTTCGCGGGGACATACTGCGCTCGGGGGAGGTGCTCGATCGCTATGCACGGCTGGCCGCGCGGCACCACATCTGGCTGACGGTGGGATTTGTCGAAGAATCCGGAGATCGGTTGTACAACAGCGCGGCGGTATTCGATCGCGGCGGCTCGCTCGTTGCCGTGGCGCGCAAGCAGTTTCTCTGGGATTGCGATCACGACTGGTTCGCGCCGGGCGGCGAGTCGTGCATCGCCGAAACCGAATTCGGCCGGATGGGCGTGCTGATCTGCGCCGATCTGCGCATGCCGGAGATTATGGCGACACTGGCGCAGGGTGGCGCGACGTTTGTTGTGCAACCAACGGCGTGGGTGAATGCAGCGCTCGTGGAGGGCGGGTATCGCAACATTCAGCCTGAGTTTCTCGTTCAGGCACGCGCGATGGAATTTGCCGTGCCGATGGCGTCTTGCAGCAAAAGCGGCCGTGAAATCTGCCCGATGGGTTATGTCGGTCAGAGTCGGATCGTCGACCTCACCGGCGCGACGCTTGCATCGGCCGCGAATGAAGGCGATGAACTCATCACGGCCGAGCTTCGACCGGCGCGCGCGACGTGCCCGCCGATTCCGCCGACCATGCTAGCGCGCCTCACGTCGGATGATCCGCCGTTCGAGGGCCTGCCGCGCGAGTTCACTTGCAGCGTCGAAGTGCGGCGCGGCGCGGAGGCGATCGTCTCCTGCTTGTCAAGCCAGGGCGTCCGCCTTGTAACGGTGGACTTGGCGGATTTGTTCAGCTTCGCGCCGGCGCGATGCGCCGCACTCGACGGCGCGCAGGCGATCATTGGCGTCGGAACGATAGATGCCGGTTTGATGGCACTCGCCCGCGCCCGCGCCGCGGAAAATCGCGTCTTCGTCATCGCCGCGTCGCAGGCATCGGCTCACACGGTGATCGAGCCGAGCGGACGAATCTTGTGGAGTGACTCTGAATCAGCCGGCAACGTCCGTCTGAACATCGCAGAAGCGGACCGGAAGGCGTTTACGCCGAAGACGGGGATATGGACGCAGCGCCGCCCGCGGACATACCTTCTCGTGCCGTGAGGCGCGGATTTCACCGAGATCGAATTCCACCGGAAAACTTGAACGAACGCCGTCGATATGGCCTTCGCGTGAATTGCAATACGATCACGGGCCGATGAGCATATCGACGAATCCTTGCAGGTCCGCGCCATTGATGACGCCGTCTGGCTCGTAGTCGGCGATGCACAGCAGGATTGGATCCTGTGACTCGTTCATCATCGCCTCGACATATGCCGCGATATCCGCTTCATCGACGACAAGATCGCCGTTGATATCGCCCGGAACCAGCAGTGAATAGACGCCGTCGCCGTCGGGATCAAGCCCATCCACGTCGCGGTCCGGGAGCGTACACGGCGGCAGGCCGTCGTCGAACGCTTCGGTCGGCGGAAAGACGGCCATCAGCTCCGGCTGCGGCGTCGCGCCATTGTTATGCCAGAGGTCGTATGCCAACTGGCCGCGATTGTCCGGGTCGGTTGCGTTCGGATTCCTGTCGCGCAGGAACTCGATGAAGTCCTTCGACGCCGCCTCGTAAAACAACCGCACGCGGACGCCGGTCGTGTTCGGCGGAATGGGAAAGAGCGTGTCATCCCAGTATTGCCCGTCGGCATAATTCGCATCGACCGGCGCGGCGTTGACGGCCGCGTAGGCCGCGTTGGTGAATCCGCGCGGCGGAATGCGATTATCCTTGTACATCGTATTCGACAGTGCGACGTGGAACGATGGGCCGGCCGGCAGATTCACGCTCGGTGCAAGCGCGCTGCTGGGTCCGATCTTGGCTTCGTACACTTTCGTCGTCGAGGCATCAAGCGTGTTGGTGATCTCGTCATATCCGCCAAGAACCTCGACCGGCACGCCGGGATCGGCGCAGTCGTTGTAAAACTCAACGTTGATCCACATGCGCCGGCCTTCGGGAAAGCCGGTCGGCAGCTTGTGGCCGGTCTGATTGATGACGCGCACGCGTAACTGGGGCGCAGCCGGCGGCTCGGAATGTTCCACGGTCACATCCAGATCGGCGGCGCATTTGAGCATCTTCTGGTTTCTGAGGATGTTCTCACCGATGGCCATGACCTCGTCGAAGCTCAACTCACCGAGAAAATCGGGACCGTAATAGCGCGCGATGGCATCCAGCACCCACGTAGCCGCGCCGCTGAGGAAGTGGTGTCGGATGTCATCTCGAAAGACCGGCGTGAAATTGCACATGAAGCCTTCGGCCTTGGGCATGTGGCAATCCATGCACTCGCTGATGATCGCCTGCGTTCCTGGCGCGCCACCGCCGAAGCGGCCTTGCATATCAACGCCGTTGTCGGCAAAGGCACTGCGCAGCCACTCGCTGTAGGTGCGCTGCTGGGGGAACATGTGGTACTTGTTGCTGTTCGGCTCGATGGCGGACGGGTCGGCGAAATTGAAATCGAACGTGCCGTTCACGGAGTTATAAATGAAGTGCGGCGTGCTCACGTCATGGCACGCCGCGCAGGCCTCGGACTTTCGGAACAGCGACGACTCATATGCCGGCTGGCCGAGAAACGCATTATGGAAGAAATTACAGCTCACTTCCGGCGGAGGGTTCTGGCCCGGCGGATTGGCTCCCACCGGAAATGGACCGCGAATTCGATTCAGCGGGTCAATCACCAATGCGCCGTTACCGGTTCCGCCGGGATTGCCGAGCAGATCGATGGATTGGACCGGAACGTTCGCGCCCAGCGCCGCCAGAATCGGTGGATCAATGGACGGCGAGCCGGGAGCATTAAACGGGTCAACTTGCCGATGGCAGATGGAGCAGGAGACGCCCTTGCGATCGCCAAAGTCAAGCCCGGAACCGTCGGTCGGCGTCGCGCGGCCTTCGAGCCAGCCCTGGGGAGCGTGGCATCGCAGGCACGTATCACCAATGCCCGGCGCGTCGTGTTCAGCGATATCCAGCGCGGCGTAGAAGAGCGGATCACGGGCGGCCTGGGCCTTCAGGCTGCCATCCCAGTCGTGCCGATTATTGGGCGATCCGCCGTGGCAGGCCCCGCAGGTATCGGGGGATTCGATGAAATCCTCCAGCGCATTTGGCTGGGTTCCGCGGATGAAGTAGTTTGCGACACTGGTCGGTAGAGGCGTGGTCTCGCCGCCCGGACCCGCAAACACCGCCGAACCGGCGAGGCAAATCGCCGAAAGGGCGCATATCGCCCAGAATTTACGAAGGGACATCTCAACTTTCCCCTTACTGTTGCCGGCCGCGCGACGCCTGGCTCAGGGCTGCAAATCGACCGGTCTCCCCTTAGCGAAGCTCTATGATACCGGACGCGAGCGGTGGATTCAACGATTTGCAAGGTCCGCAATAACGCGGCGAAGTGGGACTCGGACGTGTCAAGACGTTACGAGTCCGGCGTATTTTCATGCAAAAAAGCGCGTTTCCTAGTGGATTTATGACTCGAAGTGTTCAGACATGCAGCTCGACGACGTTCCGGTCCGTGAGCACATGGTTGCCCGTGACCTGCTGGCCGTCATGAACCGTGCCGCCCCAGATACGAGCGGTTTTGAGGTTTTCCGCCAGTTCCTTATGAACATGTTCCGCCATGTCGAGCACGGTGCTCCCGACAGTCAGGATGAACGGCGCCTCCATGTCGGCCGGTTTGCCCGGTTTTTTGGCGTAGACGCGGATGACATGAAGCAGATGAAACAACTCCGCCAGCATGTCTTGAGTGCCGTCACCCGAGATCGCCGAGATGGGCAGCATCTTGATGTCGGTCTGGATCAGTTCTCGAAGCGTCTCGTAGTTCGCCATCGCATCGGGCAGATCGCTTTTGTTCGCAACGATGAGCGCCCGTTTCGGCAGCGCGGTCGCTTCGATCTCGTCCAGATCGCGCGATTCGATGTCATCGTTCGTGTCATCGGAAACCGGCGACGAAACCGGCCGCATGCCATGTGTCGTCAAAAACGCGACCGATTGTTCAAATTGGTCGACTATCTCAATCGCGGCCAGATCGATGACCATCAGGACCGCGTCGGCCCTGCGATAGGCGTTCAACATGCCGGGCTGGGCGTGGCCTTCCATGAGCGGGGGCATGTCGACGAGTTGGATCGGCACATCCTCGTGATGGGCCATTCCGGGAATGGCGGCATGTGTCGAGAAGGGGAAGTCGGCGATCTCGACCTTGGCATGTGTCAGCGCGCCGACAATGGCGCTCTTGCCGACATTGGGCGCGCCGAGTAGCACGACCTGTCCGGCGCCCTGGCGCGGTATGGCGAAGATGTCGTGATGGCCGTGAGCGCCGCCGCCGGACTTCTGTCCGCGCTGCATTTCCTCGCGTGCGTTCTTGATCTTCTGCTTGATCTGCTGCTGAAGCTTTTCACTGGCCTTGTGCTTGGGAACCAGTCGGAGCATCTCTTCGAGCGCGGCGACGCGCTCCGTCGGCGTGGAGGCGCTGCGGTATCGCTCCTCCGCCTTCTTGTACATGGGCGTGGCGTTAATGGCCATCGAATTCTCCCGACGCGCGTGCGCCTATTCTGGCCATGGTAACGCAGAGCACGATTTTCATCGATGCTCGTTCAGGCTGATCGGTGAAGGTCTGCCATTGGCACGGCCGGCCGGTTCGCGGCCGTTTTCGAGCGAGATCAGTAATTGTCGGAGCAGTTGAGCCATGCCCTTTCGGTCTCGGCGGGAAAGCGAGCGCAGCAGCGAATCAGACTGCGCAAGTCGCACCTTCATGGCGACATCGGTGATGCGGCGGCCCTCGGGCGTCAGGCTGACGATGAAGCCGCGTCGATCATCGGGATCGAGGCTGCGCCGAACAAGCCCTTTTTGTTCGAGGCGGTCGATGCGATTGGTCATGGCGCCCGAGGTGAGCACGACGGATCGCAGCAGTTGCGTCGGCGTGAGGGCGTATGGCGGACCGACGCGGCGCAGCGCGGCGAGCACATCGAGTTGCGAAAGCGAAAGATCGAGGGGCTGCAGCTCGGCGTCGGCGAGCCGCTCAAGGCGTTGTGCCAGCATAATGACACGGCTGACGATGGACAGCGCGGAAACATCGAGCGAGGGTTTTTCGCGGCGCCATTGTTCGATGATGCGATCGACGAGATCGAAGTCCGCGGACATGCGAGACTAACCCTTGATGCTCAGGCGAGTTACGGCGTTTCGGTTGACTGATAGCTTCATGTCGTGTATCTTTATATTAAGACATGTGCGATGAAGATGCAAATCCGCCGGCCGTACCCGCGGAATTTCACATCTTCATGGCCTAAGCGATGAGGAGGAACCAAAAAGGGTTTCCGAATCGACGACGCTTCGGAGCCTGAATCCGCGGTACGCAGCCGCCGGGTTCGAGGCTTGTGGCGATGGCTGTCGGCGAACGATCTTGCCGACGGCGCATTCCGCGACCGCGCGAAGCGTCACGAAGAAAAACACAAACGCGACCATATCCGGCCGCCAGCGCGGCCGGAGCAGATGAGAGGAGATTGCCGATGACCGCATTTACTCTTCCCCAATTCGAGACGCGCGATGGCGGCGTGCGCCGCGTCAAGTATGTCCGCGACATCGACAAAATCCAGAACATCCCGCCGGCGGAGCGAGAGAAACTCAAGAAAGTCGCAGAGCGTTACGTCTTTCGGGCCAACGACTATTACCTTTCGCTGATCAACTGGGATGATCCCAGCGATCCGATCAAGCAGCTCATCATCCCGCGCGAGGAAGAGCTGAGCGACTGGGGCACGCTCGACGCCAGCAACGAAGCGGCCGTCACCGTGTCGCGCGGCGTACAACACAAATATCCCGACACCGTTCTGCTGCTGTGCAACGAAGTCTGCGGCGCCTATTGTCGTTATTGTTTCCGCAAACGTCTGTTCATGGATGAAAACGACGAGACGACCAACGACGTCACGAGCGGCATTCAATACATCTCCGAACATCCGGAAGTGACGAACGTGCTTCTGACCGGCGGCGATCCGCTGCTGATGGCGACGCGGAAACTGCGGAGCATCATCAGCGCCCTGCGGGACATCGATCATGTGCGCATCATCCGCATCGGCTCAAAGATGCCGGCGTTTGATCCGTGGCGCATTCTGAACGATACGGACTTGCAGGATGTCTTCAGCACGTATTCAACGATGCACAAGCGCATCTATCTCATGGCCCACTTCGATCATCCGCGCGAACTGACCGAGCCGGCCGTTGAAGGCATCGATCGCTTTCTCCGCTGTGGCGTGATCTGCGTCAACCAGTGCCCGCTGATCAAAGGCATCAACGACGATCCGGATGTGCTGGAGGAAATGTACCGCAAGCTCTCGTGGATTGGTTGTCCGCCGTATTATCTGTTTCAAGGACGGCCGACCGCGGGCAATGAGCCGTACGAAGTGCCGATCGTCCGCGGCTGGGGCATCTTCCGCGAGGCTTTACGCCGCGGATCGGGCCTGGCACGGCGGGCGCGATACGCGATGTCGCATGAGACCGGCAAGATCGAGATTCTCGGCGTCGACGAGAAGCACCTCTATCTGCGCTACCATCGCGCCAAGGATGCCGCGCTTCGCGGAAAGTTCATGGTCTATAAGCGCAATGACGACGCCTATTGGCTCGATCAGCTCGAGCCGGCCGAGGGCGGCGACGCGCCGAAGTTCGCGCCCGAGGCGGCCGGTTCGTTTCTGAATGGTCCGGAGTAAGGTGCGGCGTTCATTGGGGCGAGTTGATGCAAGTCGTACACGGCTCATGGGGAGCGCCATCGCTTCCTGACGGTCGCGGGTCTGATCGTCGCGGCTTTGACAGCGCGGCATGGATTGCGCGGGTTCATTGACGACGATGGAGAACGCTCTTATGTTGTCTTCAGATATTCACTCCATGAACCCGCAGAAGCCCGTCAGTCTGAACCTCAATGTCCGCGGCCTTGGGCAGTCGCCGACACTGGCCATCAAGGACAAGTGCCGCGCTTTGTTGCGCGAAGGCAAACACATTCACGACTTCGGTCTGGGCCAATCGCCGTTTCCCGTGCCGAGCTCCGTGGTGGAGGCGCTGCGCCTCGCGGCGCCGGAAAAGGACTATCTTCCGGTGAAGGGCCTGCGCGCCTTGCGCGACGCGGTGGCACAGTATCACCGCAAAAAGGACGAGATCGAGGCGTATCCCGACAGTGTGCTGGTCGGCCCCGGTTCGAAAGAACTGTTGTTCCTCTTGCAACTCGTCTATTACGGCGAAATCCTGCTCACGCCGCCGTGCTGGGTCACCTATTGGCCGCAGGCGCGCATCCTGGGGCGGCGGTTCAGCCTGATTCACACCGAATATGAAAATCGCTGGAACATGAGCGCCGAGGCCTTCGATCGGGCGCTCAAGGTCGTTGGCGACGATCATCGCCCGCGGCTGCTCGTGCTGAACTATCCGAGCAATCCCACCGGTCAGACATACACGGCCGAAGAGCTGGAGCAGATCGCCGCCGTGGCGAGAAAGTACAATGTGATCATCCTGTCGGACGAAATCTACGGCCGGCTGCATTTCACGGGCGATCATGTGTCGATCGCGCGATACTATCCCGAAGGCACGATCGTCAGCTCCGGGCTGTCGAAGTGGTGCGGCGCGGGCGGCTGGCGTCTGGGCACGTTCACATTTCCAAGAGAGCTGGACTGGCTGGCCGAGGCGATGGCGGCCGTGGCGAGCGAGACGTACACCTCGGTCAGCGCGCCAATTCAATACGCGGCCGTGCAGGCGTTCAACTGCGGCGTGGACATCGAGCGTTATCTGTGGCACACGCGGCGCGTGCTTTCGGGAATTGCGGTGCAGATCACCGAGATTCTGCAGAGCGCCGGGGTTCGCGTTCACGCCCCGGAGGGCGGGTTTTATGTTTTTCTTGATTTCCGTCCGTTCAAGGAGGCGCTGGCGCAGCGCGGCGTCACGGATGGTCCGTCGCTGTGCGATCGGCTGTTGGCGGACACCGGCGTCGCGATTCTGCCGGGCGTGGCGTTCGGCCGCCCCCGAAGCGATCTCTCTGCGCGGCTGGCGTTTATTGACTTCGACGGCGCGTCGGCCCTTGCGGCCAGCGAGAACGTGCCGCTCGACAGCCCGCTGCCGGACGACTTCACGATCAAGCACTGCCGGAATGTGATCGAGGGCGTGAAGAAGATCGCGGATTGGGTCGGCGCGGCGACATGAGCGCGGCACTCGCAATCAGCGGGCGCACGCGCGGATAACCGTCAGCAGGAACGCAAAGACCAGGCCGGACGTGATGAGCTGATCATAAAGGCCTTTGGGCGGCCTGCCGGTTTTTCGGTTTTTTTTTGTTTCGGTTTTTCATCGGTCCACATGTCTACGGTCGGTTGAGGGTTCGGACTTTGGCGGGAGACGAGACGCCGTCGCGTTCGGCACGGATTGCGGCGCTTTCGCCGCGATATCGACTCCCAAGCCGCCATCGTGCTAGAATGCTCGCGACTGTGATGCTGTTCGATCTCGATGCGCGCCGGACCGTTTCCGCTGCGCCTTGATGTCGTTCGGAGTATATCGAGGTCATGTCGTCCTTGCCCCCTTCGTCGCATGACGCTGCGTCCGATGCCGATTTTCTTCCCGACTTTCGTTCGCCTTCACGGGCGATGATGTGGGGATTGGCCGCCCTGTGGATCGCGGCCTGCGTGGCGGCGCTGTGGCGCGGGCCGTCGCTGGGCGATCACGAGGTGATCGTCGCCCAGATCGCCAAGCAGTCGATGGAGACGGGCGAGTGGATCGTTCCCCACTATCTGGACACGCCGTTTCTGGTGAAGCCGCCGCTTTCGCCGTGGCTGGTCGGGCTGACTTCGCAGGCCGGCGAATTACTTGGCTTGCGGCGTGCGATCGGTCCGGTGACGGACGCGACGGCGCGGCTGCCGTCGGTCGTGGCGGTGGTTCTGACGGTGCTCGTGGTGCATCGTCTCGGGCGGTCGATGTTCGATGCGCGGACCGGACTGATCGCCGCGTTTGTGTTTGCCTGCTCTTTGGGGGCGATGCTATTCGCCTTTAATGCCACAGCTGAGGCACTGCTGACGCTGTTTTGCACGTGGGCGTTTGCGGAGTTCTGGTTTGCGATGCGCGCCTCGACCGCCGGCGGGCGGCGCCGGCATCTGCTGTTTTTTTATCTGGCGTTCGGTCTGGCGATGCTGGCGAAGGGACCGATGCCGCTGATGCTCGTCGGTCCGGCGATTGCGTTGTGGTGGTGGCTCCATCGACCGATCGAGGCGCTGGCCGAATCCGGTCCGCGCGGAATCGGCGCGGCGGCGCGGCTGGGGTTATCCGACGCATGGCCGCAACTGCGACAGGCGCTGACCGGTCTCGGGCTG
>CAZRFP010000161.1:0-9730 GCA_964599535.1 uncultured Planctomycetaceae bacterium
CCGCACGTCCGGTGGTGTGGGAGGCAGGGGCCGAAAGGCCCCCGCCTACCCGATTGCGCCCGGGAGTTAAACGCTGTGGTTGAAGGGAAGAGCCTTAGTGGTGTCGGCGTGATTTTCGATATGGATGGCGTGCTGGTAGATAGTTACGACGCCCATCTCGAAAGCTGGCGCATGCTCGCGGCCGAATTGAATGCGCCAATCACCGAGGCGCAATTCGCCGCTACATTCGGCCGCACGAGCAGGGAGATCATCGGCGAACTGTTCGGCATCGCGGACGGGGCCGGCGTGCGGCGCTGCGACGACCGCAAAGAGGCGCTCTATCGCGACATCATCCGAGATCGTGTGCCTGAGATGCCTGGGGCGCGGCGCGCTGTCGCGTTGTTGAGGAAGGCCGACGCGTCAATCGCCGTCGGGTCATCCGGTCCGCCGGAGAATGTTGAGATGGTGTGCCGCGCATTGGAGCTTGATCGACATTTGTCGGCCGTCGTGACGGGGCGCGATGTGTCGCGCGGCAAGCCGGACCCGCAGGTGTTTCTGCTCGCGGCGGATCGCATGGGCATGGCGCCGTCGCGTTGCGTTGTGATTGAAGACGCGCCGGCCGGCATCGAGGCGGCCCGGCGCGCGGGAATGCGGTGCATCGCCCTCGACGGGCCGCGCGCCGCGCCGGAGATTCGGCGTGCGAATCGCGTGGTCGCGACACTGGCGGAACTGCCGACAGTTGTTGCATCGTTGATGTGCGGGATCGACGGGAAGTAGAGAGGGGCGCCGCGCGTCGTATCAGTCGAGGTATCCGAGATCGCTCAGGCGGTTGGCGACCTCCTGCATCTGGCTCTCGGACAGCGCCGGGGCGGCCTCGTCGACCTTGCGATCGGTCGGCGGCTCGAACACCACTTCGACCGGCTCGTTGAATATCTCGCGCAATACACGGCCGTCCATGTCTTTCGGCACCGGTTCGCCGAGGCCGGCGAGAATCGTCGGCGCAAGATCGGCGATATGTGCCCGAATGGCCATGCCGCGCTTCATCGCGCGGCCCGCGGCGATAAATACGCCGTCGAGCCGATGCGTGCCTTCCAGTCTATCAAACGGAACCCATCGAACCGGCGAGAGGCCGCGAATTTTCTTCACCACGGCCAGCCCGTCCGCCGGTGCGAGGAGCAGGTCGGGCATCCACGGATGATCGGCGCGATGACAGTCGTATAGTTCTTCGGTGATGAACACATCGGTGAACATCTTCATCGACTTGCCGTCGCGGTCTTTGCATGTTGCGGCGAGAAGCCTGTCGCGCACCTCGGCGCGGACACGCTCATATTCGGCCGGTTCGACAATGCCGCCGGGCTGTCGCCCTTTTAGATTGATGTAAAGAAAGCCATAGACGCCCGCGTGAAGCACGCAGGCGCGCGTCGCGGACCAGTCAATCGCGAGATCGTGATCGAGATGGCTTGACTGGCCGGCCTGCTCGGCAAAGCTGGGCCTGGTCAGACGCCGCCACCATGTTCGAGCACGTGTGCGTATCTGCGAGATGGGGCTTCGGAGTGAAAGATAGCCCCACTTTCGCAGCAGGAGATTCGGCTGGGCCTTGCCGTCGAGGCTGCCGTGACCGTGGTCGGACATGACGATGATGTCCGCGCCGTGTTCCGCGGCGAGGGCCTTGAGCTTTCCGATGACGACGTCGAGTCGCGCCCAGCACTCTTCCACCATCTTTGCGCGCGCCGGGCTGGCGTCCCTGGTGCGTTCGTCGATGTACCGCCAGGCCTTGTGCTGGAGATTATCGACGAACTTGTAGAGGACCATCATCACGTCCCAGCCGTACTTGTCGCCGCAAAATCTTGCCAGGTCATAGCCGCGCTCGAAGCTCTGAATGATGTAATCGATATTCTTTTGAAAGAGATCATCTCCGCCGCCGGCCCGGCGCTCCCAGCGCTTCTCGTGCGTGTAATCCGGGTGCTTGGCGAGAATCTCCTTTTGCAGCGACTTGGGATAGGTGAAGTCCTTGCCCTGCGGCGTGTCAAAGCCGGAGATCATGAAGCCATTGACCGGCTCAGGGGGAAAGGTCATCGGCACATTAATCGAGCCGACGCGGTATTTCTTATCGCTTAGAATCTGCCAAATGGTCTTGGCCTTGGCGCTGATGCGGGTGTTGTTGTTGAAGGCCAACTGATGGGTGGCGGGGTCGTAGCGCAGAAAGTCGATGATGCCGTGCTTACCCGGCCCCTTGCCGGTCATAAACGTCGTCCACGCCGCCGGCGTGATCGGCGGTCGCGTGGATTCGAGCGGACCACTCACACCTTCATCAACGAGCGCCTTTAGTTCGGGCATCAGCCCCCGCTGCATGAGCGGGCCGAGCACGTCGAACGTCGCGCCGTCCAGCCCGATCAGAAGCAGCCGCGCGCATTGCCCGCCTTGGTGTTCGTCGTCTGTCCGCGCCGTGGTGATCACTCGTTGTCGCCCCAGACTCGTCCGGTCGTGCCGCAGGACTGCGGAAATCAACCGGGCGCATTCTCAAGCTCGAAGATTCTAAAGCGCTGCCCGCCGCGCCGCAAACGGCATCGAATGGCTTAAGCTCCGATGCCCCTTTATTTTACGGCATGTCGGCCGAATTCTGAGGCTTCGGCGCGGCGATTTTTTCAAATATGTATAGATACGGCGACGCGCGCAACGGCAATGGCGACGACTCGAGCACCCGGCGATAGCCCGTCTCTGGCGTGAATTCGCTGAGTCGAAGGCCGTGGTCGGGGCTGCCGGCAAATTGCGCCTCCCATGCGACGAGCGTGCCGATCGGCGCCTGCTCGATTCGCATCCGTGTCGGTGGGCGTGACGGCGGCCACTTCCGGTTCGTCACATATTCGATCCAGACATTGGCAGATTCGATCTGTCGACCGGCAAGGCCCATCTCGTTAAGTCTTCTCAGGGTGTCGCGGATCATCGCCGCTTCCGGCGGCGGCGACAGCGGTCGGTGCATCGCAAAGGCTGTCAGCGCAATGGTCGCGGCGATGCCGACTGGGAAGATCGCGCGCGGGACGATTCGGCCTGATTCGGCCGGCGCATTGACACGGCGACGATCAAGCAGCAACGACGCCGCGACCAGTGCCAGCATGGCGATCGCGAGGATACGCATGGCCACGATGGCATCCGCGATGATCGGGACCGAGAGTTCGATGCCGTCCTGCCTGCGCACTTGCAGCTCAAGCGCGATCCACAGAATCGCGAATGCGGCGGCCAGTCGCGGGGCAGCTCGTCGCCGGGCCTTGCGTGCTTTCGATGTCAGCACATTCCAGCCCAGAAGCGCCATGACGGCGACGAGCGGACCGATCGGCACGAGAAACCGCGCATAGCCGCCCGAATCGAACAGCCCGAAGACGCGAACGACCGTCTGCGCAATGAAGTATGCGGCGACACAGGCGGCCGCGAACAAGGACGGGAAAGAGGTCGAAACCGTCCGTGGCAAAAGTCGCACGACAACCTGTTTCGCCGCCGTCTCGGCGGCGAAAGCACGGGCGAGGCGCCCGTGCCACATCTTTTGCAGCCGACGGTTATGACTGAAGATCGACCTCGATCCGCACCTCGGGGCGGCGAGCAGTCCCGTGAACGCCAGCGCGCTGACACCCGGGCCCCAGGCATGCATCGAGCGCGCGACAAACGACAGCCAGCCGTCGCGGCCATATTGCGTCGATGGGCGCGGGCGGAAGTACAACTCGGCGATCGTCGTTTCGCCGAATTGCCAGAGCAGCGCGTTCACGGCGAGCGGCGCCCAGGCGATCGGCCACAGCCGCCACAGCGCGACGCCCCGCCTGTGCGCGAAGAAAAGCCAGATTGGCACGAACACGATTGCCTCATGTCGCGTCACAATTCCGATCGACAGCACGGCGCTCGAAATGCTCCAGCGTCCGCGCAGCGCAAGCAGCACCGCGCCGGCGAGATAAAACGCCAGCGGCGTCTCGGTCAGCGTCGTATGCGATAATTGAAAATAAAGCGGCTGCGCCCACGTCAGCAGCGCCGCGGCCCAGGCGTGTCTCAGCCCGCAGTGTTCGGCGATGCGAAAGGCGAACCATCCGCCCGCCGCCGACAGGGCGGCCGACAGGATGCGACATGCCGTCCAGCCCAGTGCGGCCGCCGGAAAATACAATGCTGTGAAGCCGGGGCGACCCCAGTGGTCCAGCAGATAGATCGGCCATGTCCACGCCCACTTGGCATAAAGAAAGTGCGTGAGATCGTCAAAGTGGTGAATGCCATCCGGCGACACTGCGGCGCACGCGATAGATGCCAGAAAGCCGCAGGCCGTGATCCCGGCCGCTAGCTTCGCGCCGCTTGATGCGATGGCCGAGTTTTCAGCGGGGCGTGGCATTCACCGACATGATGAACACTTCCGGCCTCATGTAAAGCGGCCCGCGGTGGAGGGGTTGCGGTGGCGCGGGGCCAAAAGCAGAAGGGCGCCTCGTGTTTGGATTGTGACACGAAGCGCCCTCGTGTGAACTCATTGGAAGACGGCCATCACATCAGGCGCCGCGCGCTGATCGGCGGCGGCGAAGCATCGCCAATCCGCCCATGAGCAACATGGCAAGCGTGGCGGGTTCGGGAATGACATTGCCGTTGATGGTGACGTTGTCGAATCGCCATGTGCCAGTGGTGCCGTAGTCGCCGGTGCCTGTTCCGCTGCCGGGGTCGAAGCCGGACTGAGCGTTGGCGCGTTGATAGGCGGTGTTCGGCGCGAAGTCGTCAAGCACCGCATTCTGGTCAAAGGCGACGGGTGAGAAGATCGACGTGATTCGCACGCCGAAGTTCGCGTTGTTGTTTGCGCCGAGAATCGAACTGAGGTCGTAGCCCTGCGCATAAAACGTGTCGTGCGGCGAGATCGTTCCGCCGTTGTTGCCGAAGACATTCCAATTCGTGCCGCCGTCGGTCGTGTACTCGAGCTGCGACCAGCGGGAGGCCGTACCGCTGGCGCGGTGGTCATAGGCGATCGTGATGTCCTGGTAGCCTGTTGTGTCCACGAAGAATTCGACGCCGCGCGTGCCGCTGCCGGTTCCCTGCGCGGCATAGGTGGTTGTGTTCCAGCCGATGCCGCCGCCGTTGCCGGTGGCGAATGTGGCGGTCGTTCCGCCGACGAGTGCCGCAGTTCCGGCACCCGTGCTCGGCGTAGTCACGCTACCCTCAAACGTCCATTGCGTGATGATGTCGGCGTGTGTGGCGCCGGCGGACATGGCCAGTGCCACAACCGCGCTCGTGATCAACTTCCTCATTTCATTCCGCTCCTTTCTCCGCCCCCGCAAGTCATGGGGAGCATTTAGATCTTTACCCCGGAGGATTCCGCATGTCCCCCGCCGGCAACCCTTCGGCGATGCCGACTTGAGTCGGCACTGATGCGCCATCGGCAGGCGGAACCCTATCAGGCGGCCGTAAACGCCGTGCGTGCCGAATAAGAATGTTCTGTTAAGGCGCTGAATTTCCCCGGTCATGCAACGGGGCGATTTCCCTGCGGATAGAGGGTCGAGTCACGGGAGATTTGACACCGCGCCGGCCGGTGAGAGAAATAAAACAGGCTGCCCGGAAAGAACTTGTGTATATTGTGATATCCGCCGGCGCGCTAATCTGGCGACCGGCGGTGTCCGAAAAACAGGAGGCCCATCCATGCAACGCATCGTCCGAGGCGGACTTATACAGGCCACGCTCTCCGAGCGCGGCGACTCGCCGATCGAAAAGATCAAGAAGAGCATGATCGACAAGCATGTCGCCCTGCTCGAACAGGCCGCGGCCGGCGGCGCGCAGGTCGCCTGCCTGCAAGAGCTTTTCTACGGCCCGTACTTCTGCTGCGAACAGGACCCGAAGTGGTACAGCCTGGTCGAAAAGATTCCCGACGGGCCGACGGTTCGGCTGATGTGCGATCTGGCGCGGCGGCTGAAGATGGTGCTCGTCGTGCCGATGTACGAAGAAGATCTGCCGGGCGTCTATTACAACTCGGCCGCGGTCATCAATGCCGACGGCTCGTATCTCGGCAAGTATCGCAAGATGCACATTCCCCATGTCGCGCCGGGCTTCTGGGAGAAGTTCTTTTTCCGGCCGGGCAACCTGGGCTATCCGGTCTTTGATACGGCCGTCGGCAAAGTCGGCGTGTATATCTGTTACGACCGTCACTTTCCCGACGGCGCGCGGTGCCTCGGGCTTAACGGCGCGGAGATCGTCTTCAACCCGTCGGCAACTGTCGCCGGGCTGAGCGAATATCTCTGGAAGCTGGAGCAGCCGGCGCACGCCGTGGCGAATCAGTACTTCGTCGGGGCGATCAACCGGCCGGGCTATGAAGAGCCGTGGCGCATGGGCGAGTTTTACGGGCAGAGCTATTTCTGCGATCCGCGCGGGCAGATCATGGCGCAGGGCAAGCGGCTGGAGGATGATGTCGTCATGGCCGATCTGAATCTCGACATGATCCGCGAGGTGCGCAACACGTGGCAGTTCTTCCGCGATCGCCGGCCTGAGAGCTATGGGGAGATTGTGCGGTTGTGAGCGCCAATGCAGCCGATGCAGCACCGGCGCGCCTTCCGCCCCGACGGGGCGCGGGAATGTGGCCACGGGTGGAGCAAAGCGCAACCCGTGAACAGGGTCGCGCATTGTCGATCCTGCCCCGAAGGGGCAGAGGAAACGAACGGTCGCGCGGCGGGTCAGTCGAACACGTACTTCTCGTCGAACGCCACACCAGGCGAGCGGGAATTGACGATTCACGCGCGGGCCAAGGTACTCGATGAACCGGCGTGGACCATCGCGACGCTCGTGGGAAAACGCCTGTTTCTGCGAGACCGCACGACTGTAACGTGCATCCGGCTTCCGTGAGATCTTCATGGGGGTGTCTGGCGTGCGCGCTTGTCGTCGCTGGGTCTACGACGAATTCCTTGATGATACTTCGCTCTTCGCCGGAACTGTGATGGGTGGTATCGCGGCAGTGTATCTGCCGCATGCGCTGCCCGGCGGTGCGGTTGATGTCTTAAAATGCGCGCGATTCCTCATTCTGCCGGTCGCTTGCATACTTCTGCCCGACGCCCTTGAGCGCTACCGCGGCTGGGCCGCAGGTCATAAGTTCATTACCCGCGGAACTCCCGCGATCGTCATTCGGGGCGGCGGCTGGTTTCTATTGCTTCTGCCCGTGTTGATCTGGCTGGTTCAATAGCTCATATGGCAAACCGGACTAATCGCGTGTTCCCGGCCAGTCCGCTGAAATCAGGGCCACGACCGCAAGGGGGCAGTGGCCAATGATGTGCTATTCGGCCTTTGATCAGGGCCTACTTCGCCGCTCCACCCGTGGCTACGGCCCGGCGCCCCATTGGCGCGTTCTGGACCGATCACAATCCTGCTTCGCCGTCTTCGATTTCCATCGCCGACGCCAGCGCCAGCGCGTTGCGGAGGATGCTGGTGCCGTACTTCCGAGCGAGTTGCAGCACTTCTCGCGCGCCCGTCTCAGTCCAATCGGCGTCCTTCACAAGCGCGGCAATGATCGCTTCGTCGGTTGTGTCTTCGCCTAGATTGGTGATGATCGACTTGTATTCAGACAGAAGCACGTCCGAGACCAAGCTGGCCATGGATTTTCCTCCTCGTTGTTTCGGCCCGTCAGACAATCCGAAAGAACGGTTTAGGGGCGGCCGTCCACGAAGGTGTGGACCATCTGCGCCTTGATAGGTTAACTTCTTTTGACAATGAACTTGAATAGCTCAGCAAAGCAACGCCCTTCAGCCCAACGGGCCTACTACGCCGGAAGCATATCCGCATTTCTTGAGCATCGCGACGCTGAGATTGTTAACTCTCTGGCCGATGGCAGCACATTTGCCATCGAGAAAACTCAGTTTGATGCGTGGAAGGAGCAGATCACGATCATGCGGGAGGCGCTCACGAGCTATCATCGTGACGAAGGCCTGGTTGCGTTCGAGTATGTTGTCCCCCGCGTGGGGAGGCGTATCGATGTTCTCGTTTTGATTCGCCACCTGATCTTTGTAATTGAGTTCAAGGTGGGTGAGCATCGGTTCAGCGCGGAAGCGACTGAACAAGTCTGGGACTATGCGCTCGATCTCAAGAACTTTCATAGCACCAGCCATGATAAGACCATTGTTCCGATCGTCGTGGCCACCCGTGCGCCAGCAAAGGCGCTGGCTATCCAGATTAGCCCGGACCACGACAAAGTAATCCGCCCCGTTCACGCGGCTCCAGGACAGCTCGCGAGCGTGATCGAGTTTGCGCTTTCGTCATGTGACGGCACGAACATTGACGCCGCGCAGTGGTCGCGCGGTCGCTACACGCCGACGCCGACCATTGTGGAGGCTGCCAGGGCGCTTTATGGCGGACATGGAGTGGAGGAGATTTCCCGAAGCGACGCGAGCGCGATCAACCTCTCTCAAACTTCTCAGGCAGTTGCAGATGTCATCCGCGATGCCAAGGCGAATGGGCACAAGGCGCTCTGTTTTGTAACGGGCGTTCCGGGCGCTGGTAAGACCCTCGTCGGCCTGAACATCGCAACGCAGCACATGGATAAATCCAATGAGTTGTATAGCGTTTTCCTTTCCGGCAATGGGCCACTCGTGTCGATTCTTTGTGAAGCGCTTGCGCGTGACAAGGCGGGGAGAATGATCCAGAACGGAGCCAAGCCCAAAATCGGAGAGATTCGCAGCGAGGTGAAGGCCTTTGTGCAGAATGTTCACCACTTTCGCGATGAATGCCTACGAGACCCGGATCGGCCGCCCGTGGAACATGTTGCCTTATTCGATGAGGCACAACGGGCGTGGAACAAGAAGCAAACAGCATCGTTCATGCATCGCAAGAAGGGCCATCCAAATTTTTCGATGTCAGAACCGGAGTTCCTAATTTCATGTATGGATCGGCACAAGGATTGGGCGGTCGTGGTTTGCTTGGTGGGCGGAGGGCAAGAAATTAACACGGGCGAGGCGGGCATCGGTGAGTGGATTCGAGCGGTGCAAACGTCATTTCAAAATTGGCATGTGTACCTGTCGCCCAGGCTCCATGATTCAGAGTATGCAGCAGGTCGGGCCCTCGCAATGCTCGAGACGCTTCCAAATGTGCAACGCAACGAGCTTATGCACTTGAGTGTATCGATGCGTTCATTTCGCGCCGAGAACGTGTCGGGGCTTGTAAAGGCGATTCTCGACCTCGACGAACAGAAGGCTCGTGAGTTGTGGCGCGCCGTACGAGATCGTTTCCCGATTGTGCTCAGCCGGGACCTTGGCGCTGCAAAGGACTGGCTAAGAAGAACGGCGCGGGGAAGCGAGCGTTATGGCATGGTTGTTTCATCGCAAGCGCAGCGCCTCAAGCCACACGCAATAGATGTACGTGTCCCCGTAAACCCGATCCACTGGTTTCTGCATCCGAGACACGATGTCCGCTCATCCTATTACCTTGAAGACGCTGCTACCGAGTTCCATATTCAGGGGCTGGAACTGGATTGGACGTGCGTTGTGTGGGACGCCGATTTTCGCCATACTCGCGACGGCTGGCGCCACTGGTCCTTCCGTGGCAATCGATGGCAGCGAATTAAATCACAAGAACGCCAGAGCTACTTAAAGAACGCCTATCGAGTGCTGTTAACTCGTGCGCGACAAGGCATGGTGATCGTCATTCCTGCGGGTGATTCGGGAGACCCTACGCGGCTGGGCGAATTTTACGACGCAACATACGAGTATCTGCGGGCAATCGGAATTCCTGAGATTGACAAGTTGTAACGCACGACGGACCTCCCCGGTAG
>CAZRFP010000162.1:0-9697 GCA_964599535.1 uncultured Planctomycetaceae bacterium
GGCCGGAGGCGTCGCGTTGGCGGTCACGTCCCACACCTTCACCGGCCCGTCGTCACGCCCAGAAGAGCAGCGGCAGGCAACGGTCGTGATTCAGCAGCAAAAGATCACGGTGAAAGAGGGGCATGTCGGCCGGCCCGATCTGCACGTGACCGCCGATTCGCAAACGTGGATCGGCTTTTTAAGGAAGGAAAGAAGCGTGGTGTGGGCACTGTTGTGGCGGAAGATACGGCTCGATGGCCCACTCAAGCTGCTTGTGGCATTCGGAAAGTGCTTCCCGCAGTAACACGTTTTCGCACAAAGCGTATTAGGTTGACTCGAAGGTGCACTATCGTCTTGGGAGGACAACTTTGACCGGGATACGGGGGAGGGTCGGGGGGTCCGGGGATACTTGAGTAGCCGCAAGGAGGCTTTGGATCGTCTTAGGGATAAAACCTTGACTTGGAAGGTCGGATTTGATAGGTTAGCCCGTTATCGGAATAGACCTTTCGGGTCACTTCTGTGCATGTCGGTTCGATCGGGAAGCGTTGGGTTGCAGGGACAACCTTCCGATTCCGCAGTTCGGGAATGATCGACCTGACGAATTCCGAAGGCTCATGGGATAGGGTTTCGGCGACGGATTGTCGACGAGGCTCGAATGGAGCGTTCGGTGAAATGGGTGAGGGGAAGTGAAGCGGATCGTGCGATCCGTCGCGGTGTCGCGTGCGCGGCCACATACCGGCCGGTGCCGGCATTGGGTGGTGCGCGCGGCTTCAGTAAGGCGACGGAGTCGATTCGCGATTTCGTCGAATCTGCCTTTCACCAGATCGAATCACGAGCTGACTCGAACCTCAAGTATCTCAACGTACCACCATTCGGAATCGGCCATGCGCGGCCTGTCCGAGTGTCGATGAAACGCGCGGATGTCGTGTCTATCGTGATCGGATTTCGGAGTCTCAGTTAACAGTCGGATTGCTTTTTGGAGTCGTCCATGTCCTCTTTGAATCGGTCGGTTGCGGCGAGAGCCGCGTTGTTGTGTTCGTTGGTCGCGTTTGCGTTTACCAGCCAGGTCATTGCACAGAGTCCGCCCTGCGTGGTGCCGGACAACGGCACGGGAACAGTGACGCTGCCGCCGATCGGCTGCGAATATCTCAGCCCGAGCGATGTTCACACGATCGTCAACGGCCTGCCTCCGGGTACGACGATCGAACTGGCGCCGATTCACAAGAATTTCATCTGCTCCGGTGAAGGCCAGATTTCATGCAGCTTTCCGATTCCTCCGGGTTTGTGCGAAGTGCCGGGCGGGTCGCAAGGCGGGCATCTGGACTGCTTCAATTCGGCAGGCGAGTTTGAACTGACGGGAACCGGCGCGCTTGCGGGTTTTCATCGCAGTGTCACGCTGCCGCTGGCCTGCGAGGTCCACACCGGCCCGCGTACGCCGGGTGCTCCGGTTCAGGCATTTCCATCACAGATGATGCGGCTGCAGGGTCAGATAACGGGCGATCCGGATTTTGACTTGCTTCGCATCACCGGCGGCTCGTCTTTCGGATTGCCCAGCCCAGGTCATACGACGTTGACGCAGTTGCCGGGAGGCGACTGGGCGGTGGATAGCTTCTTTGACATCACGTATCGGATCGACTTCGTCGGCGCGCCGGGCGGACCGCTGGGCGGCATGTCGGGTTCGACAACAGCGACAATCCACATGGTCGCGCAAGGTCCGGGCGGCGGCCCCGGCGGTGCGTGCTGCCTGCCTTCGGGCATGTGTATTCCTGCGACCACCGCTGCAAACTGCTTTGGCTCCGGCGGCGTTTCGTTCTTCCCCGGGCTGGATTGCAGCGTAGCGCCGTGCTCGGTGCAGGCAGACGTTTGCTGCTATCCGGATGGCACTTGTCAGGACATTGATCCGAACTCGTGTCAGGCGACCGGCGGCCAGCCGTACGGCCCCGGTCTTTCGTGTCAGACATTTGATTGTCCTCCTTCAACAGAAGCCTGTTGTCTCGGTACCGCGGCCGGCGGCTGCATTGAGACGACGCCTACTGACTGCCAGGCGCAGGGCGGCACGCCGCAGGGTCCGAACACAAACTGCGACACGGTTACCTGCGACACGGGCTGCGCCCCCCTGCCCGGCGGAGCGGGCTGCAGTTCGACGGTCTGCCAAGGAACCGGCGCCCAATGCGTTCCGGTTTGCGTCACTTACGACCCCACAACCGGCTCGACGGTTGTCAACGACTGCGCGTGTCTGCCGGCCAATCACTGCCGAGCGCGTCTGCCGGGCGGCGGCTCGGATGACGGCGACGGCGGCGCGACGCCGCGCGGCGGTGACAACCCGTGCGTCGTCAGTGACAACGGCGGCGGCACTGTGACACTCCCGCCGGCGGGCTGTGCGTATCTCAGCGCCGATGAAGTTCACATGATCATCGATGGTCTGCCTCCGGGAACGACGATCGAACTTGCACCGATCCATCAGAACTTCATCTGCCACGAAGGCGGCGGCAACAATGTCTGTTCGTTCGGTCTTCCGCCCGGCGTTTGTGAACAACTCGGCGGCAGCCTCGGCGGCCATCGGGATTGCTTTAACTCGGACGGCGACTTCGAGATTAACGGGACCGGCACGCTGGCCGGTTTCAATCGCTCGGTTTCGATTCCGCTGGCGTGTGAGATTCATACCGGCCCGCGAACGCCGGGCGATCCGGTGCAGTCGTTCGACACGCAGATGTTCCGCATGTTTGGACAGATCACGGGCGATCCGGATTTTGATCTGTTGCGCATTGTGGCGGGGACGGATTTCGGTTTGCCGAGTCCGGGCCATACGACGTTGACACAGCTTCCGGGCGGCAACTGGGCGGTCGATAGCTTCTTTGATATCACGTATCGCATCGATTTCGTCGGCAAGCCGGGCGGACCGCTGTCGGGCATGTCGGGTTCGACGACCGGTACGATCCGCATGTTTACGGGTCGCGGCGGACCGACGTGTGAAGGCGTCTGCCCACCGGGCTTCGATTGCAACCAGAGCACGACGGTCACGGCGAACGGCCAGATTCAGTCGTGCTGCTTCTGCACGGAATCGACGCGGGCCTGCTGTCTGCCGACGGGCGGTTGTGTTGATCTGTCGGAAGGCGAGTGCATCGGCTTTGGCGGAACGCCGCAGGCCGCCGGCACGAGTTGCGCGACGGTGAATTGTCCAGAGCCTCCGGATTGTGCACCGACGGCTGCGGGCGATGCCTGCCAGCCGACAGCGTGTCCGAGCACGAGCGAGCTGTGTGTGCCGACATGCGTACGGGTCGATCCAACGACGGGTTCGGCGCAGGTTATTTCCTGCGAATGCCGAAGTCCGAACGAATGCCATGCTCAGATCGTGGGCGGCGGCGACACGGGCGGCGGAGACGGCGGCGATCCTCGCGGCCCCGGCTCGAATCCGTGCGTTGTGACCGACAACGGCGGCGGCACGGTGACACTGCCTCCGGCCGGCTGCGAGTATCTCAGCGCGGATGAAGTTCACGAGATCATCGATGGCCTGCCGCCGGGTACGACGATCGAGTTTGCGACGATCCATAAGGACTTCATCTGCCGCGAACAGCCGGGCACGCCGACGGTCTGCTCGTTTGCCGCGCCGATTCCGGGCGTCGATTGCGAAGACGCCGGCGGATCGCTGGGCGGCGATAAGGAATGCTCCGACTCCATTCTGGAAATGAACCTCAACGGCACCGGCACATTGGCGGGTTACAACCGCGTGATGATACTGCCGTTGCAGTTTGAGACACACGTCGGACCGCGCACGCCGGGCGATCCGGTGCAGTCGTTCGACACCGACATGTTCCGCATGTTCGGCCAGATCACCGGCGATCCGGATTTCGATCTGCTGCGAGTTGTCGGCGGAACGGACTTCGGCTATCCCAGCCCGGGTCATACGACGCTGACGCAGCTTCCGGGCGGCAACTGGGCGGTCGACAGCTTCTTTGACATCACGTATCGCATCGACTTCGTCGGCGCGCCGGGTGGTCCGCTTGCGGGCATGTCCGGTTCGACGACGGGAACGATCCGCATGGCGACGGGCCGCGCGGCGACGTGCGTCGGCGGCTGCCCGCCGGGGACCATTTGCCATGAGTCGCGCGTGGTCGATCCGGCCACGGGGCTGATCGACATTTGTTGCGAATGCATTGATGAGCCGACGGATTGCCAGCCGACGCCGGACGGCGATGGCTGCCAGCCGACGAATTGTCCGAATTCGAGCGAAGTGTGCCTGCCCACATGCGTCAACTACAACCCCGAGACAGGCGCTACGACGGTCGTCTCTTGCGATTGCCGAAGTCCGAACTTCTGCCATGCTCAGATTCAGGGCGGTGGAGACACGGGCGGCGGCGACGGCGAGCCACGCGGCCCCGGCTCGAATCCGTGCGTCGTAACCGACAACGGCGGCGGCACGGTGACGCTGCCTCCGATCGGCTGCGAATATCTCAGCCCGGATGATGTGCATCGCATCGTTGATGGATTGCCTGCCGGAACGACGATCGAGCTGGCTCCGATTCATCGCAACTTCATTTGCGGCGGAGACGGTCAGCAAAGCGTCTGCTCGGCGCTTCTGCCTCCTGGCGAGTGCGAACAGGACGGCGGCTCGCTCGGCGGGAAGCAGGACTGCTTCTCGTCGGAAGGTGCGTTCCAACTGACGGGAACCGGCGCGTTGGCTGGTTTCATTCGAACCGCATCGATTCCGCTCTCGTGCGAGGTGCATACCGCGCCGCGAACGCCGGGCGCTCCGGTGCAGTCGTTCGACACCGACATGTTCCGCATGTTCGGACAGATCACGGGCGATCCGGACTTTGACCTGCTGCGGTTTGTCGGCGGAACGGACTTTGGCCTGCCGAGTCCTGGCCACACGACGCTGACGCAGTTGCCGGGCGGCAACTGGGCGGTCGACAGCTTCTTTGACATCACGTATCGCATCGACTTCGTCGGCAAGCCCGGCGGACCGTTGTCGGGCATGTCCGGTTCGACGACGGGTACGATTCGCATGGCGACGGGCCGAAGCGTTGTGTGCGTCGGCGGCTGCCCGACGGGCACGATTTGCCATGAGACACGCATCGTCAATGCCGATGGTTCGATTACCACGTGCTGCGATTGCGTTCCGACCACGGAGGCGTGCTGTCTGCCGACGGGCGGTTGCGTTGATCTTGATCCGGCCGAGTGCGTTGCGTTTGGCGGCACGCCGCAGGGCGTGAATACGAACTGTGCCAACACGGAATGCCAGCCGCAGGATTGCGGACCGACGGCCAACGGCGACGGCTGTGTTGACGTTGTCTGCCCGAATGCGGACGAGGTCTGCGTGCCGACGTGCTTCCGGTTTGACCCGACGACGGGCCAGGCGATCGTGACCGATTGCGAATGCCGCGGTGTCGATGACTGCCGAGCGGTTTTGAGCGGCGGTTCAGACGGCGGACCTGGCGATGGCGGAAGTCCTCGCGGACCGAATCCGTGCGTTGTGACCGACAACGGCGGCGGCACGGTGACACTGCCTCCGGCCGGCTGCGAGTATCTCAGCCCGGATGACGTGCATCGCATCATTGACGGCCTGCCGCCGGGGACGACGATCGAACTCGCTCCGATCCATAAGGACTTCATCTGCCGCGAACATCCGGGCGCGCCGACGGTGTGCTCCTTTACCGCGCCGATTCCGGGCGTGGATTGCGAAGATGCCGGCGGAACGCTGGGCGGTGACAAGGAATGCTCCGACTCCATTTTGGAGATGAGTCTCAACGGCACCGGTGCGCTAGCCGGCTTCAACCGCACGGCGATCATTCCGTTGCAGTTTGAGACGCACGTCGGACCGCGCACGCCGGGCGATCCGGTGCAGTCGTTCGACACCGACATGTTCCGCATGTTCGGCCAGATCACCGGCGATCCGGATTTCGATCTGCTGCGAGTTGTCGGCGGAACGGACTTCGGCTATCCCAGCCCGGGTCATACGACGCTGACGCAGCTTCCGGGCGGCAACTGGGCGGTCGACAGCTTCTTTGACATTACCTATCGCATCGACTTCGTCGGCGCGCCAGGCGGTCCGCTCGCGGGCATGTCGGGTTCGACGACCGCGACGATTCGCATGGCGACGGGCAGCGGCCCGCCACCGAGCTGCGAAGGCGTCTGTCCGGTGAACACGGTGTGCGAACGGACAGTGCTGGTGAATCCGGATGGTTCGATCGACATCTGCTGCAACTGCGTGCCGTTGCAGGGTTGCAGTTGCCCCGGCGATGTGAACGGCGACGGCTTCCGCAACGGTGCGGATATCCAGGCGTTTGTCGATTGCATTCTGGGTACGGGCGTAAATTGTGCCTGTGCCGATGTGAATGAGGATGGCGTGGTGGATATGAATGACATTCCGCCATTCGTGTCGATCCTGTTGTTCCAGACCGGACCTTGTCCGTAAGTTTGGTTTCGTCCACCAGCGACGCCGGGCGCTACAGGCGCTGAATGTTAATTGAAACGACGGGGGCGCGTGTCAATGGCACGCGCCTCCGTTTTGTTTCGTGCTCGGGCGATGATGGTCGAATCGAGTCGGATACGACGCTATGCCGACTTCGCTTCGGCAATCTCACACTTGGGAAAGGTAAACGAGAAGCCGTACCAGCGCGTGAAGAGTTGCATCGGGTGGGCGGGGATTTCGACGCGGCCGTCGGGATGGTGCAGTCGGCCTTCGCGCAGGCGCGGGCCGCAGTTGATGAGAAGGTCGCCGCCGTCGAGTGTCGCGGTCTCGGCATTGATGCAAGCGGCGGCGGGAATGGCGGTCGCGGGATCGCTGTAAATGACGACGCGCACGCCGCCGAGCGTATCGACCAGCGCGCCGCCCGACGTGCGTATCAGATCGAGCGGATAGAATCGCCGGGCGCGATCGTTCCAGACGCCGAGGCCCAGTTCCATCGGCTCGCGCCGGGGATCGACTCGGCCCATCGTTCCGCGAAAGCCGGGCGGCAGGAAGCCTCGCCGCGACAGGCGCGTCAGTTCGGCGAGCCGCCCCATCCATCGCCCGAACAGGTTTGGCCGTGACAGCGCCAACTTCGCATGTGGATATCGCCGGGCCGCTTGCTCTGCGCTGAGGTGCATCAGCGGCGAGACTTCCAGCGCGCGGCCTGCCAGGGGACCGTGCAGGCATCGGCCGGTGACATGATCCCAATAGGAGCCGGTTTCTTCGTCGCCGAGGATAGAGAGGCCGTTGAACAGGCCGCGATGACCGAAGTGGAGCGTTCTTCCGTCGATGATCGGAGTCAGACTGACTCCGGAGTTGCAGACCACTCAGAACGAAACCATCCATGCTTTTGAGGCGATGACGCCCTGCGCGACGTGGTGATAGGCCATTTGCGTGGTGATGAGCGCGACCGGCTCGGGCGGGAGCTCCGTCAGGAGCAGCGGCGTATCGGGGCGCAGCCGCCCTTCTCGCCATGCGTTGCCCAGCGGCTCGCAGTCGTTGACGCGAAACGGCGGGAAGATATGGCGTGCCGAGAGCGCGGCACGTTCCCAGCCGTCGGGGGCGGCGTATGAGGGTCCGGTATCGGAATCGGGGAGGGTCCGTTCCATCGCGGCATGATACGCGGGAGTGGGCGGAAGTTCACGATCTTTTGATGACGACGCCTTAACGAACAGGCCGCGGCGCGCTTTCTCGCGATCGACATGAAAATTGATTTATGTCCGTGTTCTTCGGGAAATTCGTACATTTCGTACGGCCGCACTAACGAACGCGAGCGGCGAATGTCTATCCCGGCGTTGCGGCGAATGACCGCCGCGGGATTGAAAACGGAAGATCGGAAATGCTCAAGAAAGGAGTCAGTCCGATGAAAAAGACACTTACACTGACGCTCGTGCTGGCACTTGTTCCTTCACTCCAGGCCATCGCGGCAGAGGCCGTGGCGACTTCGGTCGCGGCGAACGGCGGGCGGGCAAGCTCGACCGCGACCGCGGTGGGCAACGCCCGATCGACTTCGGCGGCCATCGCGACCAACGGCGGCCGCGCGATCTCGAACTCGTACGCCGAAGGCCGCCGCAACAGCCTGGCGGTCAGCGACTCGATCGCCATCGCCGATCGCGGACTGGCGATCAGCAACTCGCAGGCCATCGCCTCCAGCCGCTTTGGCGGCGCGGCCGTCGCGATGAGCGACAGCGTGGCGGCGACGGTGGGCGGCGTGGCGATCTCGAACAGCACCGCGGATGCCCGCGGACGGTTCGGCGGATTCGCGGACAGCCGGTCGTCCTCGCTGGCATTGAGCCACTACGGCGTGGCGATCAGCGACAGCGGCGCTCGGAGCAACGGATACCTCGGCGGCCGCGCGGTGGCTGAGAGCGAGTCGGTGTCGGATGCGTTCGGCGGAATCGCGACGAGCCACGTGCGATCGGATTCGGAAGCCGGGTGGTATGGCTCGGCGAACAGCAACGGGTTCGGCTTCAGCGCCAGCGGACCTCATCGGCACAGCAACGCCCGCGTGATCGCGAGCAGCCGTGCGACGCGGTTCGGAAATGCCCGGGTGGACAGCGCGGCGATCGAGGTGCGGCGCTAAGTTTGAGAACCATGAACATCGTCCGGACGGTGAGTCGGCGGAACGCTTCGCCGACCCATCGGCCGGCGCAGGCGAATAAAAGAAAGTCCCCGCTTCGTGAGTGTGCGAAGCGGGGGCTTTTATGTTTGAAAACGTATGGGAACAATCAATGCTGGACACAGTTCAGGTAAACGCTCGTGTACAGACAAATTACTCCCAGCCTGCTTCGTCATCGACAAGCTTCACGCCATTTGCATCGTAGGCCACCAACGTGAAGTGTGTCGGGATGGTCAAGTCCAAGGTTCCAACCGGTATACTCCCGAAAAGGATGATTTTGTCATCCTCACGCCTTTGCGCCATCTTAAAAGTCTTGTCGTTGACCGTAATCAGACCTGTTGTCGGCAATTTGTCCTCGGGCCAGCTTGGTGACATCGGTACGACCTTGAAAATCGCAGAACCGTCGATCCATGCCTCTTCATACACCCAACAAGGCTGCCCCTTGGAGCATTCGAAGGTCGCCTTGGACTTGTAGACCGGCTTGTCCTTCCAGTCAAACGAATCGGCAAAGGCCATATAGCCGATGAAGCCCGATACGCAAATGGCAATGCAAATTTTCCAGATTGGTCGTAGTCTCATCATTGAACTCCTCTCTGCAAATCAGTTTATCATGCGATGATTAAAGAAACAACAACTTCAAATATTCCATCAGGGTATAAAGACGTCGATCTCGCGTTCGATATCTTCTTCCGGTTGAGGCGGACCACCAAACTCGGAAACTTCGATCTGAACGCGGACCCTGATTTTGACTGTTCCTGAAATTGGAGCGCCCGCTGCATTGGTTGGCCGCGGCACGGTCAGCGTACCCGGCATTGCAGGCGCGCCAGCCGTGTTGGGAGGCGGCGGGGCCGTCACGACGCCTACGGCATCTTGAATGACTGGTTCAGCTACATCCAGAATGCCGTCGCCGTCCAAATCCTCGCCGGGATCAAGCACGCCATTACCATTCGTATCCTCAGCGACATCAACCCGACCATCGTTATCGACATCCACCCAGACTATGGCTCTGTGGCCGGTGATGACGTATCCCTCAGATGTGCCGGTGTGAGAAACGCCACCAATCCAGATGGGAACGGTCAGTCCAGTTGGAGTACCCGGATGAACGTCTATAAGCTTGACGCACGCACCACCTCTGCATCCGACTTTTC
>CAZRFP010000163.1:0-9685 GCA_964599535.1 uncultured Planctomycetaceae bacterium
CCAATGGCGTCACGAGTTGCTTCTTCGGAAGTTCTTCGAGGCGGTTCCAGACATCGAACAAAAAGACAAGCAGCGCCTCTTCACGCACGAGCAGCGACTAGCCATTTTCCGCCGGGATGACGGTGTGTGCCAAGTCCGGTTGAAATGCACGGGCGCCAAGTGCGAATGGGACGCTTGGGAGGCCGACCACCGAGCGTCATGGTCGAAAGGCGGGAAGACTACCGTCGAGAACGGCCAAGTCGCGTGCCCCGCATGCAACGCCGCGAAGGGCGGCGTCTAATTCCTTGAGGCCGCATGAAGATCACCAAGATCAGCATACAGGGCTTCCGGGCCTTCGACGAGGAGTTCGTGCTCGACCTCCCGGGTGGCAAGAACCTATTGCTTCACGGTGAAAATGGGTCTGGCAAAACCTCGCTCTACTTGGCATTGAAGCGCTTTATGGAGGAGCGCGGAGATGACATCACCAAGCATCGCAACGAGTTTTCACCGGCGACTCGCGATTCCAAGGTGACAGTCCACATCACAGGCTTGGACTCTGCCGGCAATCACATTGACACAGACTTTGGCTGGTTTGGCTCCGAACATCCTTTGCCCGTACCGCGGAATTCTGCAACCGCACTGATAACACCGGCGCAACGGTCAATGCTTGTGGACACAAGTCGTCGCGCGGGGTTTATCGATTATCGCGCGCTTCTCAGAACACACGTCACGGCAGGACCGCTTCCACGTATGAATCGTGGCCCTTCCCCACACGCGGGTGTGTTTGGGGTGGAACAGAAAGGTCTGCCCGAACAATTGTTTGACCTTGTGTCGTTCGTGGTACTTGACGGAGTGAGGGTTCCGATTACCGCCGGAACTGAGACCACGTTGGGAACACTTGCCAGGCGAGTTTGGGAACGCCGGCCATATTCCCGCCGAAAATGGGATATCGACCCGGCCAATGACGCCGCCAACGCGTTCAATTCCGCGTTCAATGCGAAGTTGCCAGAGGTGTTAGCAAAGCTGACTGCGTTTCTGGGTGAGTTTGAGAACCACCACCTTGAAATTGCGCTTCCGAACGTGGCACTTCGGTGGGACAAGCAGACTCTGTCACTTAAAGGGGCTGAACTGATACCCGAGATCAAGTTTCGTGGGCAGGTTGTAAACAACTACAACGATCTGTTAAATGAAGCGAGACTGTCAGCGCTCGCGATATGCCTGTTCTTCGCCGGAGTTGTCCTTTCGGACAACGATTCTGCCAATGATAAGTATTGCCGGCTGCTTGTGCTTGATGACGCACTGATCGGTTTGGAGCTTCAGAATCGATTGCCCGTATTGCGCATTCTTGCAAGCGATGTATTTGAGCATTATCAGATCTTCCTGCTAACCCACGATCGAGTGTGGTTCGATCTGGCTCGTGGGCACCTGCCTGAAAAGAGCGGCTGGGTTCACAAAGAGTTGCTCGCGGACGAGACTAGTGGAAAGCTCGTTCCAAGGCACAAGTCGTCGCTTGAAGACCTTGAACGTGCCAACGACCATCTTGCCAATGGTGATCTTATGGCCGCCGCGGTATACGCACGTGCAGCCTTTGAGTGCCGTTTGCGCAACGTCTGCGAGAAAAATGCCATTCCCGTGAAGTTCAAAAAGGACCTCAAGGACGTCAGTGCGGACGACCTTTGGCAGGCCATTCTTAGCCGCCAATCAGACCGACTGGAATACAAGAGGGGTCACCCCGCTTCGCCGGACTTCGTCTCGCCGACATTGGCAACCCAGGTGGAGACGATGCGATCCACGGTCCTCAATCAACTCAGCCACGCTGGTGCCCCTGGACTGGTTTCAGCCGACGTGCGTTTTGCCTTGCAGACGGTCGAACAGGTGATCAATCACACCTTTCCCAAGCCCTAAGTCCTTGATGCGTAAGGCCATGCGAATAGAAGTCGAAGGGTGGCACAACAGAGACGAATCGCTGCTGGACATCGCAAGCACGCTTGCTATAGTACGCAGTGGAGGTTGAGGCATGGACGCTCTGAAAGCACTGCTTGTCGAGGGCCGGACTCGGAAAAACCTGTCGCTCCGCGCCGTCGAACAGGCGACCGGGATTTCCAACGCGTACCTGAGCCAGCTTGAGAGCGGAAAGGTCCGCGAGCCCTCGCCGAATATCCTTCACCGCTTGAGTGAACTCTACGGCGTGCCCTATGAATCGCTGCTAGAAGCCGCCGGGTACCCGGTGCCGGGAAGCGGTCGCCGGCCAGGAGGCGGCCGGTTGGCGGCGCGACTTGGCCCGACCACGTCCGCTGAGAACGACGCGCTGGCCGAGTATCTGGCGTTTCTGCGCTCAAAGTCCCGCGGGAGAAAGACCCGATGATCTGGTCCATTTCCGAAGGGAAGTCGTTTCGGCGATGCCAGCGGCAGTGGTACTTCAAGCACTGCGTCGCGAACGCCAATGCGATCAAGAACCCCATCCGCCGTCGAGCGTATCTGCTCAGCAAACTTCAGAGCATCAGCGGATGGCGCGGCACATTGGTGGATACGGTGATCAGCACGGTGCTCATCCCGGCCCTGAATCGCAAGCACACTGCGACTCTGCAACAACTCAAGGCGCGTGCCCGCTCCCTTTTTGACGCGCAACTTCAGTGCGCCCGCGAGCACCGCCTGTTTGAACCGGGCTTTTCCATAAAGGCAGTCGGAGACGATTTTGCGGCGTTTCACTGCATGGAATATGACCGGCAGATCCCGGAGGCGGAGGTTGTTCGTGCATGGGATGAAGTGGATCGGGCAATTTCGAGCCTTTTCAGCCTGGACCAGGTTCGCACGGCGCTCAAGACTGCGCGGTATCTCGTCGCGCAGCGCGCACTTACCGTTTCACACTCCGGCGTTACTGTCCGAGCGGTCCCCGACGTGATTGCGTTCTATGACGCCGCACCGCCGGCTATCATCGACTGGAAGGTGCATGTCTTTGGGCTCCAGGAGGCGTGGCTTCAGCTGGGAACGTATGCCCTCGCCCTTGCAGAGGGCAAACCACACAAGGACTTTCCCGCAACGAGTCAGCACTGGAAACCGGAAGACATTCGGCTCATGGAAGTGCAGCTACTTAACGGAGTGGTGCGAGAGCATCACGTCGAAGCGGAACAACTCGCCGATATCCACGACTACATCGCCCACAGCGTCAACGAGATTCTGCTCGTGACGGAGGACCGAGACAACGCCGATATGTCCCCCGAAGATTTTGGAGTAACCCGTGACTCAGACCTTTGCCGTCGCTGCCCGTTCCGCTCCATTTGCTGGGAGGATGCCAGTGCTCGGGCTTGAGACAAACGTTTTCCCTATCACCAATCTGCACGACTTGAGCGCCGAGTACCGCCTGTATCGACTCCGGGGTCTCCGAGCCGATCAAGCGGAGTACTTCCAGAATAGACAGGCACTGGTACGCAAGGTCAGCTATGGGCTTCGCACTCCGGCCACGATCATCGATCGTGACGACGGACCGCACCTCGTGGTGCGGGCCGATGCAGACGAACCCCAATCGCCGCTAATACTTGTCCGGACGACGGTCTACCTCGACCGTGTTACCGGAGTTCTCCAACTCGACTTTTCTCAGAGAACGCCACAGAACGACGAAATCCGCACGCGGTTCCTTCAATTCATGATTCAAGCACCCTTGCTCGCTTCGCCGAGACTCTGGCAGCCAGGCTCGGGTCAGCCATTTTTCGAGAAAGCGCCTGCCCACTCGGGTCAGACGGTTGAACGATTCGTCGGATTCGCTGTCCGAGCCGTCGTGACCCCCGACGGTGGGATGGGCTTGTGCGTAGACCTCAGAACCAAGTTCCTATCGCGAACGGCGCTCCCCACCCATCTTCGCCGCGATCAGTTTCGTGCCTGGAAGGGGCGCCATTGCGTCTACCGGTACGGACACCGCTGGTACGAAATCAGACTGGAGGACTTTGGAGACCTGACGGTCACTGAGCAACTGCTGCTTCTGGACGGAGAGCGCGTGAGCCTTTTGGACTACATCGTTCGCCACTCCGCGAAGCCGATTCCTTCCGAACTGGCCGGGCTTCCTCACGACGCCTCAGTCGTGCATTACTCCAACAACCAGCGCGACAGCCGGGCTGCGCCCGCAGCCTTGTGCTTCCCAGTATTCGATACCCAGAGCGACGAAGTGCAGCGGAGCCAGCAGTACATGACCCCGCCGCCGCGCGACCGGCGCGCAGCGATCATGCGTTTCGTTGAGGCGTACCTTCAACAGGTCCGATTCGGCGACACTGTGCTCCGCGTGGATCGTCAACCTTTGCGCGCTGAACAACGGATGTTTGTCGTCCCCGACTTGCAGTTTGGCAATAACCGTATCTTGTCCGTGCGCGGCACGACGGGCGCTCGCCAAGTCGGCTTGGACGCGTTCGGAAAGAGCCGAGCCGGTCTTCTGCGCGATCGCGGTGCGGGGTTTTACGTGACTGATCGTTTGGCGCGACAGTACTTGCTGCTCCCGCAATCGGTCATCGACAGCTATGGCAGTCAGTTCGTCGCTGACCTGCGGCAGGCCGTCGATGATCTTTTCCCGCAGGCCGAGTCGTATGCCCCGATCGTCGTGCCGTATGCCGATCGCGGTCCCAAGACGTTTCTTGACCAAGGCAAAGCGATTCTCGCGGCAGCCCGTGATCACTGCACGAAGAAGGGCTATGCCCTCGTCATGGTCCATGAAACTCGAAAGAACCGAATTCGGGAGGAAGACCAGCTTGCGGCAATGGTAATTCGCCAACTCCGAGAGCTGGATATCTGCGCGTCCGTCAATCACTCCACCATGTCTGCTGAATGTTACGAGTTTCAACGTGACCGCTCAGGGGTCCCTGTGTATCGGGTTCGCCACGACCGGCGCGGCCGATTTACCGGATATCTTCGCAATGTCGCGCTCAACAAGGTCTTGCTTACCAATGAGCGCTGGCCGTTCGTGCTGGCTACGCCGCTGCACGCCGACATTGTCATCGGGATTGACGTGAAGGCCAACACGGCCGGCTTCACCATCGTGGCGGATCGGGGCCGAATCATTCGTACTCTGTGCTCCGCGTCCCAACAGCGAGAGCGGCTCACGAGCGACCAGGTCCGCAAGTATTTGGTGGACCTGATAACCCCCGAGGCGCAGCGCATCTCAGCCGACGTAAAGCACTTGGTTATTCATCGTGATGGACGCACCTACCAATCTGAGATCGATGGTGCCCGCAACGCGCTCGCCCAACTGAAAAAAGAAGGGGGTTTGGCGGCAGAAGCAGACCTTACGATCATTGAGATTGGCAAGACATCTCTGATTCCTCTACGGCTTTTCGACCTTGTGCCGAATGGCGGTGCGCACCCATCCGTCGAGAATCCGCAGGTCGGTTACTACTACGAGTTGACGGATGATGATGGTTACGTTTGTGCGACCGGCCGGGCGTTTCCGAGGCAAGGCACCGTCCAGCCCTTGCACGTCCGTCGGATACAGGGTCCGATGACCCTGGTGCATTGCCTTGAGGACGTGTACGCGCTTACGGCACTAGCATGGACCAGACCGGAGGACTGCACACGTGACCCCGTGACACTCAAGCTCACCGATCGCAGGCTTGCCGAGAGCGCAGGTGAGTTTGACGCCGATGCCCTCGCATTTGAGGAGGGCGAAATCCACACAACCGAGGATTCCCTTCAATGAGCACAACTGGCCTGCAATCCGGTCTGTATCGAGAAATCCGCGATTTGGCTGAACTGTTTGATGCAACGCTTATCGCGCTCAAAACGACTTCTGTGGCGGGCGATCCAAACCAGCCACGGCAACTTGGCAGCATTCTCGTCCGCCTAGCTAACCCTCAGGCAACCGCGCCTCACGATCAACTCTTGGCCAGCCTGCTTGCAGGCTCTCGTCAAGGAAACAGGACACGGCTCAGCGAACTCGGGACCGCGCTTATTGCAGGCACGGTCTCGCCGCGCGTGCTAGGCGATTTGGAGGCGCTTGCCGGACTTCTCGAACAAGAGCGTGCTGGCACGTTTGCCAAGATTCGGGGGCGTCAGTGATGGACGCCTATGTCACGGGTTGCGTGAATCAGCTTGAGAGCCGAATCCGGGAGCTTCGCGCTCGAATCCCGCGGCGACTTCCGCGAGACTACGACACGCTCGCCAAAGAGTGCCGTTCGCGGCTAGACTCATCTCTTGCCACCCTCCGATCACTTCGGAGTGACCCGACATATCAAGTCCTCGCAAATCAGCCAGAGCGAATGCGGAAGCTAAAGCGAGAGGTGTCCGAATTGGACATGCTTGAGACGGAGGGCATCGCCGCGCTGGTCCGAGCAACCGAGGACGATCACCAATTAAACCGCTTGCTTGAACGAATTACTCAGGAAATTGACTATCCCCTTGTGACGCCCGTGGTGACTACATTGTCACAGCAGTATTTCTGCATAAACACAGAACTAAACTTGCTTGCCGTTCCCTTGATCGAAGGCCGATTTCTTCTGCATTTGCCGGACTTGTATCACGAGCTTGCCCATCCGCTCCTGCTTGCCCGAGATGAGCCGCAAGTTGAGGGGTTTCTCACCGCATTCGGTCTGGGGCTTCGAGACGTGCTCGCATATTTGGATGACGAGACTGTCAAGGAGTCCCGCCGAAACGGGCCGGTCGGAAGCGCCACCGACCTTGAGCTGTGGCGGCTTTGCTGGGTGCGCTTCTGGCTTACCGAATTTTTCTGCGACCTCTTCGCCGTTTGCACGCTAGGGCCTGCTTTCGCGTGGTCCCATTTTCACCTGTGCGCCATGCGAGGGAGAGACCCCTTTGAAGTTCCTGAGTCATATCCATTGAGCCACCCCGCCGACGATGCACGTATGCAGGTGATGCTCGTGGCACTGTCAGCGTGTGGCTTCAACGCGGAAGCTGGTACGATACAATCGCACTGGACTTCGCTTTCGAACGCATCAGGATTCCGTCCCGAGCCGGAGTACCATCGTTGCTTTCCCGAACCATTGCTGACGGCTCTCGCCGCCCATGCCAAGGGGGGCGTCGAAGGAATGCACTGCCGTCTCGCCATCAACAGCTCTCTCGACGGCACGGTTCGTCTCGCGCTGAACGGCGCATGGGAGCGATTCTGGGCGGCCCCGGATAGGTACGCACAATGGGAGCAAGACGAGGTTCCGAAGCTTATGAACGATCAACCCGTCGTTGCCGTTGTTCCGTCTCACCCCCACGCCGCGACCGGCGCCACTGAATTCTGTTGATGGCGTGGGGGAGGCGGCCGCTCTCCCACTTCCAACCTCATCCCCTAACTAACAGCCCGTGGCGAAAGTCAATTCGGCCCGGATCAGTCCGCGAATCTGCTCGACATTTCGCACAGCCGAGGGCGGCTGTGCCACATTTGCCACGGTCAGCGGCCGTGACCGTCGGCGTATCTTGCCCCGGATCAAAAACGTGAGCGATAGGGCTGCCTCCTATCGCTCAAGAATGGCTAGTTTTTGAGTGATAGCGGAGTTCTGTATCGCTCCAATCACCTCGCTTGCGGACGCCAAGAAGGCGACGGGGATGGTGTGTCGGGAAGGCTGCCAAGCCGCCAAAATCTTCTACCGTTTTTCTACCGTTTTTAGCTTTCGATACCGCGTTTCCACGCGAAAAAACGCGATGCCGTGCGAAGGATTGCGAAACACGATTCAGCTTGCTAAAGTGCTGACAGAAAAGAACTTTCGGGATTTCCGCCACGGAATTCCCAAGATTTTCCCAAGCTGGACGTCGTGGGTTCGAATCCCATCGCCCGCTTTAAACCACTTCTCAATAGGCATTTGCTGAAATCGATCTGTTTTCTGCTTTGTGCAATTCACAAGGGAAAACGATCATTCCTGTCACTCTGAGTCCTTATTTGCCGCAACTTGTCACTCCGAACCGCCGAAATTCGGGACTGGCCCGGATTTTTTCCGATTTGGCTGGCAGCTGCCGAAGGCATGGCACGCAAGACACACGGGGCGGCTCGGACGAAAACTTGCGGTAACTATTTACCACCTCGACGGGGTTGAAAACCGCGTTTTTAGTCGAAAATCGAGTGTCCACACAGTCGAGAATGCACTCCAAACCAGGCGATTTCAGCCACTGACTGCACGGAAACCCCTGAAAATATACCCTCGGACACGGTAAATAGTTACAACTTGCGAAAACGCTCCGGAAAATTCTCATTACCCGGAGAAGCATGCCGGCCTCCCTCACAGATTGGTAGACGGGGTTGGTCGAACGCTTACCTCAAGGTGAACTGAAACCGGGGGGAAGGGCAATCATTCGCCTTGCTTCGGCCAGGAACCCGAGTAGCTCATTATCGTTGGCGAATTGCGGCTGCTTCATCAAGAATTCGGCCAGGGCCATCGCAGCACGAGCTTCACTGTGAGCGTTCAGCCGTTGAAAGGTCATCGCGAGGAAGAGGACATCGCATGGATGCGGCTGGCCTCGGAGGCGCCCCCCTGAATCGACGCAGATTTGAAGTGTAGTCATCGCCTCGCCAAATCGACCGCAACGGTATTGCAGTACACCGAGTGTATTCAGAACGCCGTAGTCGGAAGGAAAGAACTCGGCTGCACGATGGGCCAGGAAAAGCCCACGTTCGTATTCTAAAATCGACCGGTTGGGATGCACCGCATATTCCCAAGCATCGCTGTTAAGACGATTGGGATTGTCGGAGCGAGCGCGCACATACTCAATGGCCGAAGCTCGGGTGTCGCACGGCAACTGCTCGTCTTCCGAGAGACGGGCAATCATTTCCACAGCGGGCAGCTTTGCTTCAATCATGGGTGCTGCAACGGCTCGTCCACGGGCGGCAAGGTGTCGCGGACCATACCCACCCTCAGGTTTTTGCGTCTCGAACAGAATGAGCGGCGAGGTCCTACCTGTGGCCACCAAAGTCTTACCATTGGGAGAGAATGCGACGCCGCGCAGGCCGGGGTCAGCCGTCGTGAGGGTAATTATCTTCTCACCGGATGTGGCGTTCCAAAGGACAATGGACCCGTCCTCGCAGGCAGCCACCCATCGTGAGCCATCGGGATGGCGAGTCAATGCAATAATGGACGACGGCGCCCCCGCCAACGTGGCCATCTGAACGCCATCTTGCACTCGGAAAATCCTAATTGACTGATCCCGGCAGCCCGCGGCGATGACCGAATCGTCATCGAGGAACTTGATGCAATCTACAGTGGTCTTGCCGACTGATATGGTGCGGACGGGCGTAAGACGATCCGATCGTGAAATCTGAATTGCGCAGCCCCTGGTATCGGCGGTCGCGGAGGAATCCGGTAGTGCAATCGAGTCTGCCGCAATCGCAAACGCAAGCCATTGCGCGTTCTGACAGTGCGCGATTGAGCGAATCGCAATCCCGTCGGCGGTGCGGAGAATCTCTGAGTTTTCAAATGAATTTTCCGAAGCGTCTGCTCGCGCGTGTGGGATATGCCGAATCCGGTAGATCGCGCCATTCTCACATGCGGCGAGAAGGGAGTAGTCCAGCGGATGAAAAGAGAGCGCTTTCACATGCGATTGATCGAGGCTTGCGGTGTGCAAGACCTTGCCCGTCGCAGCTTCGACGATGCCAATCGAACCATTTCGCCCTGCGGCGGCAATGAACCGCGCGTCCGACGAGAATGCCGCGCACTCGAGGAATTGCCGGGAAACGGGCCGCCTCCAGCTCAGGGTGGTCTTTTCCACATCGAACAGCGACACAACGCCCCAC
>CAZRFP010000164.1:0-9597 GCA_964599535.1 uncultured Planctomycetaceae bacterium
CGGAGGAGACGCGGCAGGCGCTCGACAGGTACACGATCGACCTCACGGAGCGCGCCGAGCAGGGCAAGCTCGACCCGGTGATCGGCCGCGACGACGAGATTCGCCGCACGATCCAGGTGCTGCAGCGGCGCACGAAGAACAACCCGGTGCTGATCGGCGAGCCGGGCGTCGGCAAGACCGCCATCGTCGAAGGCCTCGCCCAGCGCATCCTCGCCGGCGACGTGCCCGAGGCGCTTAAGAACAAGCGCGTCGTCGCCCTCGACATGGGCGCGCTCATCGCCGGAGCAAAGTATCGCGGCGAATTCGAAGAGCGCCTCAAAGCCGTCGTGCGCGAAGTCGTCGATTCCGCCGGCGCGGTCATCCTGTTCATCGACGAATTGCACACGGTCGTCGGCGCCGGCCGCGCCGAGGGGGCGGTCGACGCGGGCAATCTGCTCAAGCCGGCGCTGGCCCGCGGCGAATTGCGCTGCATCGGGGCGACAACGTTGGAGGAATATCGCCAGCACATCGAAAAGGACAAAGCGCTGGAGCGCCGTTTCCAGACCGTCTACGTCGGCGAGCCGGGCGTTGAAGCCACCATTGCCATCTTGCGCGGGCTGAAGCCACGCTACGACGCCCATCACGGCGTGCGCATACAGGACAGCGCCCTCGTCGCCGCGGCCACGCTTTCGCATCGATACATCAGCGATCGCCATCTGCCCGATAAGGCCATCGACCTGATCGACGAAGCCGCCTCGCGCCTTCGCATTGAAAACGACTCGATGCCCGCGGAGCTCGACGTGCTGCGCCGAAAGATCGCCCAGCTCGAGATCGAGCGCGAGGCCCTGCGAAAAGAGCGCGACGACGCCAGCCGAAAGCAGCTTGTCCAGACTGAAAAGGAACTGGCCTCACTCAAGGAGGAAGATGCCGCACTGACGGCACGCTGGCAAAACGAAAAGAACGCCATTGCCGCCATCAAGGAAATCCGTGTGCAGATCGAATCGCGCCAGCTCGCGCTGGAGGATGCCCGCCGTCGATACGACTGGGGTGCGGCCGCACAGATCGAAAAAGGCGAGATACCCGATCTGCATCGCCAACTCGCCGAGCGCGAACGGAAGCTGGCCGATCTGCATCGCGACGGCGGCGGACTGCTCCGCGAGGAAGTCACCGCCGACGAAATCGCCGAGATTGTCAGCAAATGGACCGGCGTTCCCGTCAGCCGCATGCTCGAAGGCGAAAAGGAAAAGCTGCTCAAAATGGAGGACCGCCTCCACGAACGCGTCGTCGGCCAGGAGCAGGCCGTCCGCGCCGTGTCCGACGCCGTGCGGCGATCGCGCGCCGGACTGGGCGATCCGAACCGCCCGATCGGCTCGTTCCTGTTTCTCGGCCCGACGGGCGTCGGGAAGACCGAACTGTGCAAGGCGCTGGCCCAGTTTCTCTTTGACGACGAAGCCGCGTTCGTACGCATCGACATGAGCGAATTCATGGAACAGCACAGCGTCGCGCGGCTTATCGGCGCGCCGCCGGGCTATGTCGGCTATGAAGAGGGCGGCCGCCTCACCGAAGCGGTCCACCGCCGCCCATACTGCGTCATTCTGCTCGACGAGATCGAAAAGGCCCATCGCGACGTGTTCAACGTGCTGCTCCAGGTACTCGACGACGGCCGACTGACCGACGGCCACGGCCGCACGGTCGACTTCAAGAACACGATCATCGCGATGACGAGCAACATCGGCAGCGAGCACATTCAGCGCATCGCCGAGACATCCAGCGGCGATGCGTCGCGCGGCGGCGGGCGTCATCCGTCAACCGGCGCGGCGCAGTCGGACGATTCCGCGCGAGCCGACACTGACATCGCCACGGATATCGAGATCGAGATGGCCGTGAAGGACGAACTGAAGCGCCACTTCCGGCCGGAATTTCTCAACCGCGTCGACGAGACGATCATCTTCCATCGCCTCTCGCGCGGCGATCTGTCGCGCATCGTGGAGATTCAGTGCGACGCCCTGCGCCGACGGCTGGCGGATCGCGACATCACGCTGACACTGACCGCAACCGCCCGCGAGAAGCTCGCGGCCGACGGCTACGATCCGCTCTACGGCGCGCGCCCGCTCAAGCGGCTGATCCAGCAGGAGATCGAAAACCCGCTGGCGCGGCGAATTCTGTCCGGCGAGATTGCATCCGGCAAATCCGTCACCATCGATGCCGGCCCCGGCGGGGGATTCCAGTTTGAAACGAGCAGATCAGAATGAGCATCGATGAGCGCTCGATGCACCAGCGTGGGAGTGTGTGATCCGGCGTATGGATGCGTCACGTTTAACCGCTTCAGCCGCATATGCAATCGAGTAGTCGTGATGCAAGCAACGCAGGTATACGATTCCTGTGATTCTCTCGTGCGGAGCGCCACCGCTTCCCCGCGGGTGCGGCTTTGATGATGTCGGCTTTGATTGACGCAGCTCTGGTGGATGCACCTCGGGTAGTTTCGGTTACAATAGGCAGGTGACGTTCGAGCCATTGGCGCGCATTGACAACTCGCACATACCGACGCACCGGGCCGATCATGAACTCATCCGATCTCACACCAGAGGACAAAGCCGATGCGCTGCTCATCGACGGCCGACCGGATTGGGAGGCCATTACGTTCGAGGTTCACTGCTCGCGCTGCGGCTACAATCTGCGGACGCTGACGAACCCGCGCTGTCCCGAGTGCGGATTTGAATTTGAGTGGAAACTCGTCATCGAGGCCTTCTTTCGGAAGAACTTCGCGCTGTTCGAGCACAACTGGCGAAAGCAACCGATTCGATCGCTGCTGCGCGCCCTGTTTGGACCGATCTTTCTCCCCTCGCGCTTCTGGAAGCGCGTCTCGCTGCACGATCAGATCAATGGCGGCCCGCTCGCGTTCTTGATTCTCATGACGCTGGTGTGGTTTGGTCTGGGGTTTGTCGCTTCTGCGCTTTTGCTAGGCCTCTTGGTGTCGGGCGCATTCTATTTTGATTACCTCCCGCGAACGGCGGGATATTACGGACAATCCAGTCCAAGCTTTTCGGAAATGATGGTTGCAATCGAGATGGATTTATGGATTGCGGTTGAGTTGCCGTTGACTTCGCCGATGTTTTTTGTGGCGCTACCGTTAGCAGTGATACTCGTTACGCTGGGGCTCATGTGCAGCCTTCATGAGACAATCGCTCGATTCAGGCTTCGACGTGGGCACATGATGCGCGTCGTGGCTTATGCAGCAGGTCCGGCGGCTGTATTGACAGGGACATTGGTCAATGTGTTTTCAACTGCTACGCTGATCGGTTATATGATCGGGTTTCGCACAAGCGACTGGGATCCTGTAATACAATTCAGCGTTTCTGTTCTGCTACTTGGTTTTCCGTTGGCTGTTCAGCTTCGCTCGGGGATGCAATACTATCTGGCCATCCCGCATGCGAAGCTGGCTGCGGCGCTGATCACAATTGCGGCCATACTTGCGGGCATTATCATCGGCATGCTGATGAGCGGCGTACTGGTCTAGTCGTCATCCCCGTACGAAGTCATCATGATCGCTCGACAGCCGCGCCTACTGCGCCCGCAGCACGACATCAAACCGAAGCAACGATTCGTCCCCGATGCGCAGAATCTGAAACGGTATCCGATCGCCGGAATTAACCTGTTTCACCAGGTGCCCCATCGCCCGCAGGTCGGCCACGCTGATCCCGCCGAACTTCGTCACGATGTCGCCCGGCTGAATCTCCCGTTGCATCGCCTCGCTCCCACGGGCCACCGACGCGACGACAAGGCCGATCGGCTGCGTCAGCCCGAACCGCCGCAGATCGTCCGCCGTCATTTCCGTCAATTCCAATCCAAAAAAGTTCATCATCAGCCGCGCCGCGTCCAGCGTGGGCATCTCCTTCAATGGAACCTCCACCGTCTTGGCGCGGCCGTCGTCGCCGACGAAGTCCAGCTTCAGCGACTGCCCCGGCGGCGTGCGCTCCAGCAGCGTGAAGGCCTGCATGAAATCGGGCGTCGGTTGATTATCGATGCGCTGCAGCACGTCTCCCGCGCGGACGCCGGCCTTGTCGGCGGGCGTGTCGGCGTCGACGCGTGCCACGCGCACGCCCGCAGGTCCCCCGCGCCGCGGCGCGCCGTCGAAGTGCAATCCGAATTGCACCTTGCGAACACGCTCGATGTCCAGCATCTGCGGCAGGAGTTCATTGAGCCGGTCGACGGGAATGGCAAAGCCGATGTTCTGCGCGTCGCCTCGGATGGCGGTGTTGATGCCGATCAGCTCGCCCACGGCATTCAGCAGCGGGCCGCCGGAGTTGCCCGGGTTGATCGATGCGTCAGTCTGAATCAGACCGGTGTACGAGTGCTGCCCGTCAAACTCCAGCGTGCGCTCCAGCGCGCTGACGACGCCGGTCGTCACGGTGTGCTGGAGGCCGAGCGGATTGCCGATGGCGATGACCGTCTCGCCCGGCATGAGATCGTCGCTGCGACCGAGCGTGACGTGCGGCAGCGGTTTGCGGGCGTTGACCTTCAGCACGGCCAGATCGTGCCGCCGGTCGATGGCGACCTCCTGGGCGTCGAGAATCGTGCCATCGACGAAGGTCACCTTGCACTCGGCGGCGCGATCGACGACGTGGGCATTCGTGACGAGATAGCCGTCGGCATGTATCAGAAAGCCCGAGCCGACACTTTGCGCCTTGTATTGCCGCGGTTGACGAATCGACGGAAAGTCGAAAATGTCGTCGAAAATGGATCGCCGATCGAAGGGGCTGCGCACCGACACGACGCGCGTCGTCGATAGATTTACGACGGCCGGGCTGCAATCGCGAAAGACGCGGACGGCCGGCGTCTCTCGTTCGGCGCGGCGAACCGGCGGCGCGGAGCCGTCGAGCGGTTCATCGGCCGCGCTCACCGGCGTGATGGACGCGAGCAGACTCGTCAGCAACAGATAACGGCATTTAGACATCAAGCACCTCGTAGCGTTTCTCGGTGTATGTCGAGCCGATGCTCATGCACTTCAGATGGCGCTTTTCGCAGCGGCGCTCGCGATGGCAGTGGCCTGAGAAGACATGCGAAACATTCGGATACTCAAGGAGCACCTCTCCAAACAGCTCCGCGCCGTGGTAGGCCGTGGCAAACTCCCAGTCAGGAATGATGCTGTGCGGCACCATCTCGGCGAACGGCAGATGATGCACGGCTGCGATGACGCGCGCAGCGCTGTCATGCACCGCGTCGAGATGGCGGCGCAGCTTCGCCGCCAGATGCTCGGTAAATGCGACGTCGCTCATCGGCAGCCGAACGCGTACGCCGTCCATCCAGCGCGTGGTAATCTGCAGCGCCGCCTCGCACAGATCGTCGCGACCGTCGATCAGGTGCCGATGCTCTTCCAGCCGCGCGGCCGCGCCCGGGGCGACCTTATGCTGAAAGAACCGCAGCGGAATGCGCAGTAGCGACGGACGAAACGAATAGTCGTACCAGCCGACGCTGCCGACAAAGGCGACGCCGTCGAGCATGATCGGCGATTGGTCGAGATAGTGAACGCCGTTGCGTGAACAGGCCTCCGCGAGTTCGTTTTCATAGCGGTGCAGGGAATCCGCGCCGGCGGCGGTCCAGAGTTCATGATTGCCGGCGACCGCCAGCTTCGCGCCGCTGAAGGCTTCGAACAGTCCGAAGAGTCGGTCAAGCACGCGCAGATCGGTCGCCGCTGAATCGCCGACGACGAGCAGCACGTCTCCGCCGCGCCTGCAGACTTCGCGGGCCAGTGCTTCGGCCGGTTCGCGGCTTCGTGCGACATCGTAATGCAGATCGGCGGTAATGATGATGCGCATGTGGATCGACTTCGACGTTCGTTTTTGCGAGGCGTCAACGCGCCGTGGCGGATGAATGCACCGCACCGCTGCCGCGCGTTGCGTTGCGCGCGAAGAACGACCATGATGGCTCGCGATATGTCGAAGCACACATCATCTTAAACGGCGCAACGCATGCAAACAACGGCGGAATCCGCCCCGGTCATTGAAGTCGAGCGCCTCCACAAGCGCTTCCATCTCGGCAGCGAGACGATAAACGCCCTCGCCGGCATCGATCTGCGCGTGCCGCGCGGCGCGTTCGTCGCGATCATGGGGGCCAGCGGTTCGGGCAAGACGACGTTGATGCACCTCATCGGCGGACTGGACCTGCCCGACGAAGGTGTCGTTCGCGTCGATGACCGCGTCGTCAACCAGTTGAGCGACCACGAGCGAACGCTCTTTCGCCGCCGCCGGCTCGGCGTGATATTCCAGGCCTTCAACCTCATGCCGACGCTCACGGCGCTGGAGAATGTCATGCTCCCGCTGCTCGTCGACGGCCGTCCGGCGGGCGAGGCCGAACAACGCGCTCGCGAGTTGCTGGAGCAGGTGCATCTGAGCCATCGATTGAAGCATCGCCCGGCGCTGATGTCCGGCGGCGAGCAGCAGCGCGTCGCCATCGCGCGGGCGCTGATGGTCGATCCGGTGCTGATCCTCGCCGACGAGCCGACGGGCAATCTCGATCCGACGTCCGCGCGCGAAGTCTGGCGGCTGCTCGGCTCGCTCTCGCGCGAGCGCGGAACGACCGTGCTCATGGTCACGCATGAATCTCTCGCCGCGGCCCAGGCGGATGTCGTGCATTTCATCAAGGCGGGGCGCTTCACCGGCGCCGGCGAACCGAAAGGAAGCGGTGATGCGACACTGGTTGCAACTCGCTACGCGGAGTTGGCGGACTAGGTCCGGCCGATCGGCGCTCGCCGTCTTCGCCATCACGCTCGGCGTCGGTGTCGTCGTCTGGGTCACCGGCAGCTACGAGTCCGTGCGCCGAGGCGTGACCAACGTGGTGCTCGACTGGATCGGCCGCACGCACGTTGTCGTCGAGTCGACCACCGGCGTCTGGGGACTCTTCGACGAACAGGTTCGCGACTGGATCGACGAAATCCCCGGCATCGCCCACATCACCATGCGCACGCGCGAATACGTGCAGGCCGCGCCGGCCCCGCGCGAAGACGACACCGCGGACAGCGACGAGAAGCGCCGACCGCCCGACACCTTCGCCGGCGAGCCGCGCATTCCAGAAGAAGATGCCTTCTTCCGCATCGAAGTCGCCGGCATCCTGCCCGATGAAGAAGTCATCTTCCGAAATTACAACATCGTCGAAGGGCGCATGCTCAAGGGGTCCGATCGCCGCGCGGCCGTCGTCGAGGCCATGCTGGCGAAGCGCTTGCGCGTCGGTGTCGGCGATACGATGTTCCTCCGCGACTCGGAAGAGCCGCCGGGCGCGCCGCGACCATTCACGGTCGTCGGAATATTGGAGCGACGCCGCGCCAGCCTGAACCAGGCTCTGATGGCGTGGGCTTCGTTGGGCGAAGTGCAGTCGTTGTGCAGCCTGCCGAAACGCGTCAAGTCGATCGAGATCATCGCTGCCGACACGAGCCACGAGAACATACGCCGCATCGCCGCCGAGGCGCGACGGATCATCGAAACGCGCCGAGAGGAGATCATGCGGCGCGGCGACATGGCCCCTTCGCTCGAAGTTCGAACAACCGAGGCCCAGACGCGCAAGCTCGGCGCTGCACAGGGGCTGCTGCAGTTCATCATGATGTTGCTGGCGTGCGTCGTGCTGCTCACGGCGTTTTTCATCATCATCGCGACGATCAGCATGGGCGTGACCGAGCGCATCGCCGAACTCGGGCTGCTTCGATGCGTCGGCGTCACGCGGTGGCAGCTCTGCGGGCTGATTATCGTACAGGCTTTGCCGCTCGGCTTGCTCGGCACGTTGCTCGGCGTTCCGCTTGGGTTCGCGCTTCAGTGGATCACCATGCAGTTCGTGCCGGATTACCTCGGCGAATTCGCCGTCAGCATGCCCGGCGTGGTGATCGCTGTCGGCGGCGGAATCGGCACCACGCTCCTCGGCGCGGTCTTTCCCGCCGTGCGGGCTTTTGAGGTGTCGCCCGTCGAAGCGGCGCGATCGCCCGCCGATCCGAACATCGGTCGATGGGTCTGGCTTGCGACCGGTCTCGGCGTCGTTTTCCTCATCGCGCAGGAAATGGTCAAGCGGTCTCTTGGCGAGGCCGGTTCGACCGCGTTTGACGCCCGATCTCTTGCATGCGTCGTGCTGCTTTACCTCGGCGCGGCCCTGCTTACGCCGATGCTCGTCGTCGCGCTGGGCCGGCCCGCCGTTCGCGTCTCGTCGCGCCTGCTCGGTCTGCGCCATGAACTGATCGGCGACGAAGTGCAGAAGTCGCCGTTCCGATCGGCGTCAATTTGTTCCGGCCTGATGGTGGGTCTGTCGCTGATCGTCGGTCTCGTCGTCTGGGGCGAATCCGTCAAGTCCGGCTGGCAGTTTCCGAAGGAATTTCCCGACGCCATCTTGTATTTCTACGACGCCCGCCCGCTCGAGAAGGTGCGCGAGCTTCGCAAGCTGGACGGCGTCAAGAACTTCACGGCGACCGACGATTTCGGCTTCTCCCTCCGGCCGCCGGGCCGCCGGCGCGGCTTCCTCGAATCGCTCACCGTGATGGAGACGCTCCAGCGGTTCTTCGCGATTGATCCGGTCGAAAGCCTGAAGCTCGTAAAGCTCTCCTTCCTCGAAGGCGATGAACGCGTCGCCATCGAGAAGCTCAAGCAGGGCGGCCACATTCTCATCACGCGCGAGTTCGCCTCGTCGCACAAGAAGGGCGTCGGCGACAAAGTGCGGCTCTACGTCGGCGAAAAGCGGGCGACGTTCGAAGTCGCCGGCGTCATCGCTTCGCCCGGCCTCGACATCGCCGTCAGCTTCTTCAATGCAGAGACCTACTTCCAGGCCTACAGCGTCGGCGCCGTCGTCGGAACGCTCGACGATGCCAAGCGCCTGTTCAACCGCTCCTACGGCAAGCTCGTACTGCTGAACTTTGACTTCGACGAAACCGAATACGGCTCTACTTCGCCCGACCTCGTGCCCGAATTCGTCCCCGGCTCGGTCAACGCGCCGACCGGCAGGCCGACATTCGCCCTCACCGGCAATGATCCGATCCCCGGCAGCGGCCCGGAGATCGCCCTCGTCAATGAAATGCTCAAGCGCATGGACTACCCCGACCGCGCCTTCGTCACCGCGCGCGAGCTGAAGCAGCAGATCGACCGCAATATCACGCGCGTCACGCTTCTGCTCTCGGCCGTTCCGCTCGTCGGACTGGTCGTCGCCTCACTCGGACTGGCCAATCTCATGGCCGCGAATGTCACCAGCCGCTCGCGCCATCTGGCGGTGCTACGGGCCATCGGCGTCACGCGCGGACAACTCGTGCGCATGATCGTCGGCGAGACGCTCGTGCTTGCATTGATCGGCTCGGCGCTCGGGCTGCTGCTCGGCTTTCTGCTGGCCCGCACGAGCAATCACATGACCGAGATGCTCAGCGGCTTCCGGCCGGAGTTCGCCATTCCCTGGCAGCTTGTCGCCGCGGGCATGGGCCTGGCGACGCTGCTCTGCCTGCTGGCCGGCCTCGGCCCCGCGCGCTACGCCGGCCGCACGAACATCGTCGCCGCGCTGCAGGACTAGCGCGGCGCGTCGGCGATCAGGGCAATCGCATGTTCCCAATCAGAGCCGCGACCGTCAGGAAGCGGTGGCTGTTGATGCGCGAATCAACCTTGA
>CAZRFP010000165.1:0-9563 GCA_964599535.1 uncultured Planctomycetaceae bacterium
TCAGAGACTCGATTCGCGGCCGGAGCTGGGTGCGATCGCCTGCCGCGTAATGCTGGCGGATTCGGGCGGTCGACACGATGCGGGCGGTGTGCCCGGTGTGTTCTTTAATTGCGGCGCGGCGATACGTCGATCAGCGTTTCTGGAGACCGGCGGCTTCCCGGAGTCGTTTGAATACTATGCGGAGGAATATGTCGTCGCCTGTCGGCTGCTGCAACTCGGCTTGCGCATCGAGCCGCATGGCGATCTGGTTGTGTGGCATCGTCGAACCGTGCGAAATCGCGACGACAATCGGATGCTGCGACTGCTCGTGCGCAACAATGTGGCCTTATGGCGCGCGTTCGCGCCGCCGAGCCTTCGGGATGATTTGATCGCATCGACCCTCGAACGCTATCGGCGCGTCGCTGAGCGTGAATCGGCGATGGACGGCTTCGCGGCGGGTGTGGTCGAATCAGAGCGTGACATGTGCGGATTGGAGAGCGATTCGCCGTTGACCGTTGAGCAGTTTGAATTGTTGTACGGTTTGAATCATGCCCGGCAGATCTTGCGCGGCTGGGCCGATAAGCACTCCCATATTCGCGTCGCGGTCTGGATGCGCGGCAAAGGCTGCGAGCAAATCGTTGATCTACTGATTTCGCTTGGATTGCGCAGGATCGCCGTTTATGATTCGCCCGAGTCGGTCGGCGATGACGCGTCGTGGCGTGGACAGGCCTTGAAAAGTTGGACGCTTTTTGATGCAGGCGAAGTAGACGCGGTGGTCATCGGCTCGCTGTCACCCGGCGTGGCCGAAGATGTGCGGTCCGATTTGGACCGGAGCTTTCCAAGCATGCCGACGATATCGCTCGCGCCTTGGATGTGCCATAAGGTTGAGGCGCAAGCCGTGTAGATGCAGCGATTGTGTCAAAGCTGTTGCTGCCGCTTGTTTGACGATCGCTCCATCCGGGACATTCCTAACGCGCCGTTGCGGAATGGTCGATGGTCGTACCGGTCCGGCTGAGCGACGTGAGTGGGTGATTGGCCGCTGAGATCGCGGCGGATCGTAAATGAACAAGGATCGTTCGAGAATAAAGCCTCTCCTGGCCGGACGAATTCGTCCGCGTCGAACGCCGCCGCAGCCCGGCATTGCAGGGTCCACAGGCGCATTTCTGAAAATCTCCCATTCGTGCCGCCACCATGCCGCGTCAGAATTGCACGCCGGATTGATCGGCTCTGAGCTTGAATTTACCAAAGCCGGCAACCCATCTCTCGACGAAGCCGAAGCGGCCCTTCGTGCTGCGGACGACGCATTTCTACGCATTCACTTGTGTCTTGGAAAGCTCGTTTCGATCTGGCAGGACATCGAGCAGGGCGTGCGAGTCGATTCACCGGCTGTCGAACTGACGAATGAGCAGGCCGACCTTCTGGATCGCTCCCAGCGAAAGATCGACGAAGAACTTGCGGCGATCGATCGAATCGCCGGCGACGCCATGCACGCCGGAATGCCGCTGCTCGACGGTCGATGCTCGATCATGCTGGTCTGCGAGACACTCGACGCGCCGCGCGTCGCCCATCTCCCTCATGTGACGTGCTCTACGCTTGGCAGCGAGCGCATCGAGGGCTTTGTTTCTTCGCTCGGCGCCGCGGGTCGAAATGCGGCAGGCATGCGTCGCACGGCCGGCGCACGCGCCGTGCTTCAATCGGCGCTCATGCAGATTGAAGGATATCGCGAAACGGTGCGGCAGTTTCTGGCCGACGCGGTTGAGCCGATCACAACTGTCTCGGATGTTGCACGCGAAAATTCCGCGGCCGCTTTTTCAACAGTTAGTGACGCGGAGTTCCCCGAACTCGTCGGCTCCATTTCGCCGGTCGATGCGCTCATTGCCGGCCGAATGGAGCGCTCGGTTAAGAATCCTTCAGATTTTTTCCATTCTCCCGCCATTCAGATCAATACCGGACCCGGCACAGCGGACTGATAATACCAGCCGCGTTTACACGTCGTGATGGTGTTTTCATGCCAATAGCGGTTTTCGCGGACGCTGGCCATTCCTGCGGCTCATGCGGTCATTCAACTGACAATGTCATTCAGGGACTAACGAAAGTCCCATCAGCGACGGCCCGATAGGCTTAGCGGTCGCCGCGAGTGGGTCTCGCGGGACGAAAGGCCCCATACGTGATTCGGTTAAGCAACCAGCAGGGAACCGAATCACCGGAACGCTGAACCGAGCCGGCACGGATCGCCGGAGACGTTCGAGTTCCGACAAAACCGCCTGATCCTGATCCCAGGGTGTCAGGCGCATGACGCACGCAAACATAGGCGTGCGGATCCGCAGGCGGGCATACCCGACCGCGGGCGTTCAGGGAGGAACCGATGAGTCGCATCAATTCGAATATCCCGGCACTGACGGCGATCCACAAGCTCACCGCCAACACCCAATCGGTGAACAGAAGCCTTGAGCGGCTCAGCTCCGGACTGCGAATCAATCGCGGCGCGGACGATCCGGCGGGCCTGATCGCATCCGAATCGCTTCGAAGCGAGATTCGCGGCATCAGCACGGCCATCAGCAACTCCGAACGCGCGATCAACGTCATTTCGACGGCGGACGCGGCGCTGGGAGAGGTGTCCAAGCTGCTGCTCGACATCAAGGCGCTCGTTGTGCAGACTGCCAATGACGGCGCTCTGTCACGCGACGAGATCGAAGCCAATCAGCAGCAGATTGACTCGCTGCTCACGAGCATCGACCGCATCGCCAATTCCACCCAGTTCAATGGTAAGAAGCTGCTCAACGGCGGCCTCAGCTACAACATCGAGAATCAGGACAAGGCAAACCTTGCCCGCATCCAGCTCTTCGGAGCGCGCGTGCCCGAAAATGCGACGCTGCCCATCGACGTGGCCGTCACACAATCGGCGCTGACGGCACAGCTCAGCATCGGCGTGGGTGGCACGACCGGAGTGACATCTGCCGGCTCGCTGTCGTCGGGCAACAACATCACGCTCGAAGTGCAGGGCACATTCGGCACCGAACAGTTTAACTTCGCCAGTGGAACGACCCTCAGTCAGATCGCCGCGGCCATCACCGCGACGGCCAGCCTCACCGGCGTCTCGGCGGTCGCAAGTGCCGGCGGATTGGCGTTCACCAGCACGGGCTACGGCAGCCGCAACTTTGTCTCGGTCAAGGTCATCAGCGGAACCTTCGGCATCAATCCCGGCGACCAGGGCGACAGCAAGGACATCGGCCGCGACGCGCAGGTCTTCATCAATGGTCAGCAGGCGTCGGTTGACGGACTGCGGGCCAGTCTGCGAAGCGCAGGACTCGATGTGGTCATCGATCTGACGGAGTCGTTCGGCACGTCGATCAGCAACGACAGCTTTGAAATCACGGGCGGCGGCGCGAACTTCCAGATCGGGCCGAATGTCAACAGCGACGGCCGCATCAGCGTCGGCATCGAGTCGATCACATCGACTAACCTCGGAAAGACGACGGCGGGATTCCTGTACACCCTCGGCACCGGACGCGGAACGCAGCTCCTCGACGCACAGAATCTGCCGAGAGCACAGGAGATCGTCGATTCGGCCATCAACCAGATTTCGCGGCTATCCGGCCGACTGGGCGGCTTTCAGGCCAATCAGGTCGAAACAAACCTGAACAGCCTGCGCGTGGCGCTTGAAAACGTCACGGCGTCCGAATCGGCGATTCGCGATACCGATTACTCAGTCGAGGTGTCGAACCTGACACGGGCGCAGATTCTGCTTCAATCGACAACGCAAATTCTGGGCATCGCCAACACGATTCCGCAGAACGTGCTCTCGCTCCTGCGGTAAGCAGGCAGGCGTAAGGCCTCGGTTTCGCGGAACTTTATGCGTGAATTCACACGACGAGAGGCGCCGCGGGCGGTCATGGAGTGACCGAACGCCGGCGCCTTGCGTCTTATCCGGTCCCGTTCGTTCGACCGATATGACACAAGACGAGTCGCGCCTTCGCGCGGTACGTCGAATCAACATCGCCGCGGCGGAGTAATGACATGCCCGCTTCATGCCCGAATTCGCGTCCACTACGGAAATGCGGCGTCATTCTGACCTGCCTCGATAACGGGCGAAAGCGGTTTCGGGCGGTGCGCGTTGAACCGGTGGAACCGGAAGACATCGTACGCGTCGAGTCGGAAGAGATCGCGCAATCCGAGCCTGCCGCTGTCGCGCCGAACATCACGTCGAAATGATGAGCCGGTCGAAGCGCAAGCGGCCATCCACCGGAGAGTGTCATGTCCAGCATCACCAACGGCGTCGGCCTGGTTTCAGGCCTGCCGATCAGTAATCTTGTTAATGGGCTGATTTCCGTTCAGCAGCGGCCGATCCTGCAGTTGCAGGGGCGCATGAGCGTCTTTGCCGGACGTCGAACCGGTCTGTTGCAGGTCTCGGCCCAGCTTCTTTCGATCAAGAACGCGGTCAGCCAGTTTGCCTTGCCGACCTTTTTCAACTCAGCAACTGCGACCAGCTCGAACGCCTCGGCGATTCAAGCAACGGCCAGCGCGGGCGCGGCCATCGGCGATTATTCGTTGACGGTGCGCAGCCTCGCCATGAAGCACCATCTCGTATCGAGCGGATTTGCCACATCGAATCAGACGCCCGTCGGCGCGGGAACGCTGACGATCGAATCGGCGCTGGGACAGGTGAATCGATCGACGCGCCTCGCGACGCTCAATGGCGGACAAGGCGTGCAGACCGGCCGCATCCGCGTGACCGATCGGGCCGGCGGAAGTGCGACGGTGGATCTGGTCGGCGCGCAGACGATCAACGACGTCATCGACCGCATCAATGCTGCGTCCGGCGTGCAGGTTACGGCGCGCGCAAATGGCGATCGACTCGTACTTGAAGATGCCTCCGGCGGTGCCGGCTCGTTGAGCGTGACCGAAGTCGGCGCGGGGCGTACGGCGGCCGATCTGGGTCTGCTCAAGTCGATCGCCGGCAACACGCTCGAGGGCGATCGACTGGTATATATCAGCGGAACCACGCGACTGAGCGATTTGAACGACGGCAATGGCGTTCGTCGACTGAACGCGGCGAATGATCTTCAACTTACGCTCGGCGACGGATCGACCCTGGGTTTCAACCTGTCGGATTCACTCTTACAGACGACACCGTTGTCGCTTCTGAATGGCGGCAACGGTGTGCCGAGCGGTCGATTCCGCATCACCAATCGCGCCGGTGTGTCCGCCGAGATTGATCTGGCCGGCGCTGTCAACGTGCAGGATGTCATGAATCGCGTCAGCGCCGCCAACATCGGCGTCACGCTCACGGTGAGTGGCTCTCGGTTCTCGCTGGTTGATTCTTCGCTTTCATCCGGTCAGACGGCGCAGGGCAATTTGAAGGTCGAGAACATCGAGGGCGGCGCGGCGGCAGCACTTGGCATCGTTGGATCGACGACGACCAACACACTACAGGGCGGCAACGTCTACTCGGTTCGAACGATGGCCGACGTGCTTCGTGTTATTAACCATTCGCCGCAGAACATCAACTCTGACGGTTCTCAGCGCGTCACGGCAGCGGTATCTTCCGACGGACTCGGCATTACGCTGACGGATCAAACGGCGGGCGGCGGGCCGTTGCTCGTTTCTGAGTCAAACTTGGCGCGTGATCTGGGCTTGTCGGCATCGCCGGTCGGATATAACGGCCCGCCGGTTTCAAGCGTTACGTCCAAGCCGTTGATTGCGGGTCTGAACACCGTCCTGCTCAAGTCCCTCAATGGCGGTGGAGGCGTGAATCTGAGCGATCTTCGCATTGGTGATCGCACAGGCGGTCCGCTTGTTTCGATCGGCCTCGCGGGAGCCGCCACGCTCGATGATGTGATTCAAGCGATCAACGCATCGGGCGTCGGCGTGCATGCCGAGGTATCGGCGTCGGGACTGGGCATCGACGTGACAGACACGACCGGCGGCGCGGGTCAACTTCGCATCGAGGGTGTGACGGCCGATCTGCTGGGTATTGCCGGCAACGCAGCGGGTGCGACGATCAGGGGCGGGAATCTGCAAAGGCAATATGTTTCGGAGGCGACGCGACGTGCGGACTTCAACAACGGCGCGGGTATTCCAAGCGGGCGATTCAGAATTACCGACAGCCTCGGCGCATCGGCCGTCGTTGATCTGACCGGCGGCGAGGAAACACTGCGAGAGATCATCGCGGAGATCAACTCGCGCGGCATCGGCGTCGTGGCCCGCATCAACGACAGCGGCGATGGACTGCTCCTGACGGACACGGCCGGCGGTGGTGGAAAACTGAAGGTGGTCGAAGAAGGCGGCTCGGTGGCCAAGGCGCTGGGGATACTCGGCGAAGCCGAGCAAGGCAGGAACTACATCGATGGTTCGCTCGAAAAGCGAATCGAAGTCGACGGCAACGATACGCTGGCCGATGTTCTTGAGAAGATTCGCACCAGCGGCGCAGCCGTCAACGCATCGATCATCAACGACGGTTCCGGAGGTCAGGCTTTTCGATTGAATCTCGTATCGTCGCGGTCCGGGCTTGTGGGCGGACTCGCGATCGACGGTGGGGCGACGGGACTATCGTTCAACGCGCTGGCCCAGGCGCGCGACGCGGTGGTTCTGCTGGGCGAAGCGGATGCCGATCAGCCACTCGTCATTACGTCTTCGAGCAATTCGCTCGACGGCGTCATCGCCGGCGTGAAGCTCGAACTGATTGCGCCGTCAGAGCAGGCGATACTCATATCAGTCCGACAGGATCAGGACAAGATTGTTCAGCAGGCCCAGTCGTTTGTTGACGCGTTCAACAACCTGATAACCACGCTCGACAATCTGACGCGCTTTGATTCCGAAACGAATGATCGCGGCATACTTCAGGGTGATGCCACGGCGCGACGCGTTCGGCAGACGCTGTCGGGCCTCTCGCTGGCTTCTGTTCCAGGTTTGAGCGGTGGTCTGAGCCGCCTCAGTGGCGTGGGGATCAAGATTGGTTCGACCGGCAAGCTCGATTTCGATGAAACGAAGTTCCGCGCGGCCATGATTGAATCACCCGATGCGGTGAAAGATCTATTCGCGTTGGAAGAAGTCGACGGGGATGGTAAGAAGAAAGTTATCGGCCTGTCGGGCATCATCCAGCGCGAAATTGACCGGCTCATTGACACCGAGAACGGCGTCATCACGCTTCAGGAGACCGCGCTTCAGAACTCGGAATCGCAAATCAATCGCCGAATTCAGCAAATGACGGCACTCCTGGAATCCAAGCGACAGCGGCTGCTAGCGGATTTTCAAGCGATGGAGTCGGTGCTGGCCAACATGCAAAGTCAACAGTCGGCACTGTCCGTCCTGGCAGCCCAGATATCGTCTTTCGGGTAAAAGTTGCGCGAATATGCGGCGATGCAGTGGGGCGTCGGTCATGACTTTGGTGTACCGTCGGTTCCCATATCTCATGGTCCGCCGCGCGCCGACCGATCAATGCCATGCAGCGCGCGGTCGCTTCGTCGAACATGCGAAGGCGCGGTCCCGACGAATCGACGAGAATTGACCTGAAAGACCATGACGAACGACTCTTCCGGTGAATATCTTCGCAACGCGGTCATGACCGCCAGCCCGGAACAGCTTCATTTGATGCTGTACGATGGGGCGATTCGCTTTGCCTTCCAGGCGCGCGATGCGATGGGGCGGGGCGATTTTGAAACAAGTTGCGAAAAACTCATTCGCGCGCAAAACATCGTCATCGAAATGCGCAACGGGCTTCGCACCGAGATTGCGCCGGAAATCTGCTCCCAGATGTCCGCTCTGTACACATTCATCTACAACCGGCTCGTCGAGGCGAACATGAAGCGAAGCCAGAGCGCGATTGACGACGCCATTCGCATTCTGCAGCATCAACGCGAGACTTGGCAGATGCTGATCGACAAGACGCGACAGGAGCGCGGCGGAGACTTGGCCGATTCGAGCCGCGACCGCGCAGCCGATAGACGGCCATCCACGGATGCCGTTGCCGGCCTGACGTTGTGCATTGAGGGCTGATGTGCAGGCATATCAGCCAGTGGTAAACCATCTGGCACGGACTTCTCGCCCAGTTTCACCGCCGAGTCGGCAGCGCCGCAGAGGGTCGCGCGACATATGTCACGGACGGATGTCCCGACACTGGACGATCGCGACTCTAGGCGTCCATATTCAAATCTGGCTCCGAATCCCCGATTCAGCGGTGTGGCGGCATCTGTTGCAAATCGGCTTCTGCGTCGATAATGGTGTCGAGAGCGAGTGGCGATACTTATTCGAACCGCCTTTCGGCTTGTTGCGTAGAAACAGATTGGCTTGCCCGTTCGCACTCGGTTCGATTGCCATGCGGAGACTACGATGCGTCATCAGCAGATTCAGGCACGATTTTCACATGTCTTAACAATCCTGCCGGTCGTCTTTCTATCTACGATCGCATTCGGACAGGCGCCGGGAATTTCGTCCGGCGCGCTCACGCCGGAGCAAAAGCTCGATCTCGCCATTCGCAAGCTGGACTCACAGGACCTGCGAGAGGCCGAGCGCCTGATCAATGACGTCATGCTTGAGAAGCCCACGCTCATGCGGCTTAAGCTGGCGCGAGGGTTGTTCTTCAAGGCTACGCCGGGGCGAGCGTCAGAAGCGATCGATGAACTGGATCAATACAACTCCTCACCCGAGGCGCGCAGCGAATGGCGCGGCTTCGCAGCCATCGGAGACATTTACATCAAGTCTCGCATGTATTCGTCAGCGCTCGGACCGTTGCAGCGCGCGGCGGAATTGGCGCCGCTCAAGGAAGACGGCAGGAACATTCGTGCTGAGGTGCTGTTGAATCTGGCGATGGCCAATGTCGGCATGCAAAACTTCAAGGCGGCCGTCAAGATCGCCAAGGATGCGCAGGCCGCCGCGCCGACGGATGGCGACGTGCAGCTTCGACTGGCGGAAATCGCCGCGACCGCCAATGACTATGAATCGTCTGTCGCCGCCGTCGATCAGGCCGTGCTGCTCTATAAGAGCGACATACGCGACGATGCGTTCAACCGCGCGGCGCATGAGAAGCTGCGACAGTGCTACAACGTTGCCGCCAGCCTGTACGACTATCAGCGTCGTCTCGATCCGGAGAATGCCGAACCCTATTACCGTAGCGGCAAACTGATGCTTCAGATTGCGGACGTCAATCGCCGCATGTCGGCGCTCGAAGCGCTGCGACTCGTGGGCCAGGCCGTGGAGCGGTCGCCGAAGAACATCGAAATGCGCATCACCATCATCGAGCTGGAATATTCGCTCGGCGGCATCAAAGACAGCGAGGCGATGATCGAGAAGATTCTCGAACTTGATGAAAACAACGCCGCCGCGCTCGAGTGGCGCGATAAGCTGAGAACCGCTCCGCCGCGGCCGGTCCTGATGTGAGCGACGATCGCAATTCTCTGCCGGGGCTTCGGCGCGCCGGCGGCGATTTTCCAACCCTGTCAACGCGCCGACTTCGCCTGCAAATCGCTAGTGGATCGCGGCACAAACTGCGCATTTTGCGCCGGTTTTCGCGCTGCGCAAGAGCTGCAATCGCGCGGCGACGGCAATTCGCGCTTTCTGCCTCAATTCTCAAGCAGGCGTCTACCCGC
>CAZRFP010000166.1:0-9492 GCA_964599535.1 uncultured Planctomycetaceae bacterium
CGACGGAGCTGGTCGTTTCAGGCGATTGAGGCGCCGGATTGACACGCAATCGGCGTCGTCGTACCGCGTGCATGATCTCGCATCAAAGAGGGACCTGTTATACGAAGGAGGGAACGGCCTGTTCGCACTCGCCGGCGATTCGTGCTTGGCCCCGGATTCGCACTCGGATGCGGATTGGCGTCGTGACTTAGTGTGAGATAGACACTATCATAATGCCACGCGGAGGATGCATATGGCTTCGTCGACGGATATCTACCGCTGCTCGCTCGCCCTTCTCACTGACTTCTATCAGCTCACCATGGCATACGCCTACTGGAAATCGGGCGTGTTTGATCGTGAGGCCGTCTTCTCGCTCACGTTTCGCAAGAATCCCTTTGGCGGCGGCTTCAGCATCGCTGCCGGGCTGGGGCATCTACTGAGCTACGTCGAACGCTTTCGATTCACCGAAGACGATCTTAAGTATCTGGCCGTCATTGCCGGCAATGACGGCCGGCCGATCTTCGAGCGGGGCTTTCTCGATTATCTCGGCGCGCTTCGCCTCACGTGCGATATCGATGCGATTCCCGAGGGCACGGCCGTCTTTCCGCATGAGCCGCTGGTACGCGTGCGCGGTCCGATCATCCAGGCGCAGATTCTCGAATCTCCCATTCTCAACTTGATCAACTTTCAGACGCTGATCGCCACGAAGGCGGCGCGCGTCTGCATGGCGACGCGCGGCGAACCGGTGCTGGAGTTCGGCTTGCGCCGCGCCCACGGTATTGACGGAGCCTTGGCCGCCAGCCGCGCGGCGTATATCGGCGGTTGCGCCGCCACCTCGAACGTGCTCGCGGGCAAGCAATTCGGCATTCCCGTGTGCGGCACGCACGCTCATAGCTGGGTCATGTGCTTCGATGATGAGATCGAAGCGTTCGAAGCATACGCACGGGCCATGCCGAACAACTGCGTTTTCCTCGTGGATACCTACAACTCGATCGAAGGCGTGCATAAGGCGGTCGAAGTCGGAAAACGGCTGCGCGAGCGCGGACACGAGATGATCGGAATCCGCCTCGATTCAGGCGATCTGGCGTATCTCAGCATCGAGGCCCGAAGGATTCTCGACGAAGGCGGCTTTCCGAAGGCCGTCATCACAGCCAGCAACGATCTCGATGAGCACATTATCGAAAGCCTGAAGGACCAGGGCGCGACGATCGCCGTCTGGGGCGTCGGGACGAAACTCGTCACCGGCCACGATCAGCCGGCGCTGGGCGGCGTGTACAAGATGAACGCGATCCGCAAGCCTGGCGGCGACTGGCGATATACGCTCAAGCTTTCGGAACAGACGATCAAGATTTCCACGCCGGGCATATTGCAAGTCAGAAGATACATCCACCGCGACGTCTTCATGTGCGACGCGATCTACGATACGCAGTCCGATTTGTCCAACGGCTGCACGATCGTCGATCCGCTGGACATCACGCGGCGCAAGCACATCAGCCCCGGCGCGGAACACTGCGACTTGCTCGTACCCGTGGTTCGCGAGGGGCGATGCGTCTATTCACCACCAACACTGGAAGAATCGCGCCGGCTGGCGGGCGAACAACTGGCAGCGCTGCATCCGAGCATCAAGCGATTTACCTATCCGCATGAGTATCCCGTCGGCCTTGAGAAGCGGCTGCACGATCTCAAGACGCAGCTCATCCTCGAAGCGCGGGGACAATAGCGATGAGCCGCGTTTACGAACATCCTCGGCCGATGGTGGTCGTTGACTGCGTCGTCTTCGGCGTAGAGTCGCGGCGTCTAAAGGTGCTCTTGGTTCGCAGGGGGAAGCCGCCCTTCGCGGGAAGTTGGGCGCTGCCTGGAGGATTCGTTGAGATCGGCGAACCACTCGAAAGCGCGGCACTTCGCGAACTGCGCGAGGAAACCGGCATTCGCGATCTGTATCTGGAGCAACTCTACACGTTCGGCGGTCCGAAGCGCGATCCGCGCGGCCGTGTCATATCAGTGGCATACTATGGACTGGTCAAGCTTGCCGAGCACGCCGCGACGGCCGGCGACGATGCGGCCGACGCACGGTGGATCGACGTGAGCCGTGCGAAAGGCCTGGCGTTTGACCACGACGTGATCGTGAAATCCGCATGGGATCGGCTTCGCGCGAAGGTGCGCTATCAGCCCGTGGGGTTTGAGTTGCTTCCGCGCAAGTTCACGCTGTCGCAGTTGCAGGAGTTGTATGAGATCATATTGGATCGTGAACTGGATAAGCGGAACTTTCGGCGGCGCATTCTTGAAATGGGACTGCTCGTCGCGCTCGACGAAACACAGTCCGACGTGCGTCATCGCGCCGCGCGATTATATCGATTCGACAAGCGCCGATACGAGCAACTCAAAAATGCGGGATTCAGCTTTGCGATTTAACGTCTTGTGATGAAACTCACTGCCAAGCGGACAACGCGCACGGCGGAGGCAGACAAAATGGACGCGCTGGTGCTCATAGACTTGCAGTACGACTTCATGCCCGGCGGCGCGCTGGCCGTGCCGCTTGGTGATGAAGTCGTGCCCGTCGCGAACCGGCTCATCCGGCTATTTGAACTGGTCGTCGCGTCGCGAGACTGGCATCCGCGAAATCATGTCAGTTTCGCCGCGAATCATCCCGGTTGTGAGCCTGGCCAGACGATTGAGGTTGGCGGCCTGCGGCAGGTATTGTGGCCGGTCCACTGCGTTCAGAATACGCATGGTGCGAATTTGCATGGCGACCTCGATCACGACCGCATCACGCGTGTTTTCGACAAGGGCGTGAATCCCGATGTTGACAGCTATAGCTGCTTTTTTGACAACGCCCGGCGTGGATCGACCGGCATGGACGCCTTTTTGCGCGAGCGCGGCGTGCGACGGCTCTGTCTACTTGGCCTTGCGACGGATTATTGCGTTCGGTTCAGCGCGCTCGATGCCGCTTCGCTCGGTTTTGAAACCGTGTTGATCGAAGACGGCTGTCGCGGCGTCGAACTCAACGCCGGCGATGTCGCGGGGGCGATCGAATCCATGCGCGCCGCCGGCGTGCGCATCTGCAACAGTCATGCAGTATTGGCGTAAAAACGGGCCGCTCGATCTCTTGCGATCAAGCGGCCCGTCCTTGTCTCAACGCTTTGTACGGCGCAATAAGCGACGAGCGCCTACTTGCGGCGACGTCGGAATCCGCGGCGCATCATGGGCCATGCGGCGAGCATCATCATCGAGGTAAACAACCCGCCCGGGCCGCAGCCGCCCGGCGCGCAGCCGGAAGTGGGCGATGACGGAGCGGTCGTTGCGACGCGACGCAGATAGTTCTGATGGATGTAGGCAGCCAGCGCTCGACCCGCCGCAAGGCCGTCCTCAGTCCCGTAAGCGAAGTCCGTGCCGCCGAAGACGCCCGACCGGGCTGCTTCTTCAGCTGCTTCTGATAACGATTCATACGATCGCGTGACATCGGCAATTCCATCGCTCACGGCGTCAAACGCAATGGCGTCGGTTCCGTAGATGATCTCCATCATCCTTGCCGCGGCGCCGGCCATGACGGCATTCTCCGGAACGTAACCGGGGTGCGGTGGTGTCGTAATAAGCGGCGACCATGCGGCGTCCAGCGTTGTCGCATCGTTGCCGTCGGTGTCGGCGTTGCGTACCGCGGTGACCGGCCGCCAATGATCAAATGCGTACTTGGCATCCCATGCGCAAATGTTGGCATCGGCGAGCGCCAAACTGATGAGTGCGAAGACGCGAGCGTTCTGAGCCGACGTGTTGCCGCGCGCGGTCGCGACGGTCGTGGCGATTTCGATCCAGTGGCCGGCAGCAGTGTTAGTGCCCGTGGCATCTTCCCAGAATCGAGCGATCTGAGTCTGATCAGCTGTTCGCGTTCCACTGCCTGTGGCGCCAAGCCCCTTGACTTCGTTGAAGTCAGCCGTATATCGAGCGCTCGTCAGGCTGGGCGGACCGGTCGGGCGAAACTGTGTCGCGCTCGCCATGCCGAACGGCAGGACAAATCGCCAATGCGGCAGCAAGGCCGCGCTGTTTGACGGAGGCGTCGGCTGCCATTCACCCGGTCCGTCGCCCGGCGTGTAGCCGGTCGTCAGATCGCTGTTGTCGCCGTCACGCAATGCGAGAATATCGTTGGCCACGCTCGCGCCGAAGTCGCGGCTTGGCAGAAAGACGATATCCGGCAATCCCGGCAGGAAAGCCAGAAACGCGTCGTCAAATTGCGCCGATCGATCCGGAAACAGCACCGACAACACGCGCCGCGCCGCGCCGCCGGCCGAGACATCCGCCAAGGCTCCGATGCCCGGCGTTCGAGCCGTCAGATAGGTATCGTGTGTCGAATTGAACGCCTGTATGGTGTCGTGCATCGCGACATTCATCATCGCGAACGCGCGCGCCGCAACGGGTGCGGGCAGGTTCTCTTCGCGAACGACATCCAGCAGCATACCATTCCAGTCGGTCACGATGTCCGCCCGAGCCGCGCCGACCCATGAACTGCAGCAGATCGCCGCGACGATGACTCCTCGAAATCTCATGACTACTCCTTAAGTATTGAGTTTTTGTATCGATCCGAAGTTCGCGATGCCCCATTGAGCAACGAACGACCATCGGGTGTTACCTATCCTCGCGCTGGCGACTCCGCTTGAGAGCGCAGCAACGCTTGAGACGTCCAAAGCCGCGAATCATAAGACACCGGGGCAACAAGGCAACCCGCAGAACATGCGAATGCGAAATGGCCATGGCATGGACTTGTGCATTGTTCAGTCCATCTCATAACTTCCGAAGCAAAAATGCAGCCCGGGCAAAATCGGCGTTGCCTTCGCATTGATCGAAGGTTACGCACGAGCATCGGCACCATTGACCTCCACGATCGGCGAAATTGCGGTGCATCGCTTTTCAAAATAGCATGCGGCCGAATGTCCGACTTTCAAGAAACAACGGCGCTTGTCACCGGCTGCAGCGGCTTTCTCGGCCGGGCCGTCATCGAACGACTGCTAGAGGCCGGAGCGCGAGTACGGGGATTCGCTCGAAGCGACTATCCGGATTTGGCCGCGCTCGGCGTTAACGTCGTGCGCGGCGATCTGGCCGACGCTGACGCCGTGATTGCCGCGGCGCGAGGGTGCCATGTTGCTTTTCATATCGGTGCAAAGGTGGGCGTCTGGGGGCCGTATGAAGCATACCATCGCGCCAATGTCATCGGCACGGAAAACGTCATCGCCGCATGCCGCGCATGCGGCATCAGCCGACTCGTTTACACCAGCTCGCCCAGCGTCGTCTTCGATGGAAAGGGAATGGAAGGCGTCAATGAGTCCGTGCCCTATGCGCGGCACTTCATCGCACACTATCCTCGCACGAAAGCCTTCGCAGAGCAGGCCGTTCGGGCCGCCGCCGATGAAAGTCTGGCGACCGTCGCACTTCGTCCGCATCTGATCTGGGGGCCGCGCGACACGCACATCGTACCGAACATTTTGAAGCGCGCACATCGGTTACGCCGCATCGGCCGCGACAATCCACTCATTGACAGCGTTTACATCGACAATGCGGTTGAGGCGCACCTGCTCGCCGCGAAATGCCTGACGCCCGAATCGCCTGTCTCGGGACGAGCCTATTTCATCTCCAACGGCGAACCTTGGCCGGTGTGGGATCTGATCAACGCCATTCTGGAGGCGGGCGACCGGCCGCCCGTCACACGCCGCGTTCCGATCTGGTCTACTTATTTGTCCGCGGGACTTTGTGAATGGATTTTTCGCAGGCTTCAGATTGAGCGCGATCCACCCTTGACGCGTTTCGGCGTCAAGCAACTGACCACATCGCACTGGTTTGACATCAGCGCCGCTCGGCGGGATCTGGGCTATAAGCCGCTCGTGACGATCCGACAGGGGCTTAATCACCTGCGTGAATGGCTTTCCGGGAGCCATCCCTGATCGTACGCGCTTGGAATACAGCCGGATTCTCGACTGCGGATGGGATCATGCACGGCGCGACTTCAACGAACATGAACGCTCAACGCCGCGCCGACAAAGCCGGCATCCGCGCCGAGTTCGGCGAGCCGGATTTGCGGCATCGGACCCAGCGTCGGAGAGATCATCTCACGAATGGCGGCGTTCAGCGGTGTCACGAGCGCGTCGCCCGCGCGGCTCATGCCGCCGGCCAGCACGATGCACGCCGGATCGAACGCATGTTGAATGTTGATGCACGCCGCCGCGAGATATCGGCAGGTTTCGCCCCAGACGCGCTGGGCCAGGGCATCGCCCGCGCCGGCTGCTGTGACGACATCTTCCGAAGTGATCGCCCCGCTGCGATGGAGAGTTTCCGCCAGCAACGAGTCCTCGCCGGCCGCGACGGCTTCCTTGGCGCGCTGCGCGGTCGAGGATGCCGACGCGTAGGCCTCGAGACAACCAAACTGCCCGCAGTTGCAGCGCCGGCCGCCGGGCACGACGATCGCGTGGCCAAGTTCGCCGGCGTTGCCGCGCGAGCCGACGAAAAGACGTCCGCCCGAGATCACGCCGCCGCCGATGCCGGTGCCAAGCGTCAGCATGACCATGTCGCTCGCGCCGCGCCCCGCACCGCGTATGAACTCTCCAAGCGCCGCGTTATTGGCGTCGTTGTTCAAAACGACCGGGCGACACAGGCGTTCAATCAGCCGATCGGCCAGCGGCACATCCTGCCAGCCAAGCAGATTTGGCGCGGACACGATTCGGCCGGTGTCGCGGTCGATGGTCCCCGGCGCTCCAACGCCGACGCCCAGTGGCGGCTCGTGGCTTCGATCTGCATGTTCGAGTAGCGAGAGCGCCAGTTCAGCGATGCGATCGATGACGGCATCGGCACCCTCGTCAGCCCGCGTCGCGATCGAAGTGGAATGCACGATCTCGCCGATGTCGGTCACCAGACCGGCCTTGAGCGCCGTGCCGCCGAGATCGATTCCCACCGCAAGAGCCATATCGCGCCTCACATCCCGCATCGCCGCCAACCGGCCGCGACGTGGGCATCGTAGCATGATGCCGCCGTAAAATCGTGCTTGCGGTGAATTGAAACCAATCGTGCAACGCACTGATTGAGAGCGGCGATGTCATGCGCCTGCGTGGGGCATTACAATGCCTGCCTCGGAGCGAATTGAATCCATGAGAAAGCTCGTCGTCATCCTGTCGATCATTGCCGCGTTCGTATTGCTGGGGCTGCTGGCACGGCTGATGCGGCGCCCCGCTGCCACGACCGGGCGCTGCCCGGAGTGCGGCCATGAACTGCCAAACGTCGCATCTCCGCGATGCCCGGCGTGCGGCGAAAACATTTAGCGAGAAATGTGTTGACAATGGCTGATTGGGCGGCATACTGCCCTCCTCTGGAGACTGTCATGTTCGTCACGTTTGCGACATTTCCGACGCCCTTGAATACCGATCCCCTGCCATGCAGTGCAGGCCTCGCGTATCTTGCGCTGCGCATTTCGCGGCTCTTCGCCTGATTCTCCTAATCTGACGATTGCCGGAACTTACTTCGCTAAACCCGGTCGCTTGCGCGCGGATCGCGCCGCGGGCGGCCTTGAAGTCTGACTTGAATTGATGCACTAGAAAGCGTCAATGCCGACGCGCCGCATGACGCGGCATCGGCTTGACACCTGATGTGAAGCCATGAACACGCAAACACGCACATGCAAACTGCTCGCACCCGAGGATGTCCATCGCGGCGATTACGTTACGCCTTTCACTGTCATGATTGAGATGCTGCCGTTCTTTGAAATTGACAAGTATGATCGGCATATCGAACCCGCGCGGGCCGTCGTCCTGCCGTGGGACATGTGCGTGCTGCGCGTGGTTGACGTGTGTCTGCCGCTCGTGTTGGTCAAACGAGTTGACGGTACCTGCGAGACGATCGACACGCGGCGGTATCGCCTTGCGCGCGTCTCGCGACGGTTCGGTCGTCGAACATTCAAGCGATTAAAGCCGAAGACCGAGACCGAAAAGACTGTCGCGGTGCGGTGCTAGACGGAGTGATCGATCGTATCGGTCACTTTATTCCGGACAAATCGGGCGCGCGGCGAGATTGGGCCGGATCGGTTACACTCCGGACCCAATCCGCCGCTGGCCTCGTCCGGCGCGGCGAGGCCGTCGCGTTTCGCCGGCGCGCGGCCAGGAAAGACGACTGTACGCATGTTCTCCGCCCGTCCTCGACTTGCCGGTACGTTGGTCGGACTGCTCGTGACCATCGCGTCGACCGCCGCCATGCATGGCGTAAGCTATCTGCGCGGACTTGAGTTGCAGGCCTTCGACCTGCGCATGCGAATGTGCAACACACTTGAGGCCGCCTCGCCGATCATTCACATCGACATCGACGACGGATCGCTGGAGCGCGTCGGTCGATGGCCGTGGAATCGCGACAAGACGGCCGACGTGATTCGCGTTCTGCACGAACTGGGGGCATCGCAGATCATGGTCGATCTGCTCTTCAGCGAGGCGGAATCGGACTATTACGACGAGCCGTCGATCCATGACGACCCGCTGGCCGACATGATTAGCGAGATCATCGGCGAGCGAAGCGAGGCGAACCGCGTCTATCCCGATCTGGAACTGGCTCATGCCATCCGCACGTCAGGTAATGTCATACTCGCGGCACAATTGGAGACGATCGGCCAGAACATCGGCGAATCGCTGAAGCAGCGCCTTGGGCGGCTGTATGAAGACGATTCGGCCATGAGCGTCGACGCCGCGTTATCGGCATGCGGACTGCCGGACTCGGAACTCGATCGGCAGCGTGTCGATCGCGAACTGCTGCGACTGCGCATTCGCGAGCATCTTCTGGCGGACTTTACGATTGACGAGAGCCAGCTCGCGCGCCTGCTGAATGAGACGCGAGAGCGCATAGCGGCTGTCATAGCCGGCGCGAAGCGGGCGACCGCCGAGGAACTTGCGCTGGCGAAACTAAGGCGCGATCGAAGCGCGACGCGTGACGCCGTCAAGTCTGCAATACTCGGCGAACGAAGCCACTTGCTCAATGCCGACGCTCGAGATGTGGAAGCGGCATATGACACGGCGCGCGGGTTAATCGCGCTGCGTGATCGACTGCGCGCTGCCGATCCGGCAGTGCGTTCCAGACTCTCTCGCTCCACGAACGTCGTGCCGCTGCGCTACTCGCTGGCCGAAGCGGCGCGGGATATTGTCGCGGTCAGTTTTGACCCCGATCCTGACGGCGTGGTTCGCCGCGTGCCGATTCTCGTGAGCCATGACGGCGGCGTCGTTCCGCATATGGGGCTGGCGGCCGCGGCGCATGTGCTCAATTTGAACATTCCCGCTGCGACGATGCCCAATGACCGCACGTTGGTCATCCCAACGCTCGACGGAACCGTGCCGCTGCGGCTGCCGCTGGATGGGCGCGGCAATCTCATCATTCACTGGACGCGCACGGCGTCTGACTGGCATCGCGGCGCGGATTTCGACCATGTGCCCGCCGCGAAAATCTGGATGCCCGCCGCCGCGCGGCGTGCGATGCGGCAGAACAATCGCCTCATCGGCCATCTGA
>CAZRFP010000167.1:0-9468 GCA_964599535.1 uncultured Planctomycetaceae bacterium
GAAACCAGCCGACAAGACGCCCAGGGTTCGCGACCGATTCGGCGGGAATGATGATTTCCGATCGTCCGACGGCGTCGGTATCGAGCACGCCCCGAAGTTCCTGATGCGGCGCCGCGATCTCGAGGGTCAATAAGTGCGTGCCGAAGAAGCCCGCATTGACCACGCGCGTCGTGCGGTGAAATTCGCTTTCAGACGAGAAGCCGTCGATCCAACTGTCCTGCACGACGACGCGCGACGCGCCGAACGGAATGATCGCGAGCAACACCGCCGCCAACAGCAGTACGACGCCGCGGCGCCGGATCAGCGCCTGAGCCAGGCGCGCGAAGACCGTTTCGCCGGTCGAAGTCGAATCCACGGTAACGACCACGTCGTCTCGCACGAGCCTGCGGCGCGGAATCAGCGACAGGCACGCCGGCACGAATGCCAGCGACCACGCCATGCAGAACAGGCAACCGATAGCACAAAAAACGCCGAAGGCCTGCACGGGTTTCAATTCGGAGAATGCGAATGAAAGGAACGCGACGGCCGTCGTGACACTCGTCTTGACGACCGGCCGCCACATGTCGTTGATGGCGGCGGCGGCCAACTCCGTGCCGGGTGCATCCGGCCGCTGGCGAGCGATCTGGCGGTAACGATTGAACACATGAATCTCATCCGTGATGCCGGTCGCCGCGAGGATGATCGGCATCACGGCAATCGTGAGATACACCGGCACGCCCAGCCAGCCCATCAGCGAGAACACAAACACAAGACACGCGCCGACCTCCACCAGCGGCAGCGCCGCCGCCGCGATACGTCGAAACATCGCGAAAAACACGCTCGCCATCGCGGCGACTGCAAGCGGAACCAGCCCGATCGTCGCGGCGATCCAGCGCCGCAGCTCATACAACGAAGCGGGAACGCCGGCCGGCGGCGCCTCGGTCGGACCTTCGCCGCCGATCCACGATAACGGCACGCCAAGGTCTTCGAGGATGTGCGCGCCCAACAGCGACTCCGCAACGGGCGCGCCAACAACCGAGATTTCGTCCGGCGATGCGTTCACCTCGCGCGCCAATCGGCGCACGGCGTGATATAGTCCCTGCCGATCGTCACCGTCACGCACGCCGACCAGGATGCAGGCCGCCCGCTCGTCCAATGAAACCAAGGTGCCGTGGTAAATGTCCATGGCGCGGACATCGCGGCGCAGGCGGTCGATGGACTCCGGCGTCCGCGGGATGACATCGAGAAACGTGCGAAAGTCGAGAGTGCCCGGCAGGACGCGGTCGTTCTTTTCTGTTGCGAGGCTCGTGACGTGCGAGGCATCAACGTTGGGCAGTTGAATCAGGCGGCTGGTGAGGTCGCGGATCAGCTCCAATGTGCCGCCGTTGAAGATGCCGTCGTCATGCTGCGTGCGGATCAAAACGACGAGTTGATCGCGAAGATGAAACGCCTCGCGCACGCGGCGATCGGCTACGACGCCCGGCGCATCGTGCGGAAGCAGCGCGTGACCGTCGGTGCGAATGTGCAGCCGCAATACGCCCGGCGACATCGCCGCGACGCTTGCGATGGCCAACGCGATGACGGTTCTCGGCCTACGAACGGCAAGCCTGCAAATCCACGGCACGACGGCGCCCTCGTTTCCGCAACAATCGGAGTCCCGAATCGCTGTAGGATACGGGAGAGTCGATCGAAGTGAAAACGGATATGCGCGCCACCAAGGCCAATGATCTCCGTCAGGGCATCGTCGGACGTCAAAGCAAGCCGGTCTCGCCTATCGGTCTGAGCTTTCGATCCATTTGAACAAGTCGCCTCGCTTTCGAGCGATGATGGTGACGTACTCGAGCGGCTTGCCGTCTGTCGCCAAGCGATGGACATAATGCGATGTGGAGCGCACCTCGAGATCGCCGTTGTCAGAGGCGGCTCGAATCAGGCGGGCAAATTCTGACTTGGCGGGGTCGCGGACAAACTCATCCTTGATGTTGAACGCCATCCAACCGCCATCTGCAATCAGAGCAGCAGCGCCGGCGAACGCCGCCACGGGAATGTCGCCGAAACCCAGCGCCGCAACGCACGTCAGGCAGTTGAAGCGAAACACTGACAGCGCCTGTCGCTCGCTCTCGCCGAGCGCGGTCAAATCGACAACAAAATAATCCTTGTAAACCGCCGGACGGTCTCGCAGCGCGGCATCGCGGGCCTCGTTGAGGATATCGATCCCGACGACCTTTGACACACCCATGCGGACGAGTCGCTCGCCGACCATTCCATTGCCCGCGCCACAGTCGAGCGCACGCAATGAGGCCGCGTGGACGCCTTCTCGCTTGAGTTCGATATCCAGTGCATTGCACACGACTTCCGGCGAATTGCACTTCAGAATACGATAGAAAATCTTCTCGTATAGGCCTGGAATTCTGTAGATTTCGCCGTAGTCGTGAAATCGAATCTGCCGCCACTTCCCGTCCTGCTTCACGAGAAACCATTCCGCGTCCTGTGAAAGCCTGAGGTCCGGCTCCGGCAAGGCGACCATGGGCGCGGCGGGCACGTTCCACAGTGCGTTTCGCGGCCCGCGCGCGGCCGCCTGCGGATTCGCCACGGATCGGCTCCGCATATGATTTCGTTCATGCTTATCACTAACCGGCTTGAAGATCGATTCGCTTCCCGGCATGGTTTCTACCCTTTCTTTTGTTTCCGATCGCGGCGCACGCGATCGCCCGATCCGAATAACCCTGAAGCGCGACGACATGCGAGACACATGTGCCACCAGTGTGACATTGCCCCTGCCTTGCCTACAGAGGGACCATCGCGTGGCTATGTACAATCCGGCCCGGTGACAAGGAGCGGTGCTGCATCCAGCTCCGACGCGTTTAACATGTGCGCTACACGTTGTAACGTTGCGAGAATCTGAGTCTGTTCCCAGTCCTCCAGTTTTGAAAGCTCGGTCATGAAGCGCGATTGCAGATACGGCGGGGCAGAATCGACCGCCCGGCGACCGCTTTCGCTCAGAATGATGTCGACATTTCGGCGGTCATAGCCGTTGCGTGTTCGCGTGATGTGACCGGCTCGTTCGAGCCGTTCGAGGATACCCGACATGGTGGCCTGACTGACATGAATCAGTTGAGCCAGGCCGCGCGCGGTACTGGCCTGGCCCTTTGCGATGGCTCGGAGCGTCGCCAGTTGCGGCCCCGTCAACCCGCAGGCGTCCATCATCTGTCGTGAATTGAGATCAATCGCCCGAATGATGCGGCGAATCGCCGCAACGATCTTATCTTCGACGTCGTCCGAATCACTCAGGGATCGGGTGGAATGAAAAACAGTTTGATCGCTAACTATTGTAGATGGGCTGGTTTCCTGCATGGCAATCAGGCAGTATAGCTCAATCACTGTGGACTACAAGGGGCAAATTGCCGCAACATGAACAAATGCAACAAGTTATGATTATACATGGATTTGCGGCATGATTGACCAGAAACCGTGGCTGGATTAGCCTTAGATCGGTTGTATTAACGAATACCAGGAATTCGTTTGCTCTGAAAGTATATTCTGGCCACCTCAGCACGCTCTCGGGACAATGATCCAATTCAAATCCGTCCACAAGTCGTACGACAGCGGGAAGACCCTCGTGCTCGACGGCATCGATCTCGTTGTTCCACCGGGACAAACCATGGTGCTACTCGGCGCCTCCGGCTGCGGCAAGACGACCACGCTCAAACTTATCAACCGTCTGACCGATCCGACATCGGGACTCATCCATATCAATGAAACGGACATCCGCTCGGTCGACTTACTCGTACTGCGACGATCGATCGGCTACGTCTTTCAGGGCATCGGGCTGTTTCCGCACATGACGATCGAAAACAACATCGGCATCGTGCCCCGGCTCCTCGGCTGGCCGCGAAAGCGCCGCATCAGCCGGGCCTATGAACTGCTTGAGCTTGTCGGCCTTGAACCCAAGGCGTTCGCGCGACGTCAGCCGCGCAGCCTGTCCGGCGGACAGCGACAACGCGTGGGCGTCGCGCGAGCGCTGGCGGCCGATCCGCCCATCCTTCTGATGGATGAACCCTTCGGCGCGCTTGATCCGCTCTCCCGCGAAGCGCTCCAGCTTCAGGTCTTGCGACTCAAGCGCGAACTCAAGAAGACCATCGTCTTCGTCACACACGATCTCTTCGAGGCTATGTTGCTGGCCGATCAGATCGCCGTCATGAACGAAGGTCGCATTGAACAAGTCGGCCCGCCTTCCGATCTCGTCAACCGGCCTGCTACGGAATACGTCGCTTCGCTGTTCGAGCGCGCCACCAGTTCATGCAGGCTGCTGTCGGGGCACGAAGAATGACGCCAAGCCTCGCACAACGAAGAACGCGCTGTGCGGCCGCATTGTCAGCGGCCGTCGCATGCTTGTGCGCCGCGGGATTCGTCTCGGCCGACACCATCCGTATCGGCGGGAAGAGCTTCACCGAGCAGTTTGTCATGGGTGAAATCGCCGCGCAGCTCATCGAGCGCCACACCGACTTGAACGTCGTTCGACGCCTGGGTCTCGGCGGCACCGGCGTCTGCCATGCTGCTTTGGTCTCGGGCGAAATAGACTTGTATATCGAGTACACAGGAACGGCGCTCGTTGATATCTTGCGCGAAGCGCCGCAATCCAACGCAAGCGCCGTCTACCGCACCATCGCCCGCGCCTACCGCGAGCAGTTCGATCTCGTCGTGCTGCCGCCCATCGGCTTCAACGACACCTACACCCTCGCCGTCCGCGCTGCCGACGCCGAGAAACACCAGTGGACGCGCATCAGCGATCTCGCCGGGCACGCCGAGCGCCTCACGGCCGGCTTTCCCAGCGAGTTTGTCGAGCGGCCCGACGGCTATCCCGGCTTGCGGCGCATCTACGGCCTGAGCTTCGCCGCCATCCGCGAGGTGGATCCCGGTCTGATGTACGACGCCCTGGCCGGTGGGCAGGTCGATCTCATCTGCGGCTTCTCGACGGACAGCCGCCTGACCGAGCACGACTTCCGCCTGCTCGAAGACGATCGCGGCTACTTCCCGCCTTACTTCGCCGTGCCGATCGTGCGCGGCGAGACGCTGCGTCGCCGCCCGGAGCTGGCCGACGCCCTCGCGTCCATCACCGGCTCGATCGACAACGACGCCATGCGACGGTTAAACCGCGAGGTCGACATCCTTCACAGGCTGCCGGCCAATGTCGCCCGCGACTGGATCGAACGCCACGACGGCGACGGCGATGCCTCGGCCGCGACATCGACCGGTCCGACGGCCGCGCGTTCTCGCGGGCTGTTCGAGCTGTTCTACCTGCGCCGCGCCGAACTCGGCCGCAAGACGACCGAGCATCTCCTGCTCACCGGGCTGGCGATGGCGTTTGCCGTCGCGCTGGGTCTTCCGCTGGGGATTCTGATCCACCGCATTCCGCGCATCGCGTCCGGCGTGCTGGCGATGACCGAAGTCGTGCAGACCGTTCCGAGCCTGGCCATGCTCGCGTTTCTCTTCGCGGTCTATGGCGCGCTGGGCACGGCCCCGGCCGTCACGGCGCTCGTGCTCTACGCGCTCTTGCCGATCGTGCTCAACACGTACACCGGCCTGAAGCACGTGCCCGCGGATGCCCGCGAGGCGGCGGATGGCATCGGCATGTCGGCCCATCAGAAGTTGTGGCTGGTGGAGTTGCCGCTGGCGTTGCCGGTGATCGTGGCGGGCGTGCGGACTTCGACCGTCTGGACGGTCGGCATCGCCACGCTCTCTACGTACATCGGCGCGGGCGGGCTGGGCGACTTCATCAGCCGCGGCCTGTCGCGCAACGACGCGACGCTGACCCTGCTGGGCGCGGTGCCCGCCGGGCTGATGGCGATCGTGCTGAGCGTTCTGATCCGGCTGATCGAAGGCCGCCTGCGCGGCCGCGTCGGGGCGGCCGCCTGACGCATCGGCGCCGCCGTGCATCCCCGTCGCGCGCCTCACCGGACCGGCGGCCCGGTGGCAGGGCGTACCCTTCCGCCGGAGAAGGCCCGCGGCCCGGAGCCTGCGGCGTGCGACCGGAATCCCGCCACGTGCGGCCGGGCGCCGGGGGCGTGCGGCCGGGGGCCGGGGGCCAATGCCGTGGCACTGACACCCACCACCCTCGCCACCCCCTTCACCTGGCCGGTCTCGTTCTCCGCCCTCACCGTCCCGATCCGCACCGTGAAGATCGCGCTGATCGCCCCGCTGCGTTTGCCTCGCACCGCCTGCACCGTGTACTCGACCTCCTCGACCCCCGCCGGCAGCGATGCATCGACGAACGCCTTCTCGCCGGTCGCCCCGACAAACACGAACTCGCCCCGCGCAGCTCCCGTCGCCCGCTCGCCCCCGGCGTCCGGCCGCACCGCACCGACCAGCCGCCGCCGCACGAGATAGGTCACCCCGCGCGTGCCGGCCGGATGGCTCGCCTTCCACCGCACCGTCAGTGCCCCGACCGTGGCATTGAGCGTCGCGGTCAGCCGCTTGGGCGCTGCCGGCGGCGGCGCGGGCGAGGGGGCGGCCGGTGGAGGGATCTGCGCCAGGTTGTACACGATCAGCGGCACCTTCTCGTTTTCGGCATAGGCCCGGATGGTCCGCACGATCTTCCCCGCCCCGGCGCGCAGTTGCCGCACCTTGGCCTGGGCGGTCCGCGTCGCCGCCCGCGCGGCCTGGATCGCCTCGTTCTGCAGGCGGATGGCCTCGGCCGCCTCGTCGGTCATGATCTCAAAGGCCGCGGCATCCTGCGCCGTCAGCCCGATGTCGGCCGCGTTCTCGACGAACACGCTGCCATGCGCCTGGCACCAGTCGATGAAGTGGGAACGGTGGTCGGTGGGATAGGTACTCATGATCGAAACACCAGGACGCCGACACGGCGGCGAATTTGGAATTCAGAATAGAGAATGGAGAATCAAGAAAGCGAGCAACCGATGCGCTGCACCCGGCGCAGCCCGCTTCCGCTTTCTCCATTCTCCATTTCCCCATCGGCCCCACCCCCGCCCGACTTTCGCAAATTCGCCCCCATTCGCGACAAATTCGCCGCAGTTCAGGCGAATCCCGTCACCGTTTGCACGAAACCTGTCACGGGTCGGTAGAAACGTGTCACTTGTCGGTAGCAACGTGCCCCACTCCGCCGCGATCCCGCACCCTCTCGCCCCAAACCCGCCCCGTCGCGCGCCAAAAACGCGCCCAACAAACCCAAACACGACCCGCTTCGCGATGAAAATGACACTTTTTGTGACGAAAAGTGCATGCGGCGCGACGAACGAGGCGCCGAGCGAGTGGAACAGGTGACCGAGGCGTCCGCGATTCCCCAATCATCTTGACCTCGAAGTCGGGGCAGCTAAAATTCGCTCATCGGGTTCACCATCAACTCAGGTGTTTCACGCCATACGGAGGGTGCATCCATGCCTGGAAACGTCAGGGGCGGATTGTTCACACTGGTTTTCTTTTGCACCATGGGCATCTTCCCATTCGGAGTCGGGGAGGCCCTCGCACAGGGTGGCGCAAAGGTCGTACAGTCGCCCTGGCATGAGACGGGGAATACGATTTCAGGGTTTGTTCGACGCGACGCGTATCATGTAGCACGGTCAGACACCATCATCGCCACGCATGATGTAGAAATAGCCTGCAAGGGCGAAATCCGAATCGAGGGGAATCTGCTCGGCGCGCCGGGGCGCCCCACTGACCACGCGCTCCATGGCAAGTCGATCACGCTCCGCTCGCACACGGCGATTGTGATCGTCGGAAACGTGCAGCCGAGCGATGGCGCCGATGCGTCGCGGGCCGGTATCGCCGGTGGTGACGGGGGTTCGCTGATCCTGGATGCGCCGATCGTCACGTGCAACGGACTTCGGCTGGTCGGCGGTCGGGGTGGCCGGGGAGGCCCCGATGCCGCGCGAGGGGGCGACGGCGGCGCGGTGATTGTCAGAGGCGCCCTGATCGGCGCGACGCTTCGCGGTGGGGATGGGGGCGATGGCGGGGAAGGCAGCGCCCATCACATCGGACACGGCGGACAAGGTGGTCCGGGAGGGGTGGGCGGAGACGCCTTGATACTCGATTTTCATGCGGAAAACGCGGTCGACGATGCCGAGCCTCGAGATCCCGGCGCACCCGGTGCACCGGGCACGCCTGGCGGGAGTGATGTTGGAGGAAACGGCGCTCATGGCACAAACGGGGGCAATTGTGGTAACGGGGGAAGCGGCGCCAACGGCGAAAGCGCCACAGGAGGTAACGGCGGAAAAGGCGGGACGGGTGGGCGTGGCAATCCGGGGGGCCTGGGTGGTGTGGGTGGTCAAGGCGGAAGCGCCGTCGCCGGCGCGGGGGGCAACGGGGGATCAGGCGGCGATTGTTGCCCCTTGCCAGAGGGAAGTGGAACAGGTGGAAGCGGCGGGAAAGGCGGTGATGGTGGCAAGGCTACCGGCGGGAAGGGTGGCGCTGGTGGAACAGGCGGCGTTGGTCATCCCCAAGGCTCACCGGGCGGAATTGGTGGAAATGGCGGGAGTGGCGGCAGCGCAAACTCTGGAAGCGGTGGACAAGGAGGCGCGGGGGGCTGCTCGTGGGGTACGGCAGGCCCTGGCGGAGGTGGTGGCGCGCCCGGCGAAGCAAATCCCGGTGCCGGAGGCGCGGGTGGAGCGGGCGGAAGTGGTTCTCCGGACGGAGCTGGAGGTCAGGATGGCGGCGGCGGTGGATCTGCCACTGGGACATCCGGCCAGTCGGGGCCTGGGGGCTGCGGTGCCTGCCCGGTATGAGTCTAACATCCATGTGAGGAGCATCGCGCGGCAGTTGAGTTTTTGCAGGGTGGATGTCAAGACTCTAGGCTCAGCTGGAATCTCCGGACGGCACTTAGTGAGATTCTTCGGGACCGACGGTCGTCGCTGCGCAATGCCGCGTAGATGACGCAGCCCCGCCGGCGCTTCGGCCCCGCCCGCCGACGCAACCCGCGCCGGTCAGAACAGCGGGTAGATGAACGGCATGGCTGCGCCACCGGCGCTCAGCGCGACGGCCACGAGCGCGATGATCCCCGCGACCGCGACCAGGATCGGCACGAGCCACCACTTCTTGTTGTGCTTGAGAAAGTCGATGAACTCGGCGACGAGGCCGGTGCGGTCGGCCTGCGACTCCGTGAGGAAGTCGTTCTTGTCGTGGGGGTTTTCGGGATTGCTCATGGTGAACCCTGTCAGCGCTCGGGAACTTAACAGCTTGTGCGATATCCGCACCGGCGAGACGCCGGTGCCACAAGGCCGGGCCAACGCCGCCGCCACACCGCGTGGCCAGATGCCGGCGTCCGATGGAAGACCGCCTGCTCTACCCAGGACCGGGCGCTTCGCGGAAGGCCGGGCGCCTTCGCCCCGTCAAAACTGCCGGAAGTACCGCTTCACATTCGCGGCCGGCTTTCGCCTGATCCAGTAGGTCGCGGCGGAGGGGTCGAACCTCCGCGTCATGGCGTCGCGGCCGATGATCTGAAACACGAGGGCGAGCGGCGTCACGCGGAGGAAGTAGATC
>CAZRFP010000168.1:0-9467 GCA_964599535.1 uncultured Planctomycetaceae bacterium
GCAGTAAACTGGACGCTTGAGAAATACTGATCGGCGGCACCGTCGCCGGCGGTGCTGGCCGTGAAGCCGACGTAAGCCGTGGAACTTCCGAGGATCGCCGGGAGATTGATGCCGGGATCGCCACTCGTCAAAGGCCAGTTCGGACTAACATAGCCTTAGCGTGGCGCAATGCGTGTGGACAGCCCTTCCGTTGTCTACCTCCGTGGTTGCGACAAGCAATCGGCCACACTCGGAGCATGCGCGGACCTGCCAGAATCGGCGGTTTCGCCAACAATGTTCGAGAATCGCTCCCCTTGACGGCCGATGACACCATGGGCATTCCAGCGGCGCGGCAACCAGCTCGGCGGCCAGTGTCGCCTGTAGGTCGTCGTCATACCTGCGGCGGAAAGCTCTCGGTGCCTCTGACTCGTCTGGCCGCTTGTCAGCGTGGTCGCGCATCGAACCTCCACTTACTCGCAATAAGCTGGTCTCGACACGGCAGATCGCGAGAGTCGGCAACGGTCTTGACAGCTCGTGAACCTATCCGATTGCACTCGAAAGCGTACCAACCAACGTGTCCAGCAGTACCGTCAGCGCCGCCTGGGTCAGATCGGCGATTAGGACATCGGTGTCGATCTGGCAGCCCTGGGTTTGTAGTAGCAGGGCGCCGCTCGCCAGGATCGCAATGAGGCGCCGAGGCGCCGCCGTCTTTTGCAGTCGCATGGATTTACTCCGCTTTCAGAACAGGCTCTGATGAATGAACCGACGCCTCCGCGCCCGCGCCGCCGTGCGCCTCATTCAGGAAGCCTGCCACGTGTTCGCTGTACGTCGGATCGAGCACGTGGGCCAGCGCGTGACCGCCGAAGATTTCCACGAATTGCTTCGGCTCGCTTGCCAGCTCAAACAGCCGACGGGCACCTTCGATCGGCGTAATCAAGTCCTGCGGCGACTGGAGAAAGAGCTTGGGCGGCGCGACCTGGCCGATGTTTCCGTACGGGTCGAGTTTCTGCGGCAGGCGGGCAATGACCTCTGGCAGCGGCACAACGCCGGCCAGAAGGAACGACGCCGGCGGCAACAGGTCAGGGACGAAACTGCCCTCGAGGATCACACCGACAACGCCGTCGGGGGAACGCGCGACCTGGGCCAGCGTTGGCAGCGTGCCAAGCGAAATGCCGAACAGCACGATGCGCTCGCTCCCGGCGGCGCCCGATTGCTGTATGTAGCGCAAGGCAGCGTCCGCGTCGGGGACGAGCGATTCCAGCCTGGGTTGCTGCTTGCTCTCGCCGTAACCCATATAGTCATAAACGACTACGTTCCAACCGAGGTCATGCACCAATTTGTAGTAGTCGACCAGCGTGCTGCGATTGATGGTGGCGCCATGGTGGATCAGCACAGTCCCCGGAGCGCCCTCTGCCGGAATGAACCAGGCGTAGACGGTGTGGGGCACGGGTGAGTCCACTGCCAATTCGATGTGCTTGAACGGCAGTCCTTCGGCGTCTGGCGTAAAGAGGATCACCTTCTGCGTCGGGGGGGCGAAGAACCCGTCGCCGACCGGTTCAGTTGCACACCCGACGATCGTCACTGTCCCTATGAATATAGCGATCATTGCCCCAATAGCCGCCGCGACGACGCGCGCGGCGCCAAAAATCGAAATCGATCCTGGGTTCATGGCGACCACACAAGCTCTCCTTGCAAAGAAGTCCTTGATGACGTTCGTATCCGCGCATCGGGACCGCATGATCGTATCCTTTCCGAAGCCGTCGTCCGGAAGACTTATCGCCGGGCAGTTGCGGACGTCCCGTCTGCTGGGCGTTGGCGGGGACAATCTCACCACTCCGGCCCGCGCAGCGTTGGAACTAACTCGTCAGCCCACCGACCCTCGCGCAGCGCCGAAGTACTCCCAAGCCGCTCTCAGCAAGAACGGCTCGGGAGCCCTCGAGGGCGTTCATGCCCAGCTACGTTGTTGCTACACGCCGAACCCGCCGAAAAGGCTCGACAAAAAACTGAGGATGATGTCGAAAAACGATTGGATCGTCTCCAAGATACTTGTGAAGTCGAAACCGCCAAACATAATTGAACTCCTTACATAAGAACCTCACTCAACGAACACCATCCCACGCAGGAAGGTGTGTCAATCAGTACCAATTGGTGCGCGCCACAGCCGGCTACAGCAGGTCGCCAAGTAACCCGGACCGCGGTTCGTAGCGCCTGCAGTGGTTTTCTTCATAGAGCGTTTGCTCCAAGGGGTTGAGGTGTCGAACTCCGACACCGAGATCGTATCTCCGCCGAAACACTCGCCGAGCAGCCCTCCGATCACACCGCCCGCGGGACATCCCTGGGACACAGCCGAACCGCCACATAGCACGGTCATCGGCGAGACTTTTCGAGCGTTCTTCACGGGGTCCTCTCTCTTGTGCCCGATTTCGCAGGTCGGTGCGGTTCGGGCGCCCCAAGCTGGTCGCACCGGATCGCTGCCGGGCGTGGAACGTCCACACCGAGACCGCTGGTTGCCACCCGGTACGATGGCCGATAGAATTATCGGCGGACGGACGCGTCCGTCAATAGCCAAGAGGGAGTTCGTGTCGTGCCTACGAAACCGAAGAAACGACCCCTCCGGCGTCGGTATCATATTGCGGACGGACTGGTCCGTCCATAAAATGTTGCCGATAGGTACGGCGAGGTGTCTGACATGAAGAGCATGGTGGTCAAGCGAGCGCGAGGGCGATCGAAGGACGACGGGTTGATCGCCCGCCGCCGAGAGGAAATCCTGGAGGCGGCCACCCGGCTGTTCGCGGCCGAGGGTTTTGCTCGAACCGATGTTCAGGTCGTCGCCGACGAGCTCGGCGTCGGCAAGGGCACGGTCTATCGGTACTTCGAGACAAAGGAGGCGCTGTTCCTCGCGGCGGTGGACCGTGCCATGCACCAGCTTCGCGAGCACGTGGATACCGCCGTTGACAAGGAAGCAGACCCGCTGGATCAGCTCGCGGCTGCGGTTCACGCTTACCTCGCGTTCTTCGACGCGAAGTCCGAGTGCATCGAGCTCTTGATCCTGGAGCGGGCAGCGTTCAAGGACCGCAAGAAGCCGACCTACTTCGAGCATCGTGACGCGAACCTCGGACGCTGGCTTGACCTGTTCCGCGGCCTGGTCGCTGCCGGCCGTGTGCGCGAGGCACCGGTCGAGGAGTTCACCGAGACGATCAGCGACGTGCTGTACGGCACGATTTTCACGAACCACTTCGCGGGCCGGCAGGAACCGCTCGAGGAGCAAGCAGGACGCATTCTCCGCGGGTTCTTCCTGGGAATTCTTAGCGATTCGGAGCGCGGACTGAACGCGGCCGACGGACGGCGCCTATGAGGTGCAGGGTTACGGTCATTTCACTCGCGTTCGCGGCTCTGGCCGGTTGCACGCCGTTTCACGACGCACCCACCTATCGGCCGCGCGCGCTGGATCGCATCAATGGCCTTCCGCGTCACTCTCCTGTCGTCACGACGCAACCGACGACTGGGTCGGTTCAGTCAGCGGCTCTCAGCTTGGACGCGTGCATCGAGATGGCGCTAAGAAACAACCGGCGCATCAGCATCGCCGATCGCCGCGTGCTTATTGCGCGCGACCGCGTCTCCGAGGCGATTGCCATGACGTTGCCGCAATTGAGCGCGGAAGGTCGGTTCACATCGCGGAATAACGACTCGGGCATCCAGCGCCCAGGGCCAAGCCTGCGGAATCGACTGCGGCAGTCGCTGACCCAGGCGGCGGCGACTTCCCTCGTCGAGCAGGCCGGCCTCACGCCGACCGGGCAATTCCTCCAGCAGAGTGGCGCAGGACAGAGTTTCTCAGGCACGTTCAGCCAGCGTGATGTGTGGACGGGAACGATCTCGCTGCTGGTGCCGATCTACGATTTCGGGCGATCAGAGTACATACGTCAGGCGCAGGAGGGGCGAGTGGACACCGCTCGATACGATGCCCGGCGCGAGCGCCAGGACGTAGCCTTCGCCGTCAGCCAGACCTACTACCGCGTCCTGGAAGCCGAGAAGATCAAAGGCGTTGTCGAGGAGTCCATCCGTGTCGTTGAACGACAACTGGAGATCGCGCGTGACTTCCTGTCGCAGGGCCTGGTCGCGGCGAACGACGTACTGGCGGTGGAGGTTCAGCTCGCGGAACGACGTCAGCAACTGAGCCAGGCTGAGAACAATATTCAACTTGCGGTCGCAACTCTCAATCGGCAGATCGGCGCCGATGTAACGCAGCAGACATCGATCGTCGATGTTCTGGAGGTTGAGCCGTGGCACGGTCGGTTCACGGACGCGTTGATGCTGGCCATCGAGACGCGCCCGGACCTGGCGTCGCTCAGGCGGCAGATCGAGGTCGCGCGCGATGAGTATCGCGCCACGCGGGCTGAGGGGACCGCCCCGCGCATCTTCGGGTTCGCCGATTACAACTGGTCGAGTGACGAGTTTCTGCTGAACAACGAGTGGCTCAGCGGCGGCGTAGCCATGCAGATCCCGATCTTCGACGGGGGCCTGACAATCGCGCGGCTTCAGCGGCAGCGCAAGGAAATCGCTGAGTCCGTCGATCGCTTCGACGAGCAGGTGGACAACATCGTGCTGGACATCAAGCAGTCCTTCTTGAACGTCAACGAGGCCGCGGGGCGCATCCCCGTCGCTCGAAAGGCCGTGGAACTGGCGTCGGAGAACCTTCGGATCGTGCGCGACCAGTACGGCGAAGGTCTGCTGACCAGCGCCGACGTTCTCACCGAGGAGGATCGGCTGGCGCAGGCACGCTCCAACTACTTCCAGTCGCTCTATGACTACCACGGGTCGTATGCGCGACTGGCTCATGCTGTCGGCGCCGAGCCGCCCAAGGAGACTCCGGGACCATGACGCATGCAGACTTTAGGCGGAACTGCGGATTCATCGGGCTCGGCTTGGCCGTCATCCTTGCAGGATGCAAACGTGAGACCTCGCCGCCGCAAGCACCACCGTCTGCCGTGTCGGCAGTCACCGCCAGCCGCCCCACCGAGCGACCCACCGGCCGCTGGGTCGCCGTGGAGCGCCGGTCCGTAACGCAGACGACGCCGGCGGTAGGCTCGTTTCGTGCCCGCCAAACCACGTTGCTCGGGTCACAGGTCGCCGGGCGAGTTGCGGAAGTGCTGGTCGACGTTGGGGAAATCGTGCGATCCGGGCAGGAACTCATGCGCCTGGATCCTACCTTTTTCGCCATCGAGATCGGGCAGCGGGAAGCGGATACTGAAGCGGCGCGGGTCAAGCTGGCGGGCGCTCGCGAGACGGTGAACGCCCTGGAAGCGGAGGTGCAGGTGGCGCGAACGGCTTTGGCCGAGGCGGAACTGGAATACACGCGTATGAAGAACTTGTGGGAAAAGCCCTCTGGGGAGATGCCGTCGATTTCCAAGCAGCGTTACGACGCTGCGCGATTCGCCCACGAGCAGGCCCAGGCCCGGGTCGTCGCAGCCCAGTCGCGCGTCGCCGAGCAAGAAGCGAAACTGCGCGAACACGAGGCCGGGGTGAAACAGGCCGAAGAGGCGCTTCGCTACGCAATGGAGCGGCTCGACGAAGCGACCATCCGTGCACCTTATGACGCCATCGTCGCGCGCCGGTTGGTCGATCCGGGTGAGCCGGTGACGGCGACACCGGTCACCCACCTGCTCGAAGTTCAGGAGGTCGGAACGCTCTACCTCGAATACGCGCTGCCGCAGGAGCTGCTGTCAGCCGTGAAGCCCGGCACGCCGGTTACGTTCGATGCCGAGGGGGTGACCGAAGACGACGTGGAGGCGCAGACGACCATGAGTGTCGTCTACCCGACCCTGGACGAGGCCACGCGCTCCTTTCGGTGCCGCAGTGTCGTGGCCAATCTTAAGCTGACGTTCCGACCGGGAATGCTTGCGAGCGTAAAGGTCGCCGTGGGACAGGCGCAGGACGTTCCTGTAGTACCGCGCTCAGCCCTCAAAGATACCGCGCGCGGCCCGGCTGTCATGGTCGCCAACGACGGTCATCCCGTCGAGCGTAATATCGAAGTGGGCGCGATGGACGGAAGCTGGGCCGAGGTTCGCTCGGGACTGTCCGAAGGGGACCGCGTTCTCGTTCCGGAAACCGAATAGACAATCGACTTTGTACGAAGGCAGCGCTGATGACGCTTTCTGACATCGCAATTCGCCGCCCGATCTTCACTTCGATGGTGCTCTCCGCGATCATCGTTTTCGGGGTGATATCCTATCGCCGCGTGGGAATCGACCTGTTCCCGCGCGTCGAGTTTCCGGTGATCACCGTCGTGTCCGTATTGCCCGGCGCCGACCCGGAGACGCTGGAACTCACCGTAACGGATCTCATCGAGGAGGCCATCTCAACGATCAGTTCGATCAAGCACCTGCGCTCCACCAGCACCGACAGTGTCTCGCAGGTGGTTGTGGAGTTTGAGCTCGACAAGGACATCGACGTTGCCTACCAGGAAGTCGTCGCCAAGATCGGTACGGTTCGATCAGAACTGCCTGATGACCTGGAGGAGCCGGTCGTCGAAAAGTTCGACGTCGATGCCTCTCCCATCATGGCCGTTGTGGTGTCCGGAGACATGCCAATCCGGGAACTGACCTACCTCGCCGACAACGTGGTCAAGGAGCGGCTCCAGCGCGTGCCGAACGTGGGGCAGGCTAAGCTGGTCGGCGGTCGCGAACGTCAGATATGGCTCTGGCTCGACCGAACCAAGCTTGAGGGATACCAACTCTCCGTCCAGGACGTGATTGATGCCCTGCGAGCAGAGCACATCGAGTTTCCCGGTGGCCGCGTCGAGACGGGCGCCCGCGAGTACGTGGTCAAGACCAGGGCCGAGTTCGAATCGGAAGAACAGTTCAATAACATGGTCGTCGCTTATCGAAGTGGCGCGCCGATTCGCGTCAAGGACATCGGTCGGGCTGAGGATGGGCTCGAGGAAGAGCGCAGTCTCGCCCGGTTGAATGAGGTTCGCGCCGTATCGCTGCTCGTGCGCCGGCAGTCCGGCACGAACACCGTGCGCGTCGCCCACGACGTGAAGGCGGAAGTTGAGAAACTCCGCGTCGACCTGGAGCCACAAGGGGTCCGGCTTGCGATCGCCCAGGATATGTCGCGGTTCATTGAACACTCCGTGGACGAAGTGAAGTTCCACATGGTCTTTGGAGGCGGTCTGGCGATTCTGATCGTTTTTCTCTTTCTTCGCAATCCGCGCAGCACCTTCATCAGTTCTCTCGTGCTTCCCACGGCGATCGTAGGGACCTTCATCGTCATGAACGTCCTGGGCTTCACGCAGAATATGATGACCCTGCTGGGGTTGTCGCTGGCCGTCGGATTGTTGATCGATGATGCCATCGTCGTTCAGGAAAACATCATGCGGCATGTCGAGGAGGGCATGCCTGTACGTGAGGCCGCGTCCTTTGCCACGCATGAGATTACGCTGGCCGTGCTCGCCACGACGCTTTCCGTCGTGGCAGTGTTCGTTCCGGTCGCGTTCATGGAGGGCATCGTCGGTCGCTTCTTCTACCAGTTCGGGATGACGGTCGCGTTTGCTGTGATGATTTCCATGTTCGTGTCATTCACGCTGGACCCCATGCTGTCCTCGCGTATCCTGAAGCCCCCCAAGCGTGGCCGGCTCTTCCAGGTTTCGGAGCGGCTCTTCCTGGGAATCGACCGGGCCTATGAATGGCTCCTGGTGCGCTCCATCCGGCATCGCTGGATCGTGGTGGGCCTCGCTTTTGGCACCTTTGCATTATCCATCTACATCGGCAAGTTCCTTCGCTCTGAGTTCCTGCCACTGGAGGACCAGAGCGAATTCAACGTAAAAATCAAAGCGCCGTTGGGGGCTTCTCTCGCGGTGACCGATGGTCTGTTTGAACGCATGCGGGACCGGGTCAAGGGCCAGGGCTGGTTGGACTACACATTCGTGACCATTGGCGCGGATGAGCTTCAGCGCGTCAACGAAGGCACCATGTACGTGAAAATGCTTGAAAAGGACCAGCGAAGCATCAGCCAGAACGACGCGATGATCTGGATGCGTCAGCAGGTGGCGGACATCAAGGACGCCAAGGTCAGCGTGGAAATTGTGCCACGGGTTTCCGGCGGCGGTCGCAGATGGGCGGACGTTCAACTCGAAATCCGGGGGCATGATCTCGACCGCCTGGAAACAATCTCCGATGCGGTCATGTCGCGGATGCGGGAAACCGAAGGCTACGTCGATATTGACACGACCTATGAGAAAAACAAACCGGAAGTGAATGTCTTCGTAAAGCGAGACCGGGCCGCTGACCTGGGCGTTGACCCGATGGTCGTGGCTACGGTCGTCAACGCGCTGATCGGCGGTCAGGACGTTTCCAAGTTCAAGGCCGAAGGCGAACGCTATGACGTAAGCGTCCGGCTCCAGGAGCCCTTTCGTTCACGCCCGCGCGATATTGAGGAGTTGTCACTCCGCAACCGCAAGGGCGAGCTCATCAGCCTTCGAAATGTCGCCTACGTGCAGGAGCAGGCGGGCCCGGTGCAGATTGATCGTTACAACCGCGCCCGGCAGATCACCGTTCTCGCCAATCTCGTGCGCGACAAAAAAGTGCTCGGAGAAGCCGTTGCCGAGCTGTCGGAAGTGGTCAAACAGGTCGGCCTGCCGGCCGGCTACAGCTTCGGCTTCGCGGGGCAAGCCGACACCATGAGCGAGGCCTTTGAAAACCTCTTGTTTGCCCTGTTCCTGGCCATCATCATCGTTTACATGGTGCTGGCTTCCCAATTCGAAAGCCTGGTCCATCCTTTCACCATCATGCTCGCTCTGCCCCTCTCCGTGGTCGGAGCATTCGGCCTGCTGCTTTTGAGCGAAATGACCGTGAGCATCTACACGATGATCGGCATCATCCTGCTGATGGGATTGGTCACGAAGAACGGCGTGCTCTTGGTGGATTTCACCAACACGCTTCGCCGACGCGAGGGTTTGGAACGCGACGCGGCCATTCTCAAGGCCGGCCCGATTCGTCTCCGGCCCATTCTCATGACGACACTCGCTCTGATCTTCGGCATGCTTCCGATCGCCATAGGTACGGGCGCGGGCTCCGAGTCTCGGCAGCCGATGGCGATCGCGGTCATCGGCGGCTTGACGACTTCCACCCTGCTCACCCTGATCGTCGTGCCGGCGGTGTATACGATTGTCGATGACTTGGTGCATCCGTCCGCCTGGCGGGTGGTTCGTTGGATCCGACGCCGGACGATAGACACGACGCCAGGATAGACGCATGACTAGGCGGCCGCATGAGGACGTGGAGCCGGCATCCAAGCAATCGATTTTCGTTCTCAATCGATAAGGAGCAACGCCGATAAACGGCGACCCGACGTGACGCAGGTTGAGCGTCAGTGACCTGTCGGCGTTGACGCCGGCGCCGGAACGCGACGAAACAACAGCTGCCCTCAAACTGCCCTCAAAACGCATCACGAGACGGTAAAAAACCGTGGAGGAACAGGACATCAGCGAGACG
>CAZRFP010000169.1:0-9428 GCA_964599535.1 uncultured Planctomycetaceae bacterium
CGCCCGATGGCGGCAAGAGCCAGACTCGCGCTCGGAAAGTCGAAGTTCCCTGTAGAAAATGTGCAAAATAGACATTTGCAAGCGTTCCGATGTTCGGAACTCGCAGATCAAACGCGGCATAGAACTTGTCGCCCGTACCCATTGAAAGGCCAAAGGGCAGGTTCACATCTTCCGTGTTGGTTGTTTGAATCAGCGTGATTTCGCCGTTGTTGACGAGGATTTGTTGTGCCGTGCCGCTGTGCGTTCCCCACGGACTTGGCGGAGCGGTCAACGGTGTACCATTCGGATAGCTGTCAAAATCGTCTGATGCGATCGTGGTGGCCGATGCGGTGTTGGTATGACAAAGACACCATGCGGCAGCGCTTAACAGCGCGATGCCGAGACTCCGTCCTCTGATATTCCGATTCATCTTTCGAGACTCCTCCATACGTGTTCAATGACAGGCGTGACGTTTCTTGTTTGGTCTGACGATAACGATGATTGCCGTGATGACACGACCGAGGCTCTCGGCCGTGGTCGAGCACAAGGTTTCCCCTCCTTATGCGCGTGACGATAGCATCTAATTGTTGCGTCCACTTCGGACTTGAATGTGGATTGCGCTAAATGTCCCCGTTCGTGCGGTCCCCCAACTTGTCTTTCCGCAGAACACGGCCTTTGATTTCCCTTGCATCGTCGAGCCGTGTCGGGCGACGGCAGGGTACGGCCTTTTCGACAATTCCCCTTCCTCGCTTACAAGCCCGATTATAACGAAAATCGGACCGTCATGAAAGCGATATCGATGATTCGGCTGTGGGAATCGGTTGATGTCGAGAATTCACAGAGGAGCCGCATTCGCGACCGTAAGTATCATGGGATCAAGGTATTATGGGCTATTCGTGCTCTTATAATGCTCGATTGAAACGAACTGTGCTCAATGGCACAGGTCTTGTACTCGTTTGCTTGGCGCTTCCAATTGCGCGCCCGCGCGCTCGGCTTGTGTCACGATTTGGAGCCGCATCAATCTGCCTCGAAGAGCATCTCCACTTCAACCGCGGCATTTAGCGGAAGCTCGTTTGCGCCAACGGCCGCGCGAACGTGTCGGCCGGCCTCTCCGAAGATTTCGACCATGAGATCGCTAGCGCCGTTTGCGACTTTGGGCTGCGCCGTGAAACCGGGCGCGCTGTTAACGAACACGCCGAGTCGGACGACGCGACGAATGCGGTCAACACTGCCGACCGCGTCCGCCGCGATCGCGAGTCCAGCGATGGCGCATTGCCGCGCGGCGGCCTGCGCCTGTTCGAGCGTGACTTCTCCGCCGACTTTTCCGGTGAGCGTGACGACGCCGTCTTTGAGGGGGATCTGTCCGCTGACAAAGACCAGCGAGCCGACGCGCGCCGCGGGAACGTAGGAACCGACCGGCGGTGTCGGCCTGGGCAATGTGATGGCGAGTTCCGCGAGTCGCTGTGATGGTTTGGTCATTGCAGTGCCTCCTCGGCGTCGACGCTTACGCGTGACAGCGTCACGGGTGTTGCGCTTATGGCTCTTGTTCTTCGAATTCGCTTTCGTCGCCGGGATCGACGTTGGCGGTCTTCAGGATGTCATCGATGTTGACATCGGTTCGGATGGCGTCGAGTTCGGCAATGGCGGCGGAGTCCAGTTCTTCGTCGAACTCCAAGCCGGCAAGCGATGATGCGGGCATGGACGCTTCGCTCAGCATGTCGTCGTCCCGCCGTGCGGATTCGACCGATCCGAGCGCCGCAGCGCGGCCGAATGTGTCATGCTCATGTGTCGAGTTATCCGTGGGGGGGACGGCTGCATCGGCGACGCGCTCCTCGCCCAGCACCGCCGCTTCGAAGGCCTCGCCCCATTCCGCGCCGATGGAGATCGGCTCGGATGACAGCAGTTTGACATGAATTGACGCTCGGGCATTCTCCTGAGCGACACGAACGCGAGATTGTCGCATCAGCTCCAGCAGCGCGAGAAACAGCCCGATCATCTCCGCTTTGCGACGGCCGATGAAGATTTGCTCGAAGCTCATCTCACCGCTTTCTCGCTCAAGGCGGTCGATGATGTCGGCCGCGTGCAGCGAGATGGGCGTATCGTCGAACACGACGTCGTGCGTCGCCGCGCCCGCGCCGATCGCAGCCATCACACGATTGAAAGCGCCGACGAGGTCCCAAATCTGCACGTCGTCAAGATCGACTTCAGAGGCCGGCGACGGCTTCAGCTTGGCCGGCACGCGCGGCCACCGCTGGGCGTGCATCTCCGCCGCGCTCTGCAATTCGAAAGAGGCATCCTTGTACTTCTTGTATTCCAGAAGCTGGCGAACCAGCTCGAGCCGGGGATCCGTCGGGTCTTCATCGGGTACCCCTTCCTCGGCAGGGGCACGCGGAAGTAAAAGGCGCGATTTCAGCTCCATGAGGACGGTCGCCATGATAAGAAACTCGCCGGCGACGTTCGGATCGATCACTCGAAGCATGTCTACATATTGGATGTACTGTCCGCAAATGCGAGAGACAGGGATGTCGTATAGGTCGATCTCATCCCTGCGAATCAGAAAGAGCAGCAGCTCCATCGGACCGGAGTAAACATCGGTCTGTACGCGATAGTCATTCATGCGGCCGGATTCTATCCAAACGACATGGCCGTTGCGAGCGGGTTGTTCCGCGAAAAGCGAATCCCTGCAATGAGCTTGCAATAAGTCCGGGCGCGGCGGCGTTATGCGAATCCGGGAATATGCGGGAACCCCGATCACGGACGATCGGATTCCGGGCGATCATCCCCAAAGGCCTGCCTGTGTTGCGGAAAAATCGGCAAATTCAACCGCTCTTTGTGGAGAACGCATCGATCATGTCGTTTGCATCCGAACCCGGTCGACGCGCGGTATATCGCGCTCTGGTGATTGTCGGCGTAACCTGTCTCGCTTTGAGCAAGTCCTCAGCCCAGCCGCCGCCCCCTCCGCCACTTCCGCCGATTCCGGTGCCGCCGCAGAATCCGATCACGGAAGAAAAGCGCGTGCTGGGAAAAATCCTATTCTGGGAGGAGCAGCTCTCCAGCGACAACTCCATCTCCTGTGGAACGTGTCATAAGCCCGGCGCGGGTGGCGCTGATCCGCGTCTGGCGCGGCATCCGGGACTGGACAACCTGTTGAACACACCGGACGACGTCATTGGCTCGCCCGGCGTTGTTCACTGCGACGAACAGGATGACTATGTCCGCAACGCCGTCTTTGGATTTGCTCGACAGATCACGCCGCGCGCCGCGAATCCGTCGATCCTTGCCATGTACGCGCCCGATCTGTTCTGGGACGGTCGAGCGCGGACCACGTTCATCAACCCACAGACGGGGGCGGTGAGTATCCCTACGGGCGGGGCGCTCGAAAGTCAGGGAGTCGGTCCGGTGGTCAGCAGCGTCGAGATGGCACATGAAAGCCGCGACTGGAATCAAGTGGCGGCAAAACTGGCTATTGTTCGGCCGCTCGTGCTTGCACGGAACCTGCCGCCGGACATGTCAATCGCGCTACAAGCGAGGCCGACCTATCCCGATTTGTTTGAAGCGGCATTCGGGGACGCCGCGATCACGGCCGAGCGCATTGCATTTGCGATTGCGACCTACGAACGAACGCTTCTGCCTAATCAGACGCCGTGGGACCGATTCATCGCCGGGCAGCAAAACGCGATGACGCCGAACCAGGTGCAGGGTTGGAACGTGCTGCAGGGTTCGCCATGTTTGATCTGTCACGCGCCGCCGTTTTTTACGAATCATGCGTTTGAGAACATCGGCCTGAGACCGATCGTCGAAGATATCGGTCGTCAGGCCGTGACGGGACTCGTCGGCGATCGGGGGCGATTCAAGGTGCCGACGTTGCGCAACGTGGGCCTGAAGCCGACATTCATGCACAACGGCGTCTTTACAACGCTGCCGCAAGTGATTGGATTCTATGCCAATGTCGCGGCACAGTTCCCGAACAACAAGTCGCCGCTGCTGCCGATCGCGCTGCCGCCTAACACGGTCCCGAATGTCGTCGACTTTCTTGCGAACGGATTGACTGATCCGCGCGTGGCAGGCGAGTCATTTCCGTTCGATCGGCCGCTGCTTCAAGGCGATCGGACTGTGCCGAATCCGAGGCTGATCGGCGGCGCTGCGCCGGGCAGCGGAAATGTCGCGCCGATGATGATCGCCAACAGCCCGCCGAACGTGATGAACCTCGATTTCAAGATCGGCGTGCATCAGGCGCTGGGCGGCGCGCAGGCGTATGTGGCGCTTTCGGCCATGCCGCCGGTGAATGGCCGTCTTGAAGGTGCCGAACTGCACGGGCCGATGGTGCTGGATGGCGAAGGGGTGGGCGGCGGCTTCGGGACGTGGTCGTGGCCGATCGACGAGTCGGTGATCGATGCGTGCGATGTGTATGTCCAATGGCACGTCGTGGATGTTGCGGCAGCCGAAGGATGGGCCATGTCGCAAATCGCGCATTTGCAGATGATTCCGTATCTATGTGCGGGCGACATGAACTGCGACGGCGCTTCAGACGGTCTGGATATCGCGCCGTTTGTTGAAGCGCTGATGAATCCGGAGGCGTACGCGACGAATTATCCCGGCTGCAATCCGGCGCGGGGCGATCTGAATGGGGATCAGGTTATCAGCGTGGCGGATGTTGCGCTGTTTGCTGCTGAGCTTGTATCGAGGTAGGGCGGCGGCACGGCAGGTTATTGCTGCTGCAATTCCAAGATCTTCTTCATGATATGCTCGGCGACTTCCTTGTACGCCGCACGGTCTTTTTCGCGGCCTGCCCACGCGGACAAATCGATCGGCGGTCCGAATCGCACCACCGCGCGATGCCGCCTGAAGAACGGCGCCACGACTTTGTCGCTGTAATGCAGGCCGCTGATGCAGGCGGGAATCACAGGCACGCCGCTGCGAAGTGCCAACATGCCGACACCCTCGCGGACCGTCGGCGGCTCGGCCGGACTCTGGATGCGCCCCTGCGGAAAGATTCCGAGCACCTTGCCGTCATGCAGATGCCGCAGCGCGGCCTTGACGGAGGCGGTGTCAACACCGGAACGCGTGACAGGCACGCATTCGATCGCCTCGACCAGCTTGTTGAACAGGGGAATCTTCGCATATTCGACGGCGATCATGTAGCCCAAAACGCGATTGGGCGACGTTGAGACCAGCACAAATGGATCGAGCGTTGAGGAGTGGTTAGCAGCAACGATGGCCGGTCCATGAACCGGAATCGTGCAGAGCCCCTCGCGCCGCGCGCGAGGCCAGAACCAGCAGTAAGTGTCGTTCAAGTTCTTCCAGAACGTGAGGATTGTTCCGAAGCGTCCGCGGCGCAGCCGTACGAACGTGGTCCAAATGCCCGTCAGGATCAACGCAAGCGAAGATAGCGCCATGATCCACGTGATGTGGCGATCAATCTCAGGCCAGTTTGGAATGCCGAGCAGACCGGTCGAAAGCAGCACGCCTGCCATCGTGGCGACATCGTGAACGCCGAAAATACGGCCTCTCATGCGATCGGGGACGATGCGCTGGATGAGCGCATTGACGCTGACCTGTATCCCCGCGCCGAACATGCCGATCAAGAACAGCGCGGCGCCACAGATGTAGCGGGACCACTCGCCCATCACGGCCAGCGTCAGCAGCGCGCCCGACAGCCCCGCGAGCTTTAACGACCAGGAGATGGCCAGATCGCTCTTCAGTGCCGGGCCGATGAGCGTGAGCAGAACGGAGCCGGTGATCAGACCAAAGCCGAGCAGGCCCTGGTAATAGCCCAAGTCGTCGTACGAACCGCCGAAGACATCCTTGACGAGCGTCGGGATGATGCTGCGGATGGTTGCGGCGGCGGTCCAGAGCACGGCGGAGACAAGAATCAATTCTGCGATGCGTCGATGCGTGCGAACATAGCTGAAGCCGTGAACGATCGCAGACAGTCCATGCGCTTCCGACGCCGATTTCGGCGCGGCGCGGGGGACGCGAATCAGAAAAATGCAGATTGCGCTGACGATGAACGTCATCGAATTGATGCGAAAGAGCAGCAGCACGCCATTATCGCTCGTATCGAGTTTGCCGATGATATAGCCGCCGATCAGATAGGCGAAGATTGTCGCGATCATGCCGAGGCCGGCCGTTAGTGCGTTGGCGCGGACGAACTGCTCCGATCGGATGATGGTCGGCAGCAGCGACAGCCGCGCCGGTGAAAACATGGCCGCGAAGATGCCCATGAGCACGAGCGGCGCGACGGCGTATCCGAGCGAAAGCGGGCGCGTTCCGGCCGCGAATTCGGCGTCGAAGTACCTCAACAGAAAGAACATCTCGATGATAACCACCGCGCGGACCAGATCGGCGGTGAACATGATCCACTTGCGCGGCAGGCGATCGGCGAGCCATCCGAAGAACGGGCCGAGCAAAAAGAAAGGAAACATGAACCAGAAGGTCATGGCGGCTTGCCGCTGGACGGTGTCGGTGACGTTCTCACCGAGTGCGTTCTGGAGCTTTAGCAGGCCCATCTCGGAGAGATGGTCTCCGAGCGCCGATATTCCGTAGGCCAGCCAGAGGAGGATAAAATTCCGATTGTGCAGCAGAAGCGCGGGAAACGTGGCGTGTGCCGGTTCGGATGTGTTTGACGAATTGCCGGCTGCGTGTGCCATATCAGGAGCGTGCCCGGTGTTGATCAGTTGCCAAACGACAACGCGGCAGCCATCAGCGGGGGAGAATAGCGGCTCGACCGCGCGGATACAACCGAACCGCGTCGACGTCAGTCGTGTATGAGCGAATGGGTGTTGCGCGCCGAATCAATGTCCGTGCTCGTGCGATTGGCAATGCGGACAGGTAAAACGCTTGCCAGGCGCCGGGCGCGCCGTGCTCTTCGACAGCGCCGTGGGCGGATAACTGTAATTACAGCATCGGCAATCGACGGCCTTTTGGTCTTTCAGTGTGCGCGTGGCCCATCGTGCGAGTTCGACAGGCAGCACGCCGCGCCCCCGGCACATCGGGCAGGTCTCGTAGAAACTCCGCAGGATCATGTCGCGGATAAACGAGGATTTGTCCGGCACTTTCTTCAGCACGTCGGCCAGGTGTCGATCCACGCGAAACGAAACGACGACTCCCTTGTCTTTGCTCATGGGTTCATGCCTTTGAAGGCGGCACTCTCAGACGACCGCTGTTCGATTTTCTTCGAACTCGCCGATAGATTGTTGTACGAAACTGCAATGCAAGCGCGATGTCGCGAAGGAAAGCGTAGTTTATAATCTTGTAGCGTACGTCGGGCAAACCGGGATTCGCTGTATCGACCAGCGCATGAAAGGCGTGCAGGCATGACCGGCCGAACCATGGAAGATGCGGGCGATATCGATCCGAAGAATCCGGCACTGGAATCTCTTGCCATGCGCCGAAAGTTGCAATTCTGGAGGCGCGTGGCCGGATTGCTCGGCGGCTTGATCGTGCTCGTGCTGATCGTGGCATCGCAGCGCGCGGAAACGTCTCGCATCGAGTGTGCCGATTCGCTGGCTGTATATGCCGAAATGGCCGCCCGGAATCGCATCGATACCGTACCGGCCGAATTGGTCGAATCCATGTGGAACGGCATGTCGTTTAGCGCGGCCCGGCGCATGCCGAATCATTATGCAGTGATCGCCGCCAATTGGTCGAAGCCGGCCGGCGGCGAAGATACGCCGTTGGCGATATGCGAGCACACGCATACGACGCTGCTCGGGCAAGGGCGAAATGTACTATTCCGAACCCAAAGCGGGTTGGTCACCAGATGGTTGTCCGCCGGCGCGGCGCAATCGATCTATCGTGCGACCGGCCGTTCGGATGACCAATAGGCCGGGCAGGATTCTGATTCCCTTCAACAGCCTTCGATCCATCCACCGCCCAGCACCTCATCGCCTCTGTAGAAGACTGCCGCCTGACCGGGCGTAACGGCGACTTGGGCCTCGTCGAACAACACGTCAATCATTCCAGCATGGGTTGAAGTTGATATCGTCGCCGGCGCGGCTTCGTGTTGATAGCGAATCTGCACATGGGCGCAAATCGGTTCGATTGGCTGTTCACAAAGCCAGTTTACGTCTGAAACGCGCACCGAGTTGGACAGCACGGCCGTTCGCGGTCCGACCACGACCGTGCCGGTCTCTGCGTCGAGCCGGCTGACATATATCGGCGAGCCAACTGCGACGCGCAGTCCGCGGCGCTGGCCGACGGTAAAGTTGGCTAATCCGTCGTGCTCGCCCAGCAAGCGGCCGTCAACGTGGCGAATTTCGCCGGGCTTGAAGGCCTCACCGCGCCGCGCGCGGACCAATCGGGCGTAGTCTCCGTCGGGCACGAAGCAGATATCTTGTGACTCCGGCTTGTCATGCAGGGCAAGACCGAAGCGCCGGGCGTGCTCGCGCACCTCCGGCTTGGTCATGCCGCCGAGCGGAAACAGCGTGCGACGCAAGACGTCGGGTGATACGCCGAAGAGTACATACGATTGGTCCTTTTCGCGGTAGACCGCGCGTCGCAGGCGCGAATGACCGGCGGAATGTTCGATCTGGGCGTAATGGCCGGTTGCGATGAAGTCGGCCTCTACGACATCCGCATATGCGATGAGCTTTCCGAATTTGAGCCACTGATTGCAGCGGACACAGGGATTCGGCGTGCGGGCATTGGCGTACTCTTCGACGAAGTAATCAACGAGGCGACCGAAGTCTTCCTCGAAGTTGAGCGCGTAGAATGGGATATCCAGCCTGGCGGCGACGCTTCGAGCATCCGCGGCGTCGGCGGCCGAGCAGCACCCCTTGGACTTCGCCGGCGAATCCGTTTGGGAGTGGTCGGCCAAAGGCAAAGCGATGCTCCGAGGCGCATTGTCGATCGAACAGGCGGCGGCATCGGCGGTTGCGACTTGATTTTCCGCGCCCAGGCGCATGAAGACGCCGACGACATCATAGCCCTGCTCGCGCAGCAGGCAGGCTGCGACGCTGCTATCGACGCCGCCGCTCATGGCAACAAGGACTCGCGGACGATCAGACATGTTTTTAGTGTAGGGGGCCTTGCACGCGGGAGCAACGAATCCGAACATAGGCCTGATGAAAACACCCGATTCGAATGATCCGATTGAGTCGCGCCTCAAGTGGGCGATGGGCGTTCCCGCGACTGAAGGCGCGATGGAGACTTGTCTGCGTGCCGCACGCGATACCGGAATGTTGCGAGTTGAATTGCACCTGCCGAGCACGATGTTTGCGACGGAGGCCGGCGCTGACGCGTCGCCGATGCTTGTTCGAATCCGATCTGAGAGCCTTGAGCTGATCGGGTTGTCGATTGAATGGCCCGCGCGTGTCTGCGAACCTGATTCGCCCACGGACGCGATGTCGTCGTTTTGGACGGCAATGCTTCGACTGCTCGACTTCGCGGCGGCGAACGGCGTTCGCGACATCGCCGTTCGACATCCGCCCCAGAGTGCGGAAGCGCCC
>CAZRFP010000170.1:0-9407 GCA_964599535.1 uncultured Planctomycetaceae bacterium
GTTTGAACAAATGAATTTATAAAATGATATTCAGCAATAAAAAATACTGTTTCTTCTCTAACATCTTTATACTCGTTTCTACTCATTAACTCTGCGGCAATAACCAAGCCTTTTTCTTGTAATCCAAGATTTAATGAATTTTTCATTTCTAATAATCTTTCAGTGGAAGATTGCGAATAGATAACAAAGGGAAAAAAGAATAATAATGCGACACTATATAGTTTTAGTTTCATTATATATCTCCTCTTGTTTTGCAGTTTTGTATTTTATAAGAATAAAATTATTAGCGTCCTTTATCACAGCATCTGCACCTTTTTCAGCAGCTAATTTCTGAATTTGTTCAATTATCGGGTTACCTTGAAATTTTATTGTGCCAATCTCACTGTATTTATTTGGAATATCTAAACGTGAATTAAATATTTTAATATCATTTGCAATTGTTGGTTTGTAAATCTCTTTATCAAACATAATAATGTCAGTAGTGAAGGGTGGTGGACTGCAGCTTGCAATAATTATTATAAAAAATATTAGTAAAAATGATTTATACATTTAATTAGCTCCAGTTAATATTTATTGAACCAATTTTTCTTTTCAGCTAACTTATAAATCTTTTTGAAGTCACGCATAGGCAGTAAAGTTGCGTATTGACCCCAAGTCCATTTGTCTTTCATCTTGGGTTTTTTGCCAATTATATAATAGCCTAATCTTACTTCTATAGATTTATCATCAAACTTAATAAGCTGAAGATAAATTGCTTTAGTTTTTGAGTTATGTTGTAAGGTTTTAATCTCATCTATTATTTCATATCTCCGAATGCGATTAGTAACGGGTATAATTGCTTTACCTTTTTTACCAATTGTCTCTGGCATTGGAGGATATTTTATGTCTATATCTTTCATATTACTGCTCCCTTGTTTAAATGTATTTAATATATATAAATGTTTTTGTAATTAACCCCTTCCCGAAATAAAGCCGGGACAGGCTCTTTATCCTCCGCCTTTCTAAAAGCTGAGGAGATAGAACATCACGCTACCTTTTGTTGATACAAGTACTTTTGGAAATTGATGAACAAGTCTTTTACTTTTGTTAGATCACCAAGGACTGCGTTTGCGTCTTCGAAGGATTGGTACTTGTTTGTTAGTAGTATTGGTAATTTTTCCTGGTCGAGTTCTTCTACGCCTGTTTCAATATACTTGCCGAGTACAAATTCTATAAATTCTTTTTGTTTTTCATTGAGTAATGCGAAAATTGTAGCCTGTGCGGCTGCAACTCTTGCTTCTCTTGTTATTGGTTTTATGTCACTGTTGAATACATATTCTAATACATCAAACAAATCACTTTTTTCTGCGTCTATTAACTGCTGAAGTACGTGAAGTTCTTCTTTGCCAAAACCTGCATCTGCTAATTTTTCTAATAAAGTTTTTCTTGTTAATGGATTACTCCAAATAATTCTAAGTTCATCTTCGCTTTTGAAAAATTCCGGAAGTGTGCCGAATAGATTATGTAAAAATTCTTCTGCTGATATTGGTGTACCATCTGCATTCCAGAATGATGTTGCAATCATATGCTGGATTTCTCGTTCTTTGCCGTCTCTAAGTTTTATTTTTACTTTTCTCGGTACAGGCGGTGGATCAGGTGGAATCTTTTCGCATATACAAGGTCTTTGTCCACAAACAGGGCAGAGTTTAGGTGGTGTCTTTTCGCATACACAGGGAATCTGACCACATTTTTTACAAGGGTCTTCTTCTAGTGGTTCACCATCCCATTCAGGATCTGCAAAATGATGATAAGCATCTACAAAATCATAAATAGTAAAGAATTCTTTGCCATCAAATAATCGTGTGCCTCTTCCAACGATTTGTTTGAACTCGATAATCGAATTTATAGGACGCATTAAAACTATGTTACGAATATTTCTTGCATCCACACCTGTTGAAAGTTTTTGCGAAGTTGTAAGAACAGTTGGAATTGTTTTTTCATTATCCTGAAACTCACGTAAAAATTGTTCACCTATTTCTGCATCATTTGCTGTAACACGAACACAGTAATTGGGGTCTTTACTTTGTTTGAATTGATTGATCAAATCGCGAACGACAGCAGCGTGAATCTGAGTAGCACAAAAGACTATTGCTTTTTCTTTTTGGTTACAATCATCTAAATAAATTTGAACTCTTTTTGTTTCTCTTTCTTTTATTTCAATTATTTTGTTGAAATCTTTTTCTTCATAAAGTTTACCTTGTTCTACTTCACCTTCAATTACAGTGTCATCACTTGTATAAATGTAGTCATCCAAAGTTGTTTTAATACGTTTTACTTTGAATGGTGTAAGGAAACCATCGTTTATACCTTCCTTAAGAGAATAGATATAAACCGGTTCGCCAAAATATCTATATGTATCTATGTTGTCTTTGCGTTTTGGTGTGGCTGTTAAACCTAACTGAACTGCAGGTGAAAAATATTCCATAATTCCACGCCAGTTGCCTTCATCATTTGCACCGCCGCGATGACATTCATCTATGATTATAAAATCAAAATAGTCTTTTGGATAACCGCCGAAGTAGGGAACGGAGTTACCTTGTTCATCCTGACCACTCATAAAGGTCTGGAAGATTGTAAAGAAAATACTACCGTTGGTTGGAACAGCACCGTACTTTTTAATTTCGGTTGGTTTAATTCTTATCAGAGCATCTTCAGGGAAAGCGGAAAATGCGTTGTACGCCTGATCTGCTAAAATATTCCTATCTGCTAAAAATAAAATGCGGGGTCTTCTGCTTCCATCACGTTTAAGATTCCAACGGGTTTGAAATAACTTCCAGGCAATTTGAAATGCGATAAATGTTTTACCTGTACCTGTTGCAAGAGTTAGCAAGATGCGATTTTTATTTGCTGCAATTGCCTGCATTACTTTATCGATTGCAATTTCCTGATAATATCTTGTTGGTTTTGAACCGCCTATATCTTCATAAGGAATTGCATTGAACTTATCACGCCATACTTCAACAAGCTCAGTGACTGTGCCTTTAGGAAAAGTTTTATTCCAGAGTTCATCCGGTGTAAGATAATTTTCAACTGGACCTTCTGCACCTGTTTTCATACAGATGCTATAAATCTCTTTGCCGTTAGTTGAGTAAGTGGTTTCTAAGTTGAGTTTTTCTGCGTATTGTTTTGCCTGAGCAACACCTTCGCCAACTTCAAGATCAGCACTTTTAGCTTCTACAACTGCGAGTTTTATACCTTTGTAAACCAGGATATAATCTGCGGTAAGTTTTTTTGCACGAATCCCACCAGTTTGTATTCTGCCAGCGGTTATGTGATACTCACGAAGGATTTTAGAACCTTCTATAACACCCCAGCCACAAGCTTTAAGCTTAGGGTCTATAAGTTCTGCTCTGGTTTCGGCTTCATTCATACGGCACTATTTTTTGTTGTGTTTAACTCACCACTAAATGCTTTTTGTAATATTGATTTTTTAAGTTCTTCCAAATCTTCAATTTTCTTTTGGTAGATGACTTCTAATTTTTTTGTTTCTATTGAAAGTGCGTTGAGTTTTTGAACGATTGTCTGTTGGGTTTTTAAAGATATAGGGTAAGGAATATATACTTCATCAAAACTGTAATTATTTATTTGAGGTATGTTTGCTCCATTGCTTATACTATTCAAATCAAACAACTGAAACCAATGGAAGAAATAATCATTATTAATTTTCTTACTTGGAATAATTGCCATTGTATTTAAATCAACGATAGTAGGTTTTACAATTTTTCTTTTTTTATTTGTTGCTATTGCGCCACCTCTTTTGGGAAAAATGATTGCGCCTTCTGGAATAATTTGGTTTAACTTAATCTCGTTACTATTTACAAATCTACTTGAGGTATTCATTTCAACTTCATTATCAGGTAAATTCATATCTGCAACTTTGGTATAAAGAACATCACCCTTATTTCTTTCAAGTGATGTAGGAATAGTCGTTCCGCTTTTTAATTCGCATACTTCCTTTAAAATCTTCTGTTCCCAGCCATCACCTTTATTTTTAAAAACAGATTGTAAATAATTTACAAAAAGTTCTTTAGCGTTTTTTAGGTTTTGTTCTGCATTGGCTTTTGCTTTATCAATTGCGGCGACAACTTTGTCTAATATGGATACTATGCGTTGTTGTTCGGGGAGAGGGGGAAGAGGAACGGTAATTAACCCTAAATTCTTTCTGCTAATCCTTTCCCTTGTAGCACCTGTTAACTGTTCGTCTACTTGGCTTTGATAATCATTTGAAAACGAATAATATAAAAACCAATTTGGGAGAATCTCCTTTTTTTGAAAACGAATTATCGTGCAATCAACTGCTGTTATCATCTTTTCGCCTGTATAAGGTAGAAGACAAGCTCTACCAACTGGATCCGGTAAACGAGAAACCAAACAATCACCTTCAAATATTTCTGTACATCGTAGTCTATTGAATGTTTCTTCTGAAATATACCTTGCTTTATCTACTCTGTCCTTGAAAACACCGTTGCCAACATTACCTGTCTGAATTAAACGTATTCCTTCTGCTGATTGGTCTTTACTTTCAATCCAGTCACCATCATCGAATACTACTGATAGTTCACTCAATTTTTTTTTAATCCAATTGCTCATATTAGCTCAATTATTGAGTTTAAAACTTCTTCACTTTCTTCATCAAGTTTTTTTATTTCTTCTAAAATAACTTCTGGTTTACGAATAGCAGCTTCTTCTTTTTTATTGAGGTTTTTAACGCTGAGGTCGAATGTGGTTTGATCTTTCTCGACTTCGCTCGAAATGACGTCTTTAATATCAACGGACCAAGAATTGGGGCTATCTGCTTTTGTTTTCTGAAGAGTGACAAAGTCTGCAAGGTCGTTTTCGTTTAGGGGATTTGTTTTGCCGAGATTTCTATCGAGATTAAGCTGATAATACCAAACTTCGCGAGTCGGAGAACCTTTTTCAAAAAAGAGAACTACTGTTTTCACTCCAGCACCAGTAAACACACCACCGGGAAGATCGAGAACTGTATGAAGGTTGCAGGTTTCAAGAAGCAATTTACGTAAGCTGATTGATGCGTTATCTGTATTACTAAGAAAAGTATTTTTAATAACTATACCTGCTTTACCACCGGCTTTAAGAATTTTTATAAAATGCTGAAGGAAAAGAGAAGCCGTTTCACTTGTTTTAATAGGGAAGTTCTGCTGCACTTCGGCACGTTCTTTACCACCGAAAGGAGGATTAGCCATTACAATATCGTAGCGATCTTTTTCCTGAATGTCTGCAAGGTTTTCTGCAAGAGTGTTTGTATGCAGAATATTTGGAGCTTCAACACCGTGCAGAATCATATTCATAATACCAATAATATAGGCGAGAGATTTTTTTTCTTTGCCATAGAAAGTACGCTTCTGCAATGTTTCTATATCCTTTGAAGTCAGATTTTCAGGTTTGCCTTTGCTATTCAATAAGTAATCAAAACCTTCACAAAGGAATCCTGCACTACCAAGAGCACCGTCATAAATTTTATCACCAATTTTTGGGGCGACAACTTTAACGATTGTTTTGATTAGAGGACGAGGGGTGTAATACTCACCACCATTACGACCAGCGTTACCCATATTCTGAATTTTAGCTTCGTAGAGGTGACTCATTTCGTGTTTTTCGGCGGAGGTTCTGAAGCGAAGTTCATCTACGAGATTTATTACACCGCGTAAAGTATAGCCACTCTGGATTTTATTTTTAATTTCGCTGAAGATCTCACCAATCTTGTATTCGATAGTATCTGGACTTTCAGCTTCGGTCTTAAACTTTTTGAGATAAGGGAAGAGTTTATGGTCAACGAAATCTTTAAGGTCATCACCTGTGAGTGCATTCTGATGATCGAGTTTACCTTCTTTGTCTTTGGGCATAGCCCAAACATTCCATTGATATTTTTTATCAATTATTGGAGTATAGGTTTTACCGGAAAGAAGAGCGGCGGTTGCTTTGTCTTTTTCAAGATCATCGAGGTATTTAAGAAAGAGAATCCAGGAAGTCTGCTCGACGTAATCAAGTTCGCTGCTGCAGCCAGCGTCTTTCCAGAGAGTGTCGTCTATTCTTTTAAAGGTTTGCTCGAATGAAGCGAATTTACCGTTGCCCTTAACATTATTACCGTTTTGCACAGTGTTGACCTGTTTAGTTGAAGGGGAAGATTTTTTATTTGTTAAATGTTTTTTTGGCATAAAGTCTTGTTATGAATAATTTAGATATTTCTTTTTCACCAAATCGTACCCTTGAAAAGGAATTAGAAGGGATTTTTAACAAATCGTATAGCTTTTACCTAAACAACAGGTTTAAAAATACAAAAAAACCTGCTGATTAATGAAAGAATAATTATTTTTGCCTGAAATAAAAATAGGCAAGTGGATGAAAGTCGATTGGAATGAATTAAAAGAAAAACATAAAGATTTTATAAGTAAGCTAGAAAAGGATTTGGTTACTGAAGGTGACTACTATGGAAATGCAAGAAGATTAGAATACTATCTTGAAAACCATTTAATAAATAGCATCGATGACTACGAAGAAAAAAAAGTCATAGTAAATGCAATGATTGAGGATTATGATATAAGTGCTCAATATGAAAGTTATCTTGATCAACTTGATGGACCAAGATGGTACCTAGAAAAAACTTACCCAATATTTTACAAGCATTTTAAGGAAAGATTTGAAAAGTTTTTAGACGAATGGAAAGCTGCAGCTAAAATTGATGATTTCGCAAAAGAATTTAAGGATGAACTTTTTCTAACTTATTGTAGATATATAAATGCTGAAATTGATATTGAATCGAATTATAAAGACGCGTTATTGTATATTGAAAAATATAGGTTCAAGCCCAAAACGCCAGGCAGGATTAATATGATGGAGAGTACTTTTTTTTCAGTGCTTGAAACATTATTTGAATTGCCTGAATTTATATTGCATTCATTTAACATTAAGGAAGAAGAGTGGAAGAAAGCACAACACGATTATCAAGAGGAATTATTGAGAAGAAATAGAGAGCAAGAAATTGCCTACAATAAAATAAAAGACTTATCAAAACAGAAGCGAACATTAATAGATAGTGCAAAGCGACCGGAAAAAGAAAAGTTGATGCAACTGGCTGATAAAACCCGAAAGAAAAATGGAAAAATTAATTTTTCAGCAATTGCGAAACAACTCGGACGCACGAATCATACAATCAAAAATTGGTGCAAGGATGCAGGAATAAAATAAAGGTGAATGTATGGAAACCACTGCCTTAATTTCCAAATTATTAGAAATGGGTAATACCAAAAGCATGAGATATTTGCTCAGTAAAGGATTTAAACGAGTCGGCTCTGAGTTTTTTATGCTGAACGATGATTTAAGAGAATATTTTAGAAAAGAATTTGACGTTTATTGGAGTTATTATGAAATGAATTATGATTTGGAAAATATTTATCAAAAGACATTAAAAATTAATAAAGTACATGCAAAACACGCCAACCGAGAAGTAGCATATAACTTATTTTGTGATGCCTTTTATGGTAGATTATATGAGTTTGCAAAAGGAAATAATTTGAACGAGGAAATTGCAAAATCGATAAAATATAACGAAAGGACAGGATACTGGAGATTGACGAAAGACATAACAATTTTAAAAGATATAACCATGAGTGTACTGATGCCTGGCTACACAGCTATCGCGATTATTGTGCCTGAAAAAAGAGAAGCTAATGAAAAGTACGAAGAGACACTAAAACAGTATAAAGAACAAATATCGCATTCAGAGTTACAGAATAATAAAATTAAAAATTTAAGAAAATTGGTAAATAAAGTAAGAATAGATGCTAAAAAACCAGAAAGAACGAAATTAAATGATATTGCACAAAAATGTAAAAAGAAGAATGGAACCTTAAACTATAAAAAGATTGGAGAAATGTTAGGAATTACAAATCATACAGCCAAAGCGTGGTGCCGTGAATATAAAATAAAATGATTTTGGAAATGGCTTCCAATTAGCTTAGCACAATATTTTATAAAATTGGAAGTGGCCTCCAAATTTCCTATGCCTTAGCGGATTACTAAAGTTCCGTTAAGGCATTTTAATTTTAAACGAGCCGAAGATTAATTCTTAACGGGTTAGTAATCCACCTTAGGTTTTTTTTGTTTAAAGGAGTTAAAATGCCAGACAAAATATTGGTGCTACGAATAAACCTTTGGTTCATTATAAGGAAGCTGGAAGAGATTAATTACGACCTGGTTGACTATGATGTTGAAGCTAAAATCAAGGAAATCAATCAGAAGGTTTATGATTTGAGCGGAGTGATTGAGGAACTGGAAGTGCTGCTGGAATAATCGCGAGACGAGAGACGTAAGAGGCAAGAAGTTCAAGAAATGTTAAAGGTTCAATCTTCAATGTTCAATGAAATAAGATAAAAGAAAAAAGTAAAAAGATAAAAGCAATAATTAGAAGCAGGAGTATTAGAAATGAGTAAGTACGAAAGTTTAATGAAAAGATTAAAAGAAATGCATCAATTGCTGAATGAGATGCAGGATATAGTTTATCTGGGTCAACCTATTGATGCAGTGGATTCGTTGATCTTTAATAAAGTTATAGAATCATATTTGGAGTTAAGTCAGGTATATGATGAGCTTAAAAAGTTAGTAAGTGGTTCACTGTTATGTAAGAAAGACGCAGACAGACTGAATTTCTTTTTAAAGAACATTCACGATCCTGGTCAAACATTTATTGAAGATATTTTATAAATGAAAAGTTATAGAAAATATCACAGTTCATTAAGCAAAAGCCAGGTATTAAATATCTGGCTTGGCTTACCGATTAAGGAAAAGATAAGAATGATTTTGAAACAATTTAAGAGGGATTTTTGATGGAATCGGATTTCTTGAAAAATATATCTAAGGCTGACGTCGAAAAATTTAGAATGATGATTTTTGGAACTAATGCCGAAAGTAGCAAAAAAGTATTAACAAAAGAGTTCTATGATGAATATATCGCTCATGCTCAATTTAACTTATCACCGAAATCGGTCTTGAGTATTAAGCAATCCTTTAAACCCTTTCTTCAATACTTTTCGCCGATCCGACCGCTGGATACAATTAAACTAATTGATGTTGAGAAGTTTATCAGGAAGCTTCAATCTACGGCTCCGAAAGGTTATAAGGTTTATTATAGGACTTTGAAAGCAGCTTTCAACCGAGCCAAGCTTTGGGGTTATATATCTGTGAATGAATTTGAAAAGATTAAGCTGCCACGCATACAGAAGATTAAGGAAGACTATTTAAGTTCTGACAATGTAAAACTTATTGTGGATAAAGCAGAAAGTACTTTAATAAAGAATGTCATTGTATTTGCTTACAACACAGGAATGCGACTAAGTGAAATAGTCTTTTTA
>CAZRFP010000171.1:0-5832 GCA_964599535.1 uncultured Planctomycetaceae bacterium
ATATCACATTCCCCAGAACACACTTCCATCAGATTCTGAGATCGCGCAATTGCCTCATCGAGTTCGGTCTGCTCGCCAGCTGTTCGGTACCGGCCTCTGTTGGGATGTCGAATGATGATCCGGTACTCAATTCGTTCATCATCATCAAAAGTGAATTGGACGGCGCTTGGATCAATCCACAGCGAGAGCGGACGATTGAACTCGGACTGGATGTCGCGCTGGTTGGGGGCAACGAGTTTCCGAAGGGCATCGTTTGCGTCGCGCACGGCAGTTAGCAGCGGGTCTGCCGCGATCGATTGGATAGACACCAGCGCGATGAAAATGGCGAGCATGGGCTGATCCTCAATTTCCAGGTTCGTCAGGACCAAAAAACGGCTTTATCCTCACTTTTTTCGGATTCATTGGGATCACTAACCCACGGTCGAGAAGTACACTAAGGCGCCCACGATCAGCAATCCAATTGCGATGCCTAACGGAGCGCCGGAACTGGTCGGCTCGGTCGCGCCGGTGATGCACGATGCCGATGTGCCGCAACGATGACACCGATACGGCGCGCAGGCCCCAGATATTGCCGCAATCAGCCAAATCGGAAGGAATAGGCCGGCCGTGAGAATCGTCAACAGGCAGCCCCATCCATCTCCAAAGCGATGCCGCGAGTGGAGTGTCAACTCATTGCAGTGCCCGCAGAAACGCTGTGTCTGATCGACCGCCATCCCCTCACTCCAATTTCCCACTTCACGCCCATTTTTCTCTCAACCTATTTCTCGATCGAGCGTAGAATCTGGTGAGAGTGTAAGGAGAAGTGCAATGCCACGCCGCTCGGGCCCGAAACCGGATTCCTCCAATCTCGAATGGATAAGACTATATTCAGAGGCGGCTAGCGAGCTGCCTTTCTTGGATTGCGACGAACTGATCGGCTTTTTGCGGTTCGCTCGTGAAGCTCGCGAGCGACGCGAGCGGCCTTCGCCTCGGCTGCGTCTTGTTCGTCCAGGCCGTCTTCTGGCCGCCACCACGACGGCCACTCACCGACATCGGATGCCTCCTTCGAAGGATCAAAAAGCCACTCTGGCTCAACCTGCAGAGCGCGCGCAAGCTTGACACTGCTCATGTAGCCCATCTCTCCTCCACGGCTTGAGGCAGAGTGTATCGTCTGCGCGGGAATGCCAGCGCGTCGCGCCATCTCATTGATAGACCATCCGGTGCGATCTTTGAGCCAGACGAGTTTTTCCCTGAGCGTCACGTAAATCATTTCATGCAAGACAATTAGGGTCACGCAAGAAAATTATCATTTTGCGGTTGACTCGACTTCAATTGAGTGTATTGTGTTTTCATATGAAAAAACGCAAAATCAAAGCTGCCGCGCGGCGCATGCTCCCGCTATGGGCGAGTACTCACACGAAGATCAAAAAACTGGCCGCGATGGAGAATCGATCACTCGTGCGTCAGGTGGATGTCATCGTCGACGAGGCACTGCGTGCCCGCAACATAGAGCCGGCCACGTTGCGACCTATCTCAGTGTGACCCGTGCGGCGGGTGAAAATCAATGTTTCATCATCGTCTATTTTTTGAGCCATTCGCGTTATCGGATGCGAACGCCGCATTTGCGGCGCTTGTTTATGGCCTGCTGTGGGCTCTCGGATTTTCAGTGCCCTATTCCCCACTGGCCCGTGAGCGGCGGTCTGTCCGGTTTGTCATGCCGCTGCGGGCCAGCCCCTGCTCTCAACCGGCAACCCACCACAACCTGAAGGGTCGACCGCGTTTTCGATCCGTTGTGCGCCGCCGGCCTCCAGCGCTGGAGGCCGGCGGCGCGATCAAGCGTACCCATGAACGCGCTGTAGGGAGTCGTTGGGTTGCCCCACTGAACAGTGCGTGAAAGGTCTGATGCCGCGCATGGGCGTCCCCCCCCCGGACGCCAGGCAACACGCGGGACGACGTGCACCAACCCGCGGCGTGACTGCGCCTGGAACTGAGTGCCGACCGGAGGCAAACAGCGCAGAGCCGGTGACAGCCGGGAGAGACCGGCACAGTGCGGGATAGAGCAGATGGCAGCTCGCCGGGCTCATAACCCGGAGGTCGCTGGTTCGAGTCCAGCTCCCGCAAGTGGTCGTCGAAATGCGGCCTGTTCGTTTGTGATGGTCTTTGGTCCGCATGCACGTCCGTGGTGGCGCCATGGGTGATTTCACGTGTCAGGTTCCTCGCTGTCGGCGATCTGCAGCCCTGGTCTATCTCGAACGCCGGCTCTGCAGGGAGCACTGGTCTGAGATTGCCGAGGCCGATTCCTGGAGCGACATCGAGAGTCGAGCGTTGCGCCGACTCGGTCTAGTACGTGGTTTCGACGGCACAACGGAGGTCATCGCCGCCGCCGGTCGCCGGTATCGCGGCGGACCACCAACCTGAAAGGATGCGGTCATGCTGGTACTTGCACGTCGGTTTGGAGAGTCGATCGATATCGGCGACATCCGGATCAAGGTGATCGGGCGCCGCGGCGGGGAGATCGTCATCGGCATCGACGCTCCGCGCGGCGTTCGCGTCCGGAGGAGCGAGCTCCCGGTTTTGCCCGTCGGCTCGCCGCCCGTCGATCGGGCGCCGCAACTGAAGCACTGATGTCAACCGAACGGCACTTGACTCTTCCACCGAGATCGACCCCTGTGTGGGGCGGTCGGCGGCGAGGGAGGACGAGGAGATGATCGTGTGGCGAAGGATCGCGGCAGTCACTACACGCGGAATCGCGAGGAGATTGAATCAGACCCGACGCTCAGCCCAGCGGCCAAGCTGCTCTTCGCCAGGCTGGAGCGGAACATCGAGATCGAACGGGAACGATCCGGGGCTGCGAACTGGACGGGCACGATGAGCGAGCTGAGAGACAGGCTGGGGTACAAATCGGCAATGCTGCGGTCGGCGATGATGGAGCTGGAGCGGCGGTGCCTGGTCCGGGTCACGCGCTTCAACGGCACCCACAGCCGCTACGAGGTCGCGACCACCCAGCCCTTCGCAAGTTCCAGAGATGTTCGGGTGGGTATCTCTACCCATACCGGTGCGAAATTCGAACCGGTACGAAATTCGAACCGGTGCGAAAATCGAACCGGTACCGGTGCGAAATTCGAACCGGTTTGCCCCTCTAGTATACTCTCTTCAGAAGTCTACATCGTCGACGACGTCGCTGAGCGGGTGGGTAAAAAGGGGCTGGGGAAATCCGATCTCGCGTGCGTGTTCGGCACGTACACCCGTGATCGCATCGAACACGCCGAGGCCATTGCCGACGATCTGGCGGACAAGGGACAGGTCAAGAAATCCTGGTCGTCGGTGTTTCTGCATGCCATCCGCGTCGGGCCCGACGAGTGGCCGCTGCCGCGCGGCGTACTCACGCATTCCGCCAAACAGGCCGCCCGTCTCGCCGGCCAGCGACGCCAGATCGAGCGCGATCAGCAGCGAGCGCTGGCGGCGGATCGAGAGCAGGCGGTACGGGGCTGGGTCGATTGCATCGGGTTTGGTCGACTCAGGGAGCTGTTTGACGCCCTCCCCGTTGACCAGCGCCGCCTGCACCGGAATCACCTCAGCCCGGCGGCCCAGTCGTATTTGTACCAATTGCACGCAAGGAGCGCGGATGATGCGGCGCGATGAGCTGGATGCCGTCAAAGTGTATTTCGCGCGGCAGGATGAGTGGTTTGCCCGTTTGCGGCTGCCGCGCCGGGCCGCGTTCGATCGGCTGCGTTCCGAAGTGCCATCGGTGCGGCATCTGTCGGATGCCGCGCTAGATCGCGCGGTGCGGTATTTTCGAACCACGGGTTATGTCCGGCATTGGCGCGGCGGCAGCCGCGATCGTCAGGGATTACTCTTCGTTTGACCGCCGCTGAAAGGAGAGTTGGAGATGAAGACACATGCAACCAGCAGACGCCGCAAGCAGCCGCGCGAATACGTGCGCGAACGCCTGGGCGCAGACGCGCCCGCCGGCGATCACACCGCGATGGATCACACCAGCTCGGTCCGTCGCATCGAATTGCATCGCCTCGACCCCACGTCCCTGAATCCGCGATTCGGCGTGGCCGAGGAGCGCGTGGCCGAGCTGATGGCGTCGATGGCCAAGCCCAGCATCGGCCAGCTGCAGTACCCGATCGCGCGGCCCAGCACTGGCGATCGATTTGAATTGCTCACGGGTCGGCATCGCTTCGAAGCGGCGAAGCGGCTCGGCTGGGAGTCCATGCTCATCGACGTGCGGTCGCTGACCGAGATGGAAGCGACGGAGATCGCCACCTTCGACAACATGCAACGCGCCGATCTGCATCCACTCGAACAGGCCATCGGCATCGATCACATGATCAACGCAGGCTGGGGGCTGGAGGGCATCGCGGCGGGCCTCGGTAAATCGATCGCCTGGGTGGCGCGGCGGCACTCACTGGTGCGCCTGAGCGCACGCTGGCAGGCGGTCATCCGTGACCCTCACCAGTACGACACGCCCAATCCATTTGGTTCGCGAAATTACATCGGACGCCTATCGGCGGGTCACTACGAGCGGGTCGCGCGTCTGCCCGAGAACGTCCAGGAGGCCAAGTTCGACGCGATCCGGCAGTGGTTTCAGGGCGAGATGCACGACGTCGAGCTCCTCGATCATCGACTCCATGACGGCGATCGGAGATTGTCATCCGCCAAGTGGTCCGCACTGGATGCCGAAATCGTGGCACGATTGACAGACGTTGGCCCGTGCAGTACCTGCCCGAAGCAGACGGCAGCCGCTCCGCTGCTCTTCGATGATCACGTTACCCGCGATAAATACGCACGGTGCCTGGATGGTGAATGCTGGGGCAGGAAGGACGCGGCGTTCGTGCAGATCCGCATCGAAGATGCCCATCGAACGCATGGCGACGAGCTGCTCTGCGTAGAGACCTCGTACGATTCGGTGCCGACAGCACTGAAGCGGGCGGTCAAATCCGTCATTCCGGGCCAGCCCATTGTCGCGCCGCGAGACTACCAAGTCGCCTCGAAGACCACGCGCGGAGCGCGTCCGGCGATCGCGGTCAACGGCGAGAATGTTGGCGAGGTCATCTACGTCAAGCCGATTCGCCCGCCCGCCAAAGTGGAACCCGGGCAGACCCGGGCACGCCTCGATCAGGCCCGCTGGCAATGCGTGTTCGACCGCATTCAGGATCAATTCGTGTCCCTGGCGAATCAGAAGGCGACGATCTGCGAAGACCGAGACCGCGTGCTTCGCATCGCGCTCGCCTTGGAACTGATTGGGGATCCCGCAATCGAACCTCGGCAATTCGCCAGTATTTTGGCCAGCGTCGACGCCGGAAAGATATGCGCGGCTGACCGGCTTCTCAGAAGCAAGTTGCGGAACACGAGATCGATCGACCTTTCTGTGATGGCGGGCGAGGCGGTCATGACTCGTTTGCTCGAGCTGTTCGATTCTTTTCCGGGCGAGTGGCATCTGCCGACGCTGATGCAGCAGGCTCGCGAGGAGTTCCCGGATTCGCAGAGCGCGGCGCCAAAACCGAAAAACCGATCCGCCACGGCGCGGCGGAAGAAGGAGGATTGAGACGACGATGACCGACGAACGATTCAACGAACTCATAAACCACGCACTGGCGCATCCAGTGCCAATGCTCATGATCAACCGACTCGCCTTGGCGCTGAGGTCGGTTGTCGCGGCAACTGGCGATGTCGGCGACGCCGCCCTGGAGGAGCATTGCCGGGACATCGAGGTGCGCGACCGAAAAACGGATGAGGAGATCCCGTGGTGATGCAATGTGGGTGGTGCGATGCAGAGGCGACGCTGTTGTGTGACAAGATCATCGCGACTGGGCCGCGACAGTTTCGGCGCGATGGCAGTTCATC
>CAZRFP010000171.1:5842-9109 GCA_964599535.1 uncultured Planctomycetaceae bacterium
CCTGCGATGCTCCGATGTGCGAGAAGCACGCGACACACGCTCGAACGATGATCGTATGCAGCCGAAAGGACCGCCCTGGAAACTGCTGCCAGCGATTGTCGATCGACTATTGCCCGGATCATGCGGAGCGAACGGAAGAGAGGTGATGAAATGAGCTCTTCGAATCGCATCCCGTTCAGCGAGGCAGTTGCGGCCGCTTTCCAATTCCGCGATCTGTTCGCCGGCTGCTACGAGCGATGGGAGATCGCCGGATCGATCCGCCGGCGATGTCAGACCATCGGCGACGTCGAGCATGTCATTATCCCGAAATTCGGCGAGGCGACGCGCGATCTGCTGGGCGAACCCTGCGGGCCGGAGCCGAACCTGATCCAGCAGCGCGCGATGGCGCTGCTTGAATCCGGCGTGGTGTCACTTCACCACTACGGTGAAACACAGCAGACGCGATTTGGTGATCGATATGTCGGCCTCGACTTTGAGGGCCGTGGCCATGAACTGTTCATGTGCTGCGAAGACAACTGGGGATGCATCCTGGCCATCCGAACGGGATCGGCGGAATTCTCCAGGGCGCTAGTGACGCGCCTCCGCAGACATGCGCATCGGATGCACGGCGGTAGCTTGCATGTGTTCAAGGGCGGCGAATGTCCCGCCGGAATTGCCGTGGAAATAGACGACGAGTGGTACGCTGAAGTGGCGTGCCGTGACGAGGACACCCTGTTCAACGCGGCTGGTTTGTCGATTCACGACTGGCCGCCGACGGTCAGGACGGATGAAGCGGCGCGGAGGATTTTAGATGAGAGAGCAGGTGCCAACCGTCTATTGCGACGTTAACGCGATCGACGAATGCGAGTTGTGCGCCGGTCACATCGACGTGCCACCCGAAATATGGGCGGCGGGTGTTGTTCGCGTGGTTCAATTTGTCCGGCGTCACGATTGGGCGGCGCTCCCGGAGGATGACGCCAAGAGGTCCGGAAGGTGGATGTACGCATGCCCCCAGTGCGTGCGGGCGAAGCTGTTTAGAGGTGTGGGATGAAAACGCGATTCCTCGTTAGTGCTGACACGCTGTTCGATTCGCGACTCACTCCGGGTGAGCGGATCGTTTTGGCCTGGCTGGAGCGCGAGACGCGCGGCGCAAGATGGCGTCATGTTTGCCCGACCGATTGTGGTTTGGGCTGCGGCCTGTCAGAGCGTACTGCATATCGCGCCCTTACGACACTTGTTCGCATGAGCCTGGTGGCCAAGAAACGGCGGCGCGGCAAGACGTTCTATTCAACTAGGAAAGGGCGGGGTTCATGCCGCTGATTAAGACGAGGTTTTACGACTGGACCGGGGGTTTCATGTTTACCCCGCCGTTGCGTGCCATCGTGATAAACACTGAGCAGATCGTGCGCGTCGAGGACGTTACCTATCCGTCCAGCGGCGACCGAGTTGGGCCGCATGTCAGAGTCATAATGACAGACGGCAGCACGTTGCAGTGCGAAGGCCCGATTGATCGGTACATGGGTAATGAGACGGAGTATTGACCCATGCAAAAAATAACCACTCATAACACGAAGGGAGATCGACGAATGGGCATCGAATTTACCGAGGCGAGACCGTCGCAAGTGCCGACGGACAAGAAGATCGTTATAGCTGGCGTGGAAGTCGGAGACTGTACTCCGAGACTTACTGGTGTTCACCTTGTCTGGCACGCCTGCATCCACATTGGCCAGCCACTTCAAATGCATTCGTGGCTGGTGCAGGGACACGGAGTGACTCCGAGTGCCGCGGTTGCCAATGGGGTCGCGAAGGCCCGCTTACAGCGAGAGGCCTTTGCGGCCGCGCTCGCCAGGCTGGAATCGGAACTGGGAACGACCGACACGCCGAGCGAGAAGCTCACGACATACGATTGTTGGTGATCGTACATTGAAATCGAGATATGCCATGAGCCGCACCGCAATACTGTCACTCATCCTGCTCGCAGCATGCCTGTTCGGCGGAGAGCTTGCGCGCGACCGCGCGGACGACATTATCGCCGGCGGGGGTGAGGACTGGAACGCCGATGGCTCGATCGACGGTCGCGACGTGCAGGGCCTGGTCGATCGTGTGCTTATGCCGCGCGTCGGCGTCTACACGGCCGGCGAACTCGCGGCGGCGCTGTTGCGCCTTGACGCGGACGAGCTGCTCGGTGAGCGCGACCGATGGCTGTTCGCGCGGCCGAACGTCGCGGCCGATCCGGCGCTGGCTCGCGTCATTCAGGCGGCACTCTACGCTGCGGAGCATGATTTTATTGGGGGCACGGCGCGCGGCTCGGATGGACAAATCGACCTACCCGACCGGCGCGCCAACCCTTTACGCATCGCCCGCGACTGGCCCGGCGGGCTGTCGGTCCACGATCAGACCATGTGGCAGATTCCCGACCTGTGCCGCGCGGCATCGCTGTCGCCCACGGCGCGGGAGATTCTCCGGCCGGTGCTGTTGCGCTGCCTCGATGAACTGCGAACGGGGAAGCTGTGGGGCACGAACATCGGCGTCGGCCTGCGCTGCCGCGTCTGGATCGCCCGCGTGCTGGGGATGGACGGCATAGAAAGTCGCGATACGCGCGGGCGGAATGCGATCGACCCGCTGGAGGACTGGGGCGATGCGCCGCCGGCGTCGCTCAATTGGGGGCTGCGGTCGATTCTCGCCCACGTGACCGACGACGGCCTGTTCAACTGGGACGGGACGGACCTGTGGTACTGGTGGTTCACGTCGCGTCCGGCGCTGGTGTCGGCTGGCTGGCACGCGCGGCATCGGTTGTCGCCGGATTTGCGACGGCGATTCGATGCGATGTACATGCTGCCGATTCGCATGCTGTGCGTCGATGGCGGGCATCCACTGATCGGTTCGGCGAAGGCGTCGCCCAAGCCGTATCGGTTCTTCGGCGGATGGATACGCGACTGGCCGGGCAGGGATGAGGCATCAGCCTGGGCACGGCGGAAGATTCGCGTCGAGCGGGCAGAGCCGCTTCGGTTTGATGATCTGATTTACGGCGATGGCGACGTGGGTGTGGACCTGTCGACGCGGCCGGCGATGGGGCGGGGGAATCGCGTGTTCGGCGATCGGATCGTGATCATCGAAGCCGATGGCGTCCCCGCCGGGGGTGACGGTGTGATGGCATCGACCATCATTCACTTCGGCGATGGGAACCCGATCAATGGCGGTCATCGGACGCCCGGCACGTTCTCACAAGCGCAGGAGGTGAGGCGATGACACTCAATGAGATGATTGAAAGATTAGGGATGACCGGCG
>CAZRFP010000172.1:0-9086 GCA_964599535.1 uncultured Planctomycetaceae bacterium
GCTAGTTGCGGGTCGAGCGACGTGATGGAGAGCGACACGCGAATCGCGTTGTATAGCGGCGATTGCAATTCCCTCACGCTCGTAGCCTGCAACGATGATGATCCCAACAACGCGTGCGGAACGGGTACCGGTGGATTCAAGTCGACCATCGTTGCTCCGGTTGTGGCTGGTCAGTCGTATCTCATCAGCGTGGGTGCATTCGGTCCGGATTCGACCGGCACCGGCAATCTGCTGATCCAGTGCGCCAGCGCGGCCATCTGCAACTATCCGCCAGGCTTTGATGCGTGGTCATCGACCACGTGTGCGGCCGGTGGTGGCAGTCAGTATGGCTTTGCCCCGACGCCCATTCCAGCTGATTTCTTCGGTCCGGGCTCCGATCCGTTCACCGGCGTGGTGCTGTTGGGCGGCGCGGCGCCGGGCGACACCGTGGTGTCGCGCCTGGCTCCGGCCATCGTCCCGGATGGCGGCTCGGATACAATTCCGGTCGAAATCGTCGCCCTGAGCCTGGTTTCCTGCCAGCCGATCACCGTGACGTACAACGGCGGCACGAACCCGGAACAGTGGGATGTGCAAGTCACGCTCGATGGCCCGCAGGCGCCGGGTACGATGACCATTCACCGTACGAACCCGACCGGCGGAACCTTCGACTCCAATTTCCCGGTTCAGCCGCGGTTTACATTTACCCCGTCGCTGGGCGGCGGCCCGGTCGTGTTCAATCCGGGCGGCGCTCTTAACATGTCGGCTGCCGGCATTCCCTGGCTCGACAATGGCCCCCCGCCGTGCGGCACGGGACTCGGCGGCCTGCCCTTCAATCCTGGCTTCCGCCTCAACGACGGCCAGCCGTGTTGTGAAGAAAGCTGCCACGAAGGACCGGCGCCGGATCACCTGCACTGCGTCACGCCGGCTCAGTGCGAAGAAGAGTGTCCGGATGACGGCGGCGGCAATCCGGCCTGCCCCGGCACTGGCAATTGCTTTGCGTCGAACGGCTCGCCAGGATGCGAGAATGAAGATTGCTGCAACGCAGTCTGCGCCGCGGATCCATTCTGCTGCGACGTTACGTGGGATTCGCTCTGCGCTGATGCGGCGGACGAACTGTGCCCGCTTCCGAGCTGCGGCGATCCGGCCGCCGGCGACTGCTTCATCGCCAATGGCTCTCCGGCATGCTCAGACGCGGAGTGCTGTAACACCATCTGCGCTGATGATCCGTTCTGTTGCGACGTGGTATGGGATCAGATTTGCGCGGATGCCGCAGCCATCGATTGCGGCGGCTGATGCATCTGGCTGATTCGCATCGGCTCAAATCGGATTGACGCCTCCCAGTCTTAAGCGCCAATCCAGCTAAGGCCTAAACCACTCGCGGCCTCGTCCGGACATCGGGCGAGGCCGCTGTGCTTTACGCCGACACACGATTAATCAAACCACTCCTCAGCAAAGCCGGAAGAAAGAGCCGTTTCGCGGCGCATTCGCGACAAGAGCAACCGCCGCGCGGCCGCAACGAGGGAGTTACCGAAGCCGAATAGGAAATCAGCCGCGTGGATAACTAAAACGGAATGGTCTCGCGACTTTCGTCTGAGGCACACTTCCATCGCGCTGCAAGATCAGATCGGGGAAACTGCCGAAGGAGGGACTTGAACCCTCACTCCCTTGCGGGAATCGGATTTTGAATCCGACGCGTCTGCCATTCCGCCACTTCGGCCGCGTGCCGCATCGGCGGCACGATTTCGCGGGAAACTGCGCAAATCCCCACGAGATGCGGTGATTCTATCCGATTCGATTTCGCGCCGCCAGCCTTTGCCGAACGGCCGGGAGGCACTGCTCCGTCGCCTTGCGGACAAACCGGCGCGAACGTGACGTTTGAAATGCAGGTTCGAAAATCTCCGCAAAACACATTGCGTATTGCCCCGTCGGCGCGTCACAATAAGGTCTATCGAACGATCGGCGGCCCGATTCGGGCGCACCAACGAGCGGATTGCCGGCCCGAATTCTCTTCCAGCCGAAAAAAGGAGAACCACGCATGTCGAACGACGAATTCATGAGACAGCAATACGTGACGCTTCGCGACGAGATACGCTCGTCCAAATCAAGGGTCTTCTTTATTCTTGTCATCGGCACGCTGTTCGTACCGCTCGTGGCGTTTGCCGCGACGGAGTTCAGCAGCGCCTACACCAGCGCCAGCCTGCCGTTCATTTTGCTCGTGCTCATGCTGGCGTTTGTCATGGAACAGAACAGCATCGTCCGCGCCGGCAAGTATCTGCGCGAGCATGTCGAACCGCGGCTTGAGGGCCACCCTACGTGGGAATCATGGCTGGAAAGCAACGGCCGCCTGCGAGAGGTCGACAAGTACTTCTTCGCGAGCTTCTTGATCGTGTTTCTGGTCTTTTATGCGGCGGCGTCGGGTCTTGGCTTTGAGGCACTGATGGAGCAGGTTCGCGACCGAGGCGGCATCGGCTATGACCACTGGTGCGGTCTGGCGGGATACTTCGTCGGCGGGCTTTGGTTCGTCATCGTCTGGCTGAGCCACTGGCGAATGTGTACGACGACGAAGTGACTCCAAAGATGAAGCTCTGAGCCGCGGCAGCGTACGCGCCGACATTCATTCGGGTCGGCGGCGATGGGTCTTATTGCCCAGCGTTACGAACAAACCATCGCCCGGAAGATTCGCTCGCGCCGAACGATCATCTATCAGCAACAATCCGCCCGGCCGCACCGCGCTCGTCACATGACTCATGCCGATCGGCTGTGCGTCGACATCCAGCCGGCAGACAACGTTGAAGGCAATGACGGCGTCGGCCTGTTCGGGAATCGCCTCGCGTGAAATGTCCATGCAATAGGTTTCGGCGAGGGGCAGATCGCGCTGCACGGCCGCCAGCACCCGGCGCGAGCGATCCACAACGACGAGCCGGTGCGGCATGGAAAGCGCGCGAGAGACTTCCAGCGGCTCCAGGGACACGAGCGGAGCGATCGGCACGCGGCGCAGCAGTTGATCCGCATAGCGGGCCAGATCGCCAAGCAACTTGCGGCCAGACGATGCGTCCTCCCGTGCCGAATCGTTCAACATCGGCGCGAGCACGCGCGACACGCCGCCCGGTCCGACGATCATGACCGTCGGATTTGCCAAACCCTCCGCCAATAGCAGTTCGCATAAGCCGCGCAACGCCGATTGGTGTCGATTGTGCCAGGACGTGGAGCCGACGGAATCCAAGGATCGACCATCTCCGTGCAACACATGACAAGACGAGCGCTGCTTATCATCGACAGTGAAACATTGCCGTGTAGAAAGGCGATGCCGGGATCACGGTACGATTTTGAAGCGCGTCGTGTTGCTGTTGATCTTGCCCGCGAGCACGTCTTCAACCTCGACTTTATAGACATATTCGCCGGGCGTCAGGTTTCGCGGAATCTTGATCGGCAGGCTGCACAGATAGAAGTCACGCAACGGACGCCGCGAAAGGTCTTCAATATTCTCCGAATGTTCAGACCATAGCTCACGACCGTCGACCGTAAGTAACGTCTGTCGCGTGGACAGCAGAGTACGATACATCCCGTTGTTCGTTCGCTTGCTGGTAAAATTGTCGATCTCGGTATAAATCAGCGCCTGATTATTCGGGCGGCCGGCCTTGAACTCGGCCGGCTCGATCGGCTTGTATCGACCGAATCCGCTGACTTCGATGCAAAGCACGACGCGTACGACCACCAGATCGGCGCGCTCCTTTATCAACCTCCGCAACTCCTCAATCGACTCAAGTTGCCGTGTCGCCCAGGTGGCCGGATCGCGACCCGAAGTCGATCTCGCAAGAATGAGCGACTCAATCTGAGCAGTGATGATGCCCTGCAGATCCGCATCGACGCCGGGAATGATCTCCTTCGCCTTGTCGTCCTGGCCGTCGACCAGATACATCATGCGTAGTCGATATTGTTCTTCCAGATTGTTCGGATCAGCCGCCACGCGCATTTCCAGCGCGGCGATGCGCGCCGCCATCGAGGTCTCGCTCGTTGCGTTTGCCGAGCCGCTGTTGGCGGCCATCGCGCCGGACGGCGGTTCTCCGGCATCTGATGCAGACTCGAGCTGAGGCTCGGGCGCTGCGGAGACTGTTACGTCGATCAATTCCGGCAGGCCTGTTTGCTCGGTTGATTCACTCGACTCTTCCGGCGACGTTGCGTTTTCGATCGATGCCGGCGTCGAATTCGCGGCAACGATCGGCTTGGAATCGTAGCTTGACGTCTCATTTGCAGCAGTTTCGTGGTGTTTGGGATTGTCTAAAGTCGTCGTTGGCTTGTGAACGGGTTCGTCATGCGCCGACGCAGTTCGAACGATCGACTCCTCGGATGCCGGTTCATTCTTCGCGCCATGGGGGGAGCCATTTGAGACCTTCGGCGCAGTGGGGGCATCTACTTCATGCCGCGCCATGACATTGTCGCTTGTGCCGTCTGCGGGCGGTTCGCCAGTGCCGTCCGACTGGGCGGCGGCGTCATGAATCCGCTTCGTTCGCTGAGGATCCTGCTGGCGATGAATCTTCGACGTGTGGTCATTCGGATGATACTCCGTCTCTTTCACCGGGCGCATGCGGGCCGCGTAGGCCTCCACATCGCTGTCAATGTCGTTCGACGGCTCTGCGGCCGTTCCATCACCGCTGGTCTCAGCAGCGGCATTGCCTGCGGACGAGTCTTGCGCGGGCGTCTGCGCGGAAGCTGTTCGCGTCTCATCGCGCGTCGAAGCACCGCGCTCGGGCGTGGATTGGACTGTTCGCTTCTGTCGGCCGCCGCCGCTGAAGAAGTCGTTCCACTGCTGCTTCTGAGCTTCCGAGCAGCCGATGTTCAGCGCAGGCAGCGCCAAGAAAAAGACGAGACCCATTACCGAAGCAAACTGTCTGGACATGATAATAACTTTCCGCATGCACCCGGCGGCGCGACTTTCACGACGCCGGACATAATTCCACAATCAACCGCTCGACCGAGCTTTCTACGGTGCTCACACCGGTCTTTGAATTTAAATCGATACGCGCCAGCTTGAACAGTAGATCATGCGTCTGGACCAGCGAGAAACGCGCAAGCTGCTTTGGTACGAGGTTGTCGGGGTCCCAAATACGAAGCTCTCGCTTGATGTCAAACGGGGAAGCGCCGCGGGAGTGCATTTGCTTCATGCTGACGAGCCGCTCGAAGGCAAATCGCAGACCACCCAGCGCCATGAATTCCGCGCTGCGCCCGCTTGCAAGCACCTGATGCCATTGGCGGATGGCGCGCCCCCCGTCGCCTCTGGTGATCGCATCCATCAGCTTGAACACGATTTCAGTCCGTGTCTCGCTAACCAGTGCGTCTACATCCGCCGCTTCTAATACATCGCGCGGGGCGACGTACGTCGCGAGTTTTGACAATTCGGAAAACAGCAGCCCGGGGTTCTCGCCGATCAGATCGATCAGTCGCTCGGAAGCATCGCCCGAAAGTTTGCAGCCAAATTCCTCGCGCGCCATCTGGCGCACCCACGCGTCGAAATCCCGCCCCGAAGGAGGCTCGCAATCGATGTTGCGCCCGACTTTTTCGATCTGCTTGTAGAGCCGCGTCGTCTTCGGCCAGCTCTTGCATTCAAGCACCAGCACGCCTGACGCGCACGGCGATTCGAGATATTTCTCCATCAACTCGCGGCCGGTTAATTGCCGATACGCCGCGCGCTTGGACTTGCCGGCCCCCATCGACGAAGCTTGCGCCGCGCTTTCACCATCTTCGTTGTCCTTGGCAAACAACTGATCGGCATCGCGAACGCATACCACGCGCACCGGCGCGAGCAGCGAGGGCGTGCGGCATTCATCGAGCACGTCCACGACGGCACTTGTCGCGCCGCTCAGCGTGGACAACGCCATGGATTCGTCAGCATCGCCGATCAACTGCCGAAGCAGCCCACCGAGCCGGCGCGATCGCAGAAACTCGTCCTTACCGAAAACCACATAGACCGGCAGGCCCGCATCGAATGCCTCTGTTTTTGCCTTCCTGGCCGCCATGACAGATCAATCCATTGCGACGCGCGCCCGGCACTCCTCGGCCGGTTCGCTCATCTTAATCGCCTAATCTTCAACCCGTTCGCCGAGGGAAAGGCCCGACGACGAATATATCTCAAGTCGCTTTCGCGCCCGAGCGCGAAGCTCGCGCGACGCCGTCGCCATGTCTTCGGCACGAGTCCATGCCGTCCGCGCTGCCGTGCGATCGCCCAGAAACAGGCAAACGTCGCCCAAGCTCAGCCATGCTTCCGCATCTTCCGAATCCACAAGCAGCAGCTTTTGTAGCGTTGCATGCGCTGAGCGATAGTTGCGACGCTTGGCCTGAACCAGCGCCAAGCCCTTCAGCCCCGATCGATGCCGGTTGTCATGCTTCAACAGCGTGTGGTACTCTCGCTCCGAGGCCTCAAGTTCCCCGCGCAGACACAAAACCGCGGCCAGGTCGTTTCGCGCTGCCGCCATTTCCGGAAGATGCCGCAGCGCTTCGCGATATTTAACGACCGCTACATCCCAATCGCCGCGCAGCCGATGCCACGTGGCCAGATCATACTGCTTTTTCGCTTCGATGGCAGCACGCGCATCTACAGGCCGCCCGCCGCTGTCCGGTTCCGATGCCATGGCCGGCCACTCGGAAAACATGCCGTCCTGTGAATTCACGTCATCTTCAGTCTCGGCCTCGACGGGGGGTTCATCACCGATCTTGTCGTTCGGCGACGTGACGTTTGCTTTCGACGAAGCGGCACGCAGCTCCGCCCGGTCGTCATGCACCGTCAAGCGGTCGTCGCGGTGATCGCCGCGATTGCCGGCACGATCGACGGCGCTCAGCTTGATTTCGATTCGCCCGAAGACGTTCGACGGAACCGTCCAGCGGAATTCGCCCTCGGCGGGCTGCATCTCCGCAATTAACTGGTAAGACTTCGTCTGCTCTGATCGATAGCGAATCGATACCGGTCGATCCGCCGGATCATCGTCCTCCGACCGCCATCGCAACTGTACCTCGCGATTCAAATCAAATCGCTTGTCCGCCTTGATGCTCAGGAGCTGAACCATCGGCGCGGTTCGATCAACGCGAACCCAGCGATGAGCCGCCGTACCGGTTGATGGAGCCGGCGCGGCGGCCTTTGCCGTTTCGAAGCGAAGATAGAAGGCGAACAAGCCGTCGCTCGGCGCATCGAATACGATCGGACCGTCAGCGCCGCGATGAGTCGAGGCCGGCGTCCATGTCGCGCCGGCGTCCGTCGATACGAAGAGCTGCACGGCGGCGATCGGTTCGCCCCCCGGCTTCACGCGATAATTCAGATGCACGCGAGAGGATGTCACCCGCTCGACATCAGCAGGCGGGCGCGCGGACGTACTTGCAGCGCCGGATTCAGAATTGCCTGATGTTTGCGCGAGGTTGGCGCTGGCCTGCGTCGACATGGCGATCAGCAGCATCCCTGCTACGGCGCATGAAATCCGAACATCCTTATTCATGTTCACCATCCCGCCTCGCAAACCCACGCCTTCCGCCCCTGCGGGCTTGCGCAGTCCTCAAGACGTCTCTCTTTCTATTATCGGACATATTGCGTCCCGGTGAAAGTCCGAACGCCCCGCCGGGTCCTCGTTCACTCCACGGAAGCCGTAAGCCCATAAATCCGCGATTCGGCCACCTGCGAACGCAAGATATGGGCCGATGGCCAAGAATCATCGTGTGAAAGCATCGTAAACGTCTTACGGAAAACACGCATCCACGGCTGGCGTGTGATTCCTTATTTACGCCATCACGACGCTCGATCTAGAGGTTCGACGGTGACGCGACATAGAATCGATGGATTCGATGCCGCCGCAGTCCAAGGCGCTTTTCGGAGGGGAAAGAAGCGCCTTTCGCGGTCTCAACGGCCGTGAAAATCGCAAGCGAAACGTCGCACGGAAGCGAGTCAACCGAGGGGGGAACGCCGTGTTGACGTTCGATCTGCGCCGTCGCCTGTTTTGGGGGCTGGTCTGGTGCCTGCTGGTATTGGGCATCATGGGATGTCAGGCCACAACGCGACAAAGCACAATAGCATCGCCTGCCATTGAGCGCGTGAACGCCGTTTCGCCCAGCCGCTCGCACACCGCGCCGACGCCGACTCATACACGCCCACGGATCACCGAGCGTACAGCCGCTCCGGCGCCGGATGAAACAGCCGAGGAGTCCCCCGCCCGCAATCTCGACGATGAGCATCCACAAGTGCCGGCCAATCCTTCACGCCTCAAGCCGGGCCAGAACCGCCGCCCGACTGATTCTCAGGACAATGAAAAACAACATCCGTCGAAATGGAACGAGCGCCTTCGAGCGAAGTATGCCTGAATTGCCTGCTTGACGGAGCCAAGCCACCGGCAGTGCGCGTGGCCAATGCCCTTCCTCCTAAACCGTCACTGGAAGCAGGCTGAGAAACGACCTAAAGGCACGGTCGAACCCTGGGGAGTATCATAATCGACCGTGTAATCGCGATGGATGTCGTTGCCGATGTAATCCCGCCACTGAGCATCGCCGATGATCGCCAAGTCATCATTCGGATCACGCAGGCGAACCATGTAACGCTGCCGCCCGCCGTCATACCGATATTCGGCCGCGCTGATCAGCGTCGTGTTGGTCACGGCCTGCGTCTCCTCATTGTAGTCGCCTGTGCTGTAATGTGCGTCCGGGACGCAACATTCCTTGGTACACTGCATTCTCAATATCAAATGGTGCGTCGGGAACGCACCCTACGTCACTATGCAGGCATCAATTGTTGGGGGTCGCCTCAATCCTTCTCATTCAAAGCCCACCTATGAGTAAGATACACCGTGATTCCAACGCCTGAAAAAACCAGCATGCTCGAAAGGTCCTGTGAAACACCAAAGATGCGAGGTAGCAAGTGGCATACAATTACTACTGCTGAGATTATGCACAGCGCCCAAGTTCTCCGCTTTCTCACCCGATTGCTCATGCCAATCTCAATATCTATCAGGTTAACGTGATCCGCTTGATAAGGTGAAAGCGTGACTACTTACCGTTTCGGCCGGCTTCAGAACTGTGATTTTCTGTCTTGGCTCACAGTTCAACTGGAATCTACGGACGGTTTTTTGTGAGAGACT
>CAZRFP010000173.1:0-9038 GCA_964599535.1 uncultured Planctomycetaceae bacterium
CAATCGGAATTCCTGAGATTGACAAGTTGTAACGCACGACGGACCTCCCCGGTAGCACGGACATGAATCCTAAGCGACATCTCGTGCCACGCCTCCCCGTTCCCGTTATGCTCCCCCCATCATGTCGGATTGGCTCTTTTTCATTCTCGGCTTTCTTGCCGGCGGCGCGCTGGGGGCCGGTGTGGCGTGGGTGATCTTGCGCCGGCGCGGCGGCGCGGCGTCTGAGGCGCCGGCGCTGCTGGCCGAAAAGGCGGCGCTCGAGGCCACCGCGAACGAGCTGCGCGGGCAACTGGCCGCGCGCGAGCGCGAGCTGGCCGAGGCGCGGTCGGCCGTCGAGGCGGAGCGCGTCGCATCGGCCGAGGCCCGCACGCGGCTTGAAGCAGCGCGAGAGCATTTCGCCGAGCAGCGCCGCCAGATCGAGCAGATGGACCAGAAGGTCCGCGAGACGTTCACCGCCCTTTCGGCCGAGGCGCTTAAGAGCAGCAACGCCCAGTTTCTCACGCTCGCGGACGAAAAGATGAAGCCGCTGCGCGAGCAGCTCGCCCGATACGAAAAGCAGATCCAGGAGCTGGAGAAGGCCCGCGCCGAGGCCTACGGCGGGCTAACGAAACATCTGCGCGGGCTGGAAGAAGGCCGCGAACAGCTCAGCCGCGAGACGCGACAGTTGGTGTCGGCGCTGCGGCACCCCGGCACGAAGGGCCAATGGGGCGAAGTCACGCTGCGAAACGTCGTCGAACTGACGGGCATGTCGCCCTATTGCGACTTCACCGAGCAGGCCGCCATGTCCGGCGAATCCGGCCGGCTGCGGCCGGACATGGTCGTGCGTCTGCCGGGCGGGCGGTCGATCGTCGTCGATGCGAAGGTGAACGCATCTGCCTATCTCGACGCGATGCAGGCCGCCGACGAGGCGCAGAAGAAGCAGCACCTTGCCCGCTATGCCGCCGGCGTTCGCTCGACGATGCGCGAGCTGGCGAAAAAGGAGTATGCGCGCGGCGTGGCGGATTCGCCGGAGTTTGTCGTGATGTTCATGCCGGGCGAGGCGTTCTTCGCGTCGGCGGTCGGCGAGGATGCGTCGCTCTTGACCGAGGGCGTCGGCATGGGCGTGCTGCCGGCATCGCCGACGACGCTGGCCGCGCTGCTCATGGCGATCCGCTACGGCTGGCAGCAGCAGCAGGTGGCGGAAAACGCGGAGAAGATCGCCGCGGCCGGGCGCGAGTTGCACGATCGGCTGTGCGTCTTTGCCGATCATCTGAACAAGATCCGCGCGGGCCTGGAGGCGGCGGCCAGGGCATATAACGACGCGGTCGGCAGTTGGGAGTCCCGCGCCCTGCCCAGCGCGCGAAAGCTCAAGGAGCTCGACGCGGCCGGCGCGGCCAAGGACATCGCGGAGGCCCGGCGCGTGGATGCGACGCTGCGGTCTGTGCCGGGTGGGGAAGATGAGCGGCGGGACGGGGAGGCGTGAAGGATGCGCCTATTCACTGGCCAATGAGTGCCTCGCAAGAACTATAGTAGACTGTGCAGTTAGCTTGGCGTGCCGGGGTCGCAGAGAACGCCATATTCCTGTTACTAATCCGTCGATTTCGCCTGGCGCGCTGTATTACGATTCCTAGCTATGCCGTTGATGACGCTCTGGTCGACGTCGAAAAGGGCTGCAATTCGGTGGGGAGCAAAGCGACGCTGTAACCACTCTTTTACAATCTCAATGTCACTCGCCGAAAGGTCGGAATCCAGGCTAACCAAATGATGAAAATAAGTTGTGTATCCGAGCATGGCGTAGATGCCGCCTTTGGGTACCTTAATTCGACATTTTCCGTCCCTTTTCGTGGGTTTGCTTCGGTATAACTGGCCTGAATCAATTGCATTCTTGTAGTCGGAGTCTTTCTTGAAAAGCACAAACCCATTCTTATCAATTAAGGCGCCGGGAAAGCGATCGAGTTCCATATAGAAAGTGCCGTCTTTACTAAAGAGCGCGTGGGCGGCGCCTATTCGATATTTCTCATTAAGGTCTTCCCCACGACCAGCAGGGCGGCGCTTAGCCATTCATTTAACCCCTCAAGAATCCGCAGTCTTGTTTGGAACCAATTTGTACTCGAAGCCGTGCCCTTTCTTTAAACGGTGGTGTGCTTCCACTAATACAGCTTCTTCACCTTCGATGTGGGATAGTAGAACACGAGAATCTCGCGGTAGTTCATCCCGCGCAGCGCCTTGGTTTCCATGCCGAACTGGCACAGGCCGCAGCCGTGGCCGAAGCCCTTGCCGTCGCGGAAGGTGAACGTGCTCGGCCCGTTTTCGATGGCAAAGCTGGTCGAGCGGACGACGTGGCCGCCCATGCACAGGCGGAAGTCTTCGCCGACGAGGGTTTCATTCTGGCCGGACGATCCGTCCAGTTGAATGCGGACGATGCGTCCGTCCTGGCCGACCTCCTTGGGGCGGAGGCGCGTGATCTTTCCGAGGCGCTTGACGGTGGGGTAGCGGGCGACGATGCGCTTGGTGACTTCGTCGTGTGACAGCGTGACGGCATCCCAGCGGTAATAGCGCGAGAGATAGCAGTCGGTGCAGATGATGTTGCCCGCGAGCGGCGGGACGTTCGGATCGCTCGGCTTGAACTGCGAGATCGGCTGCGTCACGCCGCCGCAGGTCGATGAGTAGTATGTGCAGAAGAGCCGATCGCGGCCGTTGTCGTCATAGACGGCCACTTCGCCGGCCGTTGCGGCGACGGCCGTGTCGGACTTGGCCTCCTCGCCGCGGACGCCGATGTACATCTGGCTGCCTTCGTTGTCGTAGACGTCCCAGTCGCGGCCCGGTGGCGTGCCGGCCTTCTGATAGAGGGCGTATGTTCGCGCGGCGACGCACTGGGCCTTGAAGGATTCGGCGTGGAAGTTTCGCGGCAGCTCGCCGCGCAGCACGCCGCGCAGATACGACTCGATGTCGACATGATTCGTCAGGCGGATGCGATTGCCGTCGATGTGCAGGCGGAGCCGGCCGCGATAGGTGTCGTCGCCGATGACAATGGCGGCATCGCGCGCGGGGTCGATGAGAATGTCGCTCGTGGCGAAGGCCTCGTCGCCGATCTTGATGCCGCCGCCGGCGATGGCGACGATGGACGCGGGCAGCGGCTGCGACGACTCACGCAGCAGGCGGTTTGATTTGTTGTCGATCACGCGATAGCCCGAACCGACGCGCAGGCGGATCGGCGGCTCGGTCTTCTTGCCGACGAGGCGCACGCGAATGAGCCGGTCGATATCGGCCGGAGGAGGCGGCGCGGCCTCGTGTGTTTCGCGAAACCACTCGCGGTTTTCACCGATGCAATAGCAGCCCCAGAGAATAAGCGTGGTGCAGCCGGCGACGAAGGTACCGCGCCGCAGGTGCGACGGTCTGGCGAATCTGCGGCGCAGATTCGACCAGCGTCGTTTCAGGGAGGTTCGCCGGGACCGCATCGCACTGGCTCCTTCACTTGGCGCGATCGGTGGCGGGACCGACCAGCCTACCACTTGTTCGGCCCCGACGGCGAGGTGGTTCGATCGGACATCCGTTTCCGACGGATGGTTCGATCAGCTTCGCAGGCTCATGCCGTAGTCCGTGAGGCACTTCTTGATTTCATCGAGCGAGGTCTGGCCGAAGTTTCGCGCGGACATCAGCTCGGCCTCGGTCCGGTTGGCCAGATCGCCCAGTGTGTTGATGCCGAGGCTCTGCAGGCACTTTCGCGAGCGCACCGAGAGCTGAAGCGAAGCCACGGGTTTGCTCTGAACATCAGGATTGATCGGGCGCACGGGCGCTGCCATCGTCGCGGTCGCGATCGATGTCTGGGCGCGCTTTTCGTGGGCGAGCTGTCCGAGCGACAGGCCCTTCTGTGTGAGCATCGCCTTGATTTCCTTGAGCGATGTTTCGCCAAAGTTCTTGTATGAGAGCAATTCCGCCTCGGTGGTTCGCAGAAGATCGCCCAGTGTATGGATGTTCATCTTCTTCAGGCAGTTTCGGCTGCGGACCGACAGTTCGAAGTCGGTCACGGGAATATCCAGCACCGCGTTGCGGCGCTCCATGTCGTTGAGATGGTCTTCGTCGATGAGCATGTCGCCTGCGGCCATGACATCTTTGAGATACAGCCGTGCGCGCTGATTATTCGGGTCGACGGCGACGACGCGCTTCAGACAGTCGGCGGCCCTTTCGTATTCGGCGGCGTCTTCGTGGATGATGGCGAGATTCATCAGGGCGTGGACATGAATGTACGGCTGATCGGTCGCCCGGAGGTACAGCTCGCGCGCTGCCGCGTCGTTACCGTGAAGATCGAAGAGATAGGCCAGATGAAAGCTGGCGTGGGCGTGGCGCTCGTCCAATTCGAGGGCGCGCTCCAGCTCACCCATGGCGGCCTCAAGCTCCCCGACGGCCTGGCTGAGGCGGCCCCGGGTGTAGTGCCACTGGGCCGATTCGGCGCCGGCGCCGGCATTTTGTTCGAGGATGGCGGCGGCCTTGTCGGTCTCGCCGAGCAAGACATGGCACTCGGCGCACTGGCAATCGAACTCGAGGGGGGCCTTGGCGAGCTTGGCGCCGCGCTCGAATTGCTCCAGGGCCTCGCGATGCCGGCGAGACTCCCGGTAGGCCAAGCCGAGATACTTATGCTTGTCGGCGCAGTCGTCGGCTTTTTCCAGCCAATAGACTGCGCGGTCGACCGCGCTCAGCAGGGCGTAACACATGCCGAGCTTGAGCGCCCCCTTTCCGGCGTGAACGCTCTTTGACTCGACCTTGTGCTCAAGGTCGGAGACGAGTTCAAGCAGTCGATTGACGGATTCCCTTCCGGAAAATGCAACATCCTTTAATGCTTCGTATGATTCGGTGTCAAAGGTTTCAAGTTCAAACAGCGTCGAAAGATCCGGAGTCGTATCCATGATATGCGATGGGTCTCCCACGAAATGACAATTGCCGCCGGTGCAATGGGCGCACGATGCCGGCGCGCACACAAACGCCGCCGGGGGTTCGCCCGCTTCTCGCCCAGATTATCCGAATCGATCATTGTACCGACAAACGAAAGCTTCGCAACTGGATCATCTTCGGCCGCGCAAGACACGATTTGCGCACTCCGGCGCAGCCCCACAAGTCGTCCCCAGTGATCTTTGACTCCATGACGCGCCGGAACATTTCGATAGGCGAGAACAGCACAGTTTCCCGTTCTCTGCCGATCGACTGCAACCCGGATTATCCACGTGTTATTCAGGTGTGAGTATTGGTATGGGTCGGGTATATTCCGAGAAGTTCCCTATTGAATCGCTGGAGCGGTTCGGTTAGCATCCGAGTTCGATGTTCGTGGGTAGAAGTTTCATAACTGCTTTCAAAACAGTGTCTTAGATCATATTGCCTGCCGGTGCGCTTCGCGCGACGGCGAGCCGGTTTCATACGCAAGAAACGAACATGAATACAACCGCTCAACCGTCATGGAAAAGCGTCCTTGCACATGTGAAACGTCATCATCCCGCTGTCGAGCGCGCCTGGTTTTCACAGCTTTCGCCGGGCGACTTCGAGAACGGCCGATTCATCATTTCCGCAAGTGATGCGGCGCAGGTCGTTTACCTCCAACGCCACTGCCTACGGCCTTTCATCGAGGCTGTGCAGGATGCGACCGGCCGCCTCGTCACCGTTGAGTTTCGTTCCGGCAAGGAGTGCCCGGTCGTTTCTGATCTCCCAATCGACGACCCTTCCGACGCACCTTCATTCGAGCGCGAGCGGGGCTTGCTTCGGCTGCTGCCTGAGAACACATTCGAGCACTTCATCACAGGACCGTGCAATCGCTTTGCGCATGCGGCCGCGCTGGCGGTCGCTGATGCTCCCGGCACTTCATACAACCCGCTCTTCATTCACGGCGCGTGCGGACTTGGCAAGACGCACCTGCTGCAGGCCGTCTGCCACCACGTTCTGGATCGATCGCCGGCCACGCGCGTGCTCTATCTTTCCTGCGAAAGCTTCGTGAACCAGTTCATCGAAGCGGTTGAGCGCAACGCTTTGTTTGCCTTTCGCAATCTTTATCGTACGGTCGATTTGCTCGTTATCGATGACCTTCAATTCATCGTGGGCCGCGATCGGACGCAGGAAGAATTCTTCCACACGTTTAACGCGCTGTACCAGGTCAACAAGCAGATCATTCTCTCGGCCGATGCCGCGCCGCAGCAGATCGAAGGCCTGGAAGAGCGCCTCATCAGCCGGTTCAACTGGGGGCTGGTCACGCGGATCGATGCCCCTTGCCTTGAGACGCGCTGTGCCATCATCCGGCGCAAGGTGCGCCAGCGTTCGATTGACCTGCCCGACGATGCCGTCATGTACATCGCCGAACACATCGCGACGAACTCTCGCGAGCTGGAGGGCGCGATCAACCGCGTACACGGCATGGCGGCGCTTGAAAAGCGGGCCATCGACATCGCCCTTGTCCGCGACGCCCTCGGCATTGAGCCGCAGCCACCGGCGCGCACCGTGAGGGTGCCGGACATCATTCGTATCGTGATCGATCGATTCGACGTGAAGCTGACCGATCTGCAGGGCCGCAAGCGCAGCCGATCCATCGCCCTACCGCGACAGGTGTGCATGTTCCTCGCGCGGCAGTTTACGCAGCACAGCCTTGAGGAGATCGGCGGTTTCTTTGGCGGGCGCGATCATACGACGGTGCTTCACGCCAATAAGCTCATCGCCGAGCGCCGACGCACCGATTCGGCCTTTCGCAGGCGACTGGAAGAAATCGAATCGACGCTCCTGCGCGACGCATAAGTTCGGGGCGAATCGCGCGACGGGGCAGTTCACAACTCCATGAGAATTACCGTGGATAACCTGATAGCCGATCGCGAGTTGAGTGATCGGGCATCCTGCCCAGTCGTTCACGCGCGTGCCGGCCTGTCAATTTCAGCACTGAAACCCCCGCTGCACACAGCGTAAGTCACAGCTTGTCCATATGGACGAACTACGGAAAAACAGGTAAGATTCGTTCGTTTCAAACCTTGAATCAGCAGGCTTTGGAAAGTCAACCATGCAACAGGCTCTACGAAGGATTACGACGATTTCTTTTAATGAATTAGTCCTTCGTCATTATGCTTCGACATATGTTGTGATGTTACGCCGATCGCCAGACAACGGGCACGATTCGTCCTTGTCCGGACGGGGTTCGCATACATAATGGTCCGGCTCATTTGACCCGACAGCGATTGATTACATAGCCAGGAATCTGCCATGAAATTCATCTGTGATCGGAACGCCTTGCAGGAAGCCCTTGCGGCGGCTTCCAGTGTCGCCATGACGCGCACTCCCCGGCCGATACTTGAGTGCGTTCGCGTCGCCGCCGAGAAGGACGGTCTCGTTCTCACGGCTTACGACCAGGAGGTCGGCATTCAATACCGCGTTTCGCAGGTTGAGGTGTCGAAGGTCGGCGAAACACTGGTGAACTGCGCCCGCATGATGTCGATCGTTCGTGAGTCATCCGACGAGACGATGTCGTTCGACTCCGGCGAAGATGTACTGAACATTCGCGGCAAGGACAGCCACTTTCGCGTGCTTGGCCAGAGCGTTCGCGAGTTCCCGCCGGTGCCGACCATCGAAGGCGATCCACATCTGACCGTGAAGATGGGCGACTTGCAGACGGCGATTGATAAGTCGCTCTTCGCCGCTGCCCGCGAAAACACTCGCTATGCCATCAACGGCGTGCTTTGGCAGAAGAAGGGCAAACAGCTTCGGCTGATCTCTACGGACGGCCGCCGACTTGCCATCGCCTCGGCCGCGCTCGAAAGCTCGACCGATGCCGATGTGCAGGCCATCGTGCCGTGTAAGACGCTGTCGCTGCTGCAGAGGCTGCATGCGGATGCGGATGAGATCGTTGAGGTTCGTGTTACCGCCAACCAGGTGACGCTGCGCTTCGGGAAGGCCGCCATCAGCAGCGTGCTGGTTGAAGGCAACTTTCCGCGCTGGGAAGATGTTGTCCCGCGCGACAATGACAAGCTGCTCGAGCTGAACCGCGATGTGCTGTTGAGCGCCGTGCGCCGCGCCGCGCTGCTTTCCAGCGTCGAATCCAAGGGCGTCAGCATCAAGATCGAAAAGGGCGTGATGGAACTGACCAGTCGCTCGCCGGAACAGGGCGAGGCCAACGTTCGGTTTGACGTTCCATTCAAGGGGCCTGAGATTCGCATTGGCTTTAATCCCGAGTTCCTGACGGATGCGCTCAAGGTCTGCGACGAAGAACTGTCGATGGAACTAAAGGACGGCACGCGGCCCGCGCTCATCAAGAGCGGCAAGGATTTCCAGTATGTCGTTATGCCGATCAACCTGCCGTAGTCCGAGGATGGCCGATTGTCCCAGCAGCCGCACATGACAGGCCGATATGAGTCGCGCCGCGACTTCATCCTCCGCACGGGCGGCGTGGAATTCGCCCCGCCTTCAGAGCGGGAAGTCTTCTGGCGGCGCTACAATGAAAGTCGCCGTCGAAGCGCCCTCAGGGCCGAGCGGCTCGGAAAAATCGCCGCGCCGTGGATCGCCCATGAGTCGGTGGCCATCGGCAACGTGCTGACCAGGGCCAAGCGCCTCTGGTCCGAACTGGCGCCCCCGAAGTTCGCGGGGCGCTGCCGCGTCGACTCACTCAAGTCGCGACGGCTGACAATCCTGGTAGACAGCCGCTCGACGGGCTTTGTCTTGCGCCGCACGATCGAGCGCGCGTTTCTCGATCATGCTCGCTCGGATGCGTGGCGACTGGATATCGATGAAATCTTTTTTCGCGTCGCGTCGCGGGACAAGGCCGGCGCGGCCCTTCACGAAGCAAGGACAAAACCCGCCCGATGAGCGAAGCAACCACCCGAGAACATTCAGCCGGCGACATCAATCCGCCGCACGTCGCCGGCGCGGCGATGGACTCTGTATCAGCCATGCCCGATGCCTATAGCGCAGACTCCATCCGCGTTCTCGAAGGCATGGACGCCGTTCGCAAGCGGCCGTCGATGTACATCGGCGACACCCATCTTCACGGTCTGCATCATCTCGTCTGGGAGGGCGTGGACAACTCGGTTGACGAGGCTCTTGCT
>CAZRFP010000174.1:0-8901 GCA_964599535.1 uncultured Planctomycetaceae bacterium
GAGGCGCCGCGGCATCTCCGGCCGTGGCGCTGTAGGCCATACCGACTTCCTGAAAGAGGAAGACCATGTCGGTCGTCTGGAATTTCTCGACCAACTCATCGATGCCCTCGGTTCCGAACCGCTGGAGCATGAATTCGTACATAAGTCCGGGATCGCCGGAATTCAGAACTTCATCAGCATCGAGTGAGATTTCAGACAGATCAACAGGTTGAACGACCGGAGCGCTTAAGCGTTCCTTTTCCGTTCGTTCGTCGCCAACGGCAAGCTGAGCCGTCATCGACAGCGCGATGACGCAACACAGCCAGCCGCTACAGATACAGCGGGTGCTCTTCCCTAACATCGAATGCCTCCTTTTGTCGAATCCACCGAACAAGACTTGTGCAAAGCGCACGATTGATGCGGATCGATGACACCATCGATCACGACGATTTCCCATGAGTTGAGCGATTGCTCACCTTGAGACAAGAGACCTTCCCCTGAGCTTTCCAATGAGAGATACCGGAAGATGGCCCGTCTTCCTTCTTCTCTCTTTCCTCCCGAGACCGACCGGCAGAAGCGGCGGGTCACTGCACGTTCAGTCAGCGCGACGCGCTGTATCCCCGAAACATGAGGCCTAAGTAAGGCAGCATCACTGAACGTCGAAGTACGAAGTTATCAAATCGGTCCGGCGAAATCAAGAATTTTGAGGGAATAATTCGGCCGGGCGGTATCCGAATTCTGGCGGTTCGCTAACTCTTGGGGACTCCCGCCATAAAAAAAGCTGCCAGCGAAGCGATAAGGGCCGTGCTGATCGCGGCGGCGGCTGCCATTTTTCTCCGCAGCCGCGCGGCTCGCCAGTTTCGGTAGTGGGCTGTGATTCGGGGCAGATCGTCGTCTTCAGAAAGATCGGTTAGCGTTGTTTCGTGGCCCTCGTGCGCCATCACTTCGATCCGTACGCCCCGGCTTTTCCAACCCGCAAGGTCGGCATCGCCATCCCAGATTGCCTCCAGCAGGTCTTCCCTCGACGCGAAGATGACCCGGTCGAATCGGCCGGCCAGCAGGTCGGAGTTCAGATCATCGTTGTCCTTGGGGGCGAATCTAACCGCCTGGGTCGCACCGGATATAGAGAGGAAAGACTCCATGAGGTTCGGCTGGGCGGGCATCCGAACCGCACATCTGGGCCGATCGGGTGTTTCGGCATCTGTCGGCATCCGAGGCTTCCACATGTTTCCTAACTTTCGTACAGCCAATCAGTTGGAGCACGCTCACGTGCGGTAGGCAGATTTCGTCAACTTTTTCAATGGCTGGCGCCGTCAGAGCCGTGAAACCACCATCGTCAGCGCGGCCAGCCCGAGGATGCCGATGATGCCGGAATAAGGATAGATACTCGCACCGTTCAGCCATGCGGGGCCGCGATATTTCAGAACAGGTCGCGCACCCATGATCGCGAGGATGCCGCCGGCGTGCAAGCCGATCGCCAGCCAGAGATTGCCGGTCTTCAGAAATGCCACTGAGAGAAGCAGCCCGAGCATGATGTGCCCCGGCAGAGTCCAGTGCCGCTTCACGGTTCGAACATAATGCGCGGCGGCGAACACGACGGCTGAAAAGACGACGGCCCCCGTAGTGCCGATGCCGGGCGCACGTAAGAGGTCGGCCATCACGATTCCACGGAATACGATCTCCTCGACGATAGCGCCAAAGACTGCGGATAACGGGGCGATCGCCATTCGGCGGATCGTCCGCCGCCGATCCAAGTGCGGCGCGACGCGCATTTGGTCCATCAACAGCCACACGAGAAACAAGGCCGAGAGAATAAGCGTGGTCATCGCGCCGCCGCGAACGAAATCAAGCAGCTCCTGATTGAGCGGCAACAGCCGTGCGTAGTACTCGGCGATACTCTCATTTCGCAGCAAGGGGTAACCCAGCGCGAAACCGACCAGCGAAAGCTGGGTCACGACGCGTCCGGTCTTGCGAACCATGGGCGGCGCGCCGCTTGTATCCAATCGGCAGCGAATCGCCATGCCGCACGATTTGAGCGCAACCGTCTGTGCAAGCCACATGACAAGCGGAATACACAGCAGCAGGGCGATGGCGATCACGGTTGGGACATGGCTCCTTCCGCGCCAGAGTCGGTCGCCGCGCGTTTTGGAGAGTGATGGAGCAGTGGGGCGGTGTATTCGGGATCGCCCTGGAAAACGCGCGTCCAGCGATTGTCGGCCCAGAGAAACCAGCCTTGCGGCGTTTGACGGATGAAACGTGAGAAGCCGTCGGTCCACGCCTGCATGGCGCGGCGGACGCTCTCCTGTCGACCGCCCTCGGCGCGTGCGAGTGTGCCGACATCGATGGGCGTTTCGGCGTAGAGTGCCTGCACCGACCCGTGGAATCGCGCGAAGATGGGGATGATCGGCACATTGCAGAGCATCGCCAGCGAAGCCGGGCCGGTTGGCAGATAGGCCGTTCGTTCGAGTACCGTGACCGGCGTGCCGTCGTTGCATTTCTGGGCGAGATCGGGCGTGATGGCGAGCACTTTTCCGGTTCGGATGGCTTCGGCGCAGATCATGGCGCTTCCGATGGGATTGGCCGCGTCGCGCGGTTCGAGAATGACATCGAGTCCCGCAGCCTCGCACCACGCGCGCTTCAAATCAACCTTGCGCTGATCCTTCGACCAGCGCAGGTAGATCGTAATTGGAATCACCTCATTCAAGCGCACGAGCGAGATGAGATAATTCGTGCAATGAGCCGGCGCGAAGATGCCTCCCCCGCGCACGCGAATGACATCGCCGGCGGAACTGATCGATGCATCGAGTTTCACTTCTCGATCGGCGATGCGCCGTATGACATCGGGCCGGCGGCGGTCGTGAAAGATGCGTACGCCGTTGGCGAGGTGATGACCGGCATTTCGGAAATAGCTCCTACGCGCTCTCGGTGAATAGACGCCGGCGGACAGCATGTTGCGCTTGACCATGCCTGCAAGCACGGGCGTGACAGGTCCGGCGACGCGAAAGGCCCACTCGACGGCGTCGATCATGGGACCGGGCATGTACGGCGCGGCATGGCACGCGCCGCGCGTGAGAGAGGCGATCAAGCGGCGGCGAAATCGTCGAAACGGGGATGCTGACATTGCGCGAAATCGTCGTGCATGAAGCGGCCGCGCGTCAAACGGCGGCGGTCCGCTCGAACGTGGTCGGCCATCCGTGTTACCATTTCAGCCGGATGCCGTCCTTCTTCATGATTTCCATCGCGGCGCGCAGTTCGTCCAATGCGGCCGACAAGCGACGCGCCGATAAGACGAGTTCCTCGTAAAGCCGATTGTCGTTCATCAGCATTCCGGCGGTGCCCTTGGTGTCGTTCAGGGCGGCCGCGGTCTTGTTGAATTCGGTCAGAACGAGTGAGATTTTCTCGACCGAGCCTCGAAGGTCGCGGATCAGCTCGGTCGCCTCGTCCGCCATTCCGCTGCCGCGTTCGCCCAGCGAATAGAGCTTTTCCATGACTTCGGCGCCGCGCTCCGACATGACGCGGGCATTGGCCAAAGTGGCTCGCAGGTTCTCGACGTTTTGTGCATCGGCAACCAGTGTGTTCACGTTCTTCAGAACCTGATCGAACCGTTGTACAAGCGTCGAGAGGTTGGCGACGGCTTGCTCCGCGTCCACTGCGGAGACGTCCCGCTGCTGAAGCAGTATCTCCAGGTTTGCGGCCACCGGCTTCAGCGCGTCGGCCAGCGTCTTGATGCCTTCGAACGAGCCGACGAGCGTTGCCTGCATGTCGGGGGGCAGCATCTGATCGAGCACGTTGGTCATTACACCATTGATAACAGCGGTTCCATCGCGCGGCAGGTCCGGCGCTTCGTGAAGCCCGGCGACGTTGATCATGATCGCAGGCTTGCCGAATCCCATAATGCTCGAGGCGACGCTGACGCTTGCGCCTTCGGGGATGCCGTATTTCGCCTCCATCGTGACGATCACACGGATGCCCTCTTCCACGTGCTCGGAATTCCAGAACTCGACCTTCTTCGTCTGGCCGACGCGAACGCCGTTAAGCGTGACGCTCTGACCGGCCTGCACGCCGACGACGCCGCCTTCGAATCTGATGTTGAGCGGATAGGTCTTTGCAAAGAGCGTCTGGCTGCCGCTGAACATAATGACCAGAATGCCGAGAATACTCAGGCAGACGAGGGCAAAAACGCCGACGATCGTTTTGTAGTGACTTTCACGCATCGGAACAGGCTCCTACTGTGTCACGTCGTTGAGCGCCTTGAGGTCTTCAGGATTGGCATGGCCATCGACGAATCGGCGGACAAGGGTGTTGTCCGTCGTTCGATAATAGTCGGACGTGCCATCCGCGATGATCTTGCCATGATGCAGCATCACGATGCGATCCGCCACTTTATAGGCGCTGGTCATGTCATGCGTCACAACGATGCTGGTGACTTTCATCTCTCGCTTGAGCTTCAAGATCATCTCGTTAATGACATCGGCACGAACCGGGTCCAGGCCAGTTGTCGGCTCGTCGTAAAGGACGATCTCTGGATCGAGTGCAATCGCACGGGCCAGCGCGACGCGCTTCTTCTGGCCGCCGGACAACTCGCCCGGCTGACGCTTTTGCAGCCCGTCAAGCCCGACCATTCGGAGCTTTTCGGCGACGATACGCTCAATTTCCTGCGGGGTTTTAGGCGAATGCTGCTGGATTGGAAACGCGATGTTCTCTTCGACGGTCATCGAGTCGAACAGGGCGCTAAGCTGAAACAGAAAGCCCATTCGACGGCGATAGGATACCAGCGAATCTTCGTCAAGATCGTCGATGCGCTGGCCGTGAAAGTAAACTTCGCCGCTGTCGGGCCGCAGCAGCCCGACAATGTGCTTGAGCAGCACGCTCTTGCCCGTGCCGGATTCGCCGATGACGACGGTCGTGCGGCCCTTCTCGACGGCCAGATTCAGCCCGTCGAGCACGACGATCGAGCCGAAGCGCTTCGAGACTTTCCGCAGATCCAGAATAGGCGCGTCTTGAGCGTTGCTCACCGGTTTGGTCCGTCATAACAGGGAGCGGAAGCCCCAGATGTATGTGCTGATCGACTGAAGTATCACGGCGAGCATGTAATCAAGTATGAGAATGCTGATAAACGAAGATACAAACGCCGCCGTGCAGGCGCGACCGACGCCTTCGGCGCCCGGTTGGCAATAAAAGCCCTTGTAACAACTGATCGCGCCGAGCGCCCCGCCGAAGAAAATGCTCTTGAGGACGCCGCTGAACAGGTCAAAATTCTCGACGGCTTCCTGTGTGTATTCCCAGTAAGGCCCGCTGTCGATACCGCCCTGAATGACGCAGACGAACCAGCCGCCCAGCGCGCCGGTAAAGTCTGCATAAAGCGTCAGCATCGGCGTCAGCACGATGCATGCGAAAAGGCGCGGTGCGACTAGATAACGCACGGGATCCACGCCCATGCTGCGCAGCGCGTCGATCTGCTCCGTGACTTTCATCGTGCCGAGTTCGGCCGTGAGCGCGCCGCCGATGCGGCCGGCCAGCATCATGCCGGCCAACACCGGGCCGAGTTCGCGAACGACGGACAGGTTTACAATGGAGCCGAGGCGCTCTTCCATTCCCACGGCGCGAAACTGCTCCAACGACTGGACGGCGATGACCATTCCCACGAACGCGCCGGTGATGAGAATGACAGGCAGCGACCGATACCCAACTTCGTAGAGTTGTGGAATGACGAGCCGCCAGGCCTTGGGCGAGAACAGGTCGCGCAGAATCCATCCGTTGGCGCGTGCCGTAAAAAGGCAAAAGTCTCCGAAGCCGTCGGCCACGCCGCGCGCCCATCGGACGAGCGGCGAGGATTGTGCCATCGGTATCGCGGCCACGAACGTTCTCCTGTGACTTCAGCGCGGGCGCGCCTGTTTCTAACAACGGCGGCGCATGCTGTCAATTCACGCGCGGCCGTTATCCGAAGCACGATAGGGCAATCACATGTTCCCGAACAGGGCCGCGCAATCAGGGCCGCGACCGTAATGGAGCGGTGGCCATAGATGAACGGACCGGACTTGGAATTTGCGGTGGTATCGCGTTGCAGAAGTTTCGATTCGCATTTCCAACGGAACGCGAGAATGCATTGCGAAGCGCGACCGCCGAGGAGTGTGTCCAATGCCCAGGCGACTGCAAGCTTTGCGCAAGGCCTGGATCAATCACAGGGCGCCGATTGTCGGTGAGTCAGTTGATAAAGGGGTTGGAACTCGTCGCGTCAGACGTGATCCGCGAGAATCTTCTCGAGCTTCTTCAGTGCTTCGGACTCCAACTGCCGAACGCGCTCGCGTGTCAGCCCGATGCGCGCGCCGATTTCCTTCAGCGTGAGCGGTTCTTCGTCCGTCAGGCCGTATCGCAGGCGCAGGATCGTCGCTTCGCGCTCGTCCAGTGCGTCGAGCAGCTTGGCGATCATCTCGGTCTCGGCGGCGCTGAAGACGGCCTGTTCCGGAGTCGGAGCGCGATCATCCGGCAGCATATCGGAAAGCGATACGCCGTTTTCCACGGTCGAGGATTGCGTGGGGGCGCTGAAGGCTTTGACGGCGCGCTTGATGATCCGCACCTTTCGCTCCGGCAGTTCCATCCGCTCGGCGATCTCGGGAATGGAGGGTGCTCGACCCAACTCATCCAGCAGTTTGCTGTGAACCTGCTTCCAGCGGCCGATCATCTCAACCATGTAAGCGGGGATATGTACAGGCTGGACCGTGTTGATCAGCGCGCGCTTGATGGACTGCTTGATCCACCAGCTTGAATAGGTGCTAAACCGCGATCCCATGTCCGGATCGAATCCTTCAACGGCTCGAAGGAGACCAAGGTTGCCTTCTTCGATGAGGTCCGACAGCGGCATGCCGCGATTGGAATAGGCTTTGGCGATGCTGACGACGAGACGCAGATTGGCCCGAATCATGCGCTCGCGGGCCTCGTTGCCGTCGCGTTCGAGCGATTCGCGATCTTCGAGCGTGATTTCGCCGCGGGCGAAGCGCTCCGGCGCGGCCATGCCGCGCGTGATCCTTCGAGCCAAATCGCGCTCTTCCTCGGCCGTGAGCAGCGCGCACTCGTTGATCTGCTTGAGATATTGCTGTAGTCCAGGCTCGACGGTGATGGCCATGCTCCTCAATCTCGAAATGTTCAGCGCCGAGACCGGCGCGTCCTCCTTGCGGGCCGTCCTACATCGGCCGAATTGGGTGCTTCCTTGGATTCTTCGGCGTCAATTGCAACGTTGTTCAATCGCCGCGTCGCTGGCCGGTTTCATTATCGGCCGACTCAGCGTCTAAACCTTCCCAAGGGCGCTCGTAAAAGAACGCAAGCCCGGCAATTCGTCTCCGGGCTTGCGATTACGTTAGATGTTAGTCTGACTTGTGCGTGGACGCACGCGATTTTCGCCGATCTGTGATTAAGCTTGGTCCTCGTCCTCCTCGGACTTTTCGTCCGTGGACGGCTGCTTGGGGGCCTGATCGGTAAAGAGCGAGGCCGTGCTGAGGATCGTATCCGACTGCTCCTCGCCGGCACTGCCATGGAGGCCGCCGCGGCGCTGCTTCGGAATAGAGCGGCCTTCGCCGTCTTCGCCGGCGTTGGCGGCCCAGTCGGCTCGCTTCTTAGAGAGGCCGATCTTTCGATCCTGCGTATCGACGCGGAGGATTTTCACTTCGATGTCCTGACCGATCTGAACGGCCTTGTGCGGATCATCCACATGTTCATCCGAAAGCTCGGAAACGTGTAGCAGGCCTTCGAGATCGGACTCCAGTTCAACGAAGACGCCGAAGTTGGTGATCTTGGTGACTTTGCCCTGCACGATCATGCCGGGGATGTAACGATCGGGGATCGCGCGAATCCACGGATCTTCGGTAAGCTGCTTCAGGCCCAATGCAATGCGCGACTTCTCCTGATCGACTGAGAGTACGACGCAGCGCAGTTCATCGCCTTTCTTCAGCATTTCCGACGGATGGCTGACTTTCTTGGTCCAACTCATGTCCGAAACGTGGAGAAGCCCGTCGATGCCGTCTTCGATCTCGATGAAGGCGCCGTAGTTCGTCAGGTTTCGCACCTTGCCGGTCACGACGGTATTCGGCGGGTACTTTTCGGCGACCTTGGTCCAGGGGTTCGTCTCGGTCTGCTTGATGCCGAGCGAGATTTCCTGCTTGTCCTTGTTGATTTCGAGGACAATCACCTCGATGTTGTCGCCGACGTTGAGAATCTCGGACGGATGACTGATGCGCCGCGTCCAGGACATCTCGGAAATGTGAACCAAACCCTCGATGCCGCTTTCAAGCTTGATGAATGCGCCATAAGGCGTGATGTTCACGACCTCGCCGTTGACCTTCGAACCGAGCGTATATTTCTGCTCGACATCGTCCCACGGGTTGGACTGCGTCTGCTTCAGGCCGAGAGCGATCTTTTCCTTTTCCTTGTCGAAGTTGAGCACCTTGACTTTGACCTTGTCGTCGATGCGCAGCAGTTCGCTCGGATGGCCGATGCGGTCCCAGCTCATGTCAGTGATGTGCAGCAGGCCGTCGATGCCGCCGAGATCGATGAACGCGCCAAAGTCGGCGATGTTCTTCACCGTGCCTTCGCGAATTTCGCCGACTTCGAGTTCGGCCATCAGCTTCGATTTCGACATGGCCCGTTCGGTCTCGATCAGCTTTCGGCGCGAGATGACGATGTTGCGCCGCTCCTCGTCGATCTTAAGAATGACGGCCTCGATCGTCTTGCCGATGTAGTGCGACACATCGCCGGGCCGGCGCGTGTCGACCTGGCTGGCCGGCAGAAAGACAGGCACGCCGATATCGACGAGCAGGCCGCCCTTGATCTTCCTCATGCACTTGCCGCTGACCTTGCCGCCTTCCTTGTGCGTGGTGAGCAGGCGCTCCCAGCCGCGGATGCGGTCGGCCTTGCGCTTCGAGAGCAGCA
>CAZRFP010000175.1:0-8643 GCA_964599535.1 uncultured Planctomycetaceae bacterium
GCCTTCTGGAAACAATTTTCCGTTGTGCATTATATCTGAGTTTTTGATTAAGTATTGTTTCATAATTATGCGTTAGTATCGTTGATTAAATAACCTGCATCTGAGCCAACAACTTTAGGAATGAAAATATCTGTGTTACGGATAATTTCAACTTTACCCCCTTCTGTGTATGAATCAACTACAGGATTATTTTTCTTTCTTAGTGTGTATGCAAAAGCAGGTTCGTAATAAGAACGTGGTGAATCTGAATTTGCTTTTGGAACGTAAGCAATAACAACATTATCAGACCAAATGTCTGTAAATACACCTGCATCGGTAGCATAGACTGAATCACCTATATACAGTTCATCAAAATCCAACAAACTTTTTAGAAGTGCCGGGGTCATCACCGCTGTTTGTGTGTATTTAATTCTTTCCAAGATTGCAGGATGATTTTTAAGTGCGTTATAAGCAGATGCACCGAGAACACAAACATTTGGGCGTTGTGCAATCTTTGCTCTTACTGCTTCTTTAGCAGCATCAAAAACTGTGAATGGATTAGAAGAAGTGTTTGTGAACTTATCACCTGCGGCAAGAGTGACTTTATTGCCTGTTGGATAAGTTGCGAGGTTCTGAGCAATATCAGCAGCAAGCTTTTCTAAGCGAAGCGATATTCCATCCGTTACTACATTAGTAGCGTGAAGACGCAAAGGAAGTATATCTTCTTCCTGCTCTCTGTAATCGATTGGATATTCAAGATCGTGTTCAGTTAAAACAAAATCAATTTCATCTCTGTTTTCAGGATTGATACGATTTGATTTTGCTCTGATTGCTCTTTCAGTATTGTAAATCTTGAAAGCTTCCTTTGTGAACTGCGGAATCTTACCACCTTCTTTGCTGACGTTTACAATTGGAAAAAGATTAGTAGCAATGTGCGAAGCGTTTTTGAATCCGCGTGCAATGTTAGTAAGGACAGGATCGACGACGCGTTTCTTTTGTAATGTACTCATTATTTTTAACCCTCAATTGTTAGTTTATATAAATGTTGAATGTTCAATTTTCAATGCTCAATGATTAGTAATAGAAAGCCGTTTGACTGCGTTTAAGTATGTGATGTTTTCTTTTTTGGATAATGCAACAGCTTTGTTGTGCAACGCTTTTGCTTCCTGGTCAACTGAATAATTTGCAAACTCATCTGTTAGTTTATCTGTTTCAAATTCAGGTTTCTCAGCAAAGTTTTCATAATAGATTACTTTGGGAAATGAATTGACTAAATCAGTGAGTAAAACATTTAAGTCTTTGTTAAACTTCTCTTGTGAAAAATCCGCACTAAAGTTTTGAGCTTCAGCGAAATTAGAAACTGCAAGAAGTTTATCTTTAATAGCAGGAGTAAGAGAGCCTACCCCCAATTTATTTTCTAAAAGGCTCTCAAACTCTGATTTATTAATTTTAGATTTAAGGGAATTTAATTCGTTTGATAAAGAATTAAACTTTGATGTTATATCTGCATTCTGCGATTCTGAAAAGTTTGTGCTTAATTGATTGATTGACTCTTTAATTTGGTTTATATGGGAAATTAATGAATCAAAGTTGTTTTCTTTTGCTTCCGTATTATTAGATGGCTGCCCTTCGACTTCGCTCAGGGTGACACCCTCTTCACTGGCGAGATCAAATTCGATTATTGTGGATGAAGGTTGAGAGAATTGAATATCTGCTAAACCTTTAATGGCTGGTGGGGCACCACCGAGAAAACCTATGTGACGAAGTTTTCCATCAGGTGTTAATGAGATGCTTCTTTTCTTATATCTACCTTCCTGAACTGCAGAAAGAAAATCAGGATGAAGCTTTTCATCCGGTGCATCTGCTACAAGTTTACCGTCTTCTGTGACTTCAAGAGAAGACACCCATCCATAAGCAGGGGAATTATCAAGAGGATGACCAATGACGATTGGTGCTTCGTCTTCGTCTGGTTTATAAGATTGTGCTATAAAATTGAGATCGTCAAGGGAGTATTCTTTTTGAATCCCCTTATCTGAGGTATGTGAACCTGTTTTGAATATTTCAAATTTCATTGAAAAAGCCCTCATTTAGTGTTTCTAATAATTACACATACAAATGTATGTCTCAATACAATTTAAGCATATAACTTGATAAAGTCAAGTTTTTTACGTAAATTATATTAGGAAGTAAGGTATATTTAGATAATTACCTTAATAATTTAGGTAATAATTCAAAAATGAGCTAAAATAAAGCTTTTCATAAAGTGCTTAAATGGGAGAAACTAATATGAGGGTTAAAAAAGAAATTCCAATCGAAAAGCAGGTTGAAAAACTTGCATCATACGGACTTACAAATAAAGAAATTTCAGAAGCTTTAGGCTATGACGATTCTACCCTGAAAAGAAAATTTGAGAATTTTCTGACAAAAGGGAAAGCTAATCTTAAACAGAGATTAAAAAGAAAACAGATTGATGTAGCATTAGGCGGTAATGTATCTATGCTAATCTGGTTGGGTAAGCAATATTTAGGACAAGCTGATAAACTGGATGAGAATGGGGAATATGAGATTGTTATCAATCGTAAAACGATTGAAGATAAAAGTATAAAGTTAAAAGATAAAAGTGAGGGAAGTTGAAAAAACAAGTTTCATTAGATATTTCTTATCACGATAAGCAGAGAGAGATTTTTGATGCACCCGAGAGATTTAAGGTTATTGCCAAAGGAAGGCGTTTTGGTTTAACGCGCGGTTTTGCGAATTATGTAATTGAACAGATGCTTAATGATGTTTCACCAATTCTTTGGGTTGATACTATTTACGGAAACATTGAAAGATATGTAGAAAGGTATTTTGTGCCTGTTCTAAAGGGATTACCAAAAAACTATTGGAAGTATCGAGGTAACCGAAATGAATTAAGAATTGGTAAATCTGTTTGTGATTTTAGAAGTGCAGACAATCCTGAGAATATAGAAGGATTTGGTTATGCACTTATTGTAGTCAATGAAGCTGGAATAGTTTTAAAGAATAGAAGTCTTTGGAATGAAAGTATTCTGCCTATGATACTTGACTATAAGGCTAATGTTTTAATTGGCGGAACGCCAAAGGGGAAATCTGTTAAGAGAAGTAATGAGAAGCATCTCTTTTATGAGCTTTATGGAAGAGGAGAAACGAAAGACGAGAGACGAGAAACGGAATGGAAGAGTTTTAATTACAGTTCTTATGACAATCCTTTGCTGGACCCTAATGATATAGATGAGTTGATGAAACAGATTAGTCCTGCATTAAGGGACCAAGAGATTTATGGGAAGTTTGTTGAAAAGGAAAACAGCGGAATAATTAAAAATACTTGGTGGAAGTTTTATGAAAACGAGAATGATATTTACAGACAGCAAGTATTTAAGAAAGTGCAAAGCTGGGATACTGCTTTTAAGAAAAATCAGGAAAATGACTATTCGGTTTGTACGACCTGGGTTTATACTAACACTGGTTTTTATCTGATCGATGTTTGGCGTGGAAGGGTTGAGTTTCCGGAGCTAAAGCGAAAAGTAATTGAGCTTGCGAAACTGCATTCAGTTAATGAGATATTGATTGAAGATAAAGCGAGTGGGCAAAGTTTGATACAGGAGTTACAGCGAAATACTGTCTTGCCAATTAAACCAATTAAAGTTGAGAATGATAAAATAGCGAGGGTGCATAGTGTTACGCCTTTAATTGAAGCTGGTAAAGTGTACTTGCCTAAAGATACACATTGGTTAAATGGATTTTTAGATGAGATGGAGGAATTTCCAAACGGTGAATTTGATGATACTGTGGATAGTGTATCACAGTTTTTGAATGCGATGAAAGTTACACGAACGCCGGACTTGAAAGAGATGGTGCATCTTGAACGTGGAAGGATAAAATCGAAATACTGGCGGTATAGAATGCACAATTAACAATTTACAATGTACAATGAACACAAGAGGAATTAAATGGCAGCAATAACATCAACAAAAACAATGACGAGTGATTTAGCGACAAGGGATAGGTTTGATTTAACTAAAACTTATACAAACTTTTTGCCTGACCCTGATAAGATATTGATTGAAAATGAATATGATTATGAGATTTATCGGGATCTGTTACTTGATCCACATTTAATGGCTACGATACAGCAAAGAAAAATGCAGGTGATGCAGTTGGAATACGAGATAGAGCAGAGTGCAGAGAGCGTAGTGCATAGCGTTTTAATACAGAAATTGGAGCAAGTGTTTAAGAGTTTTGATATGAATGATCTCATATCTGAGATAATGGATGCGATCTTCTTTGGGTATTCTGTTGTTGAGTTGACGTGGAAAAAAGATGGAAAATTACTTAGACCTGATAAGATTGTTGGCAAACCGCAAGAGTGGTTTATCTTTGATAAGTATAATGAACTGCGACTTAGAAAATATAAGCACGGATTTTATTTATATGAGGAAGGTGAAAAGCTTCCTCCTTACAAGTTTGTGTTAACACAACACAAACCAACATTTACTAATCCTTATGGCGAAAAGATATTGAGCCGTTGTTACTGGCCTGTAACATTAAAGAAGGGTGGAATAGAATACTGGCAGTTGATGATGGAAAGATACGGAATGCCCTATCTGATTGGGCGTTATCCTAATACGTTTACTGCAACGCAGAAAACGGAGTTCTTAGATCAATTAAAGAAAATGGTAGTTGATAACATTACAATATTTGATGAGGCGCTTGGGATTGAGTTAAAAGAGAGTCCGCAATTTGATATTGGACAGCTTTATGAAAACTTAGTTAAGTATCACAACAGAGAAATAAGCAAAGCGGTTTTAACCGTTACGCTTACAACAGAGATAGAAAAGACTGGTTCATATAAAGCTGGCGAAGTTCATAAAGAGATGTTGCAGTTTTTGGGAGAGAGTGACAGAAAATTAGTTGAATCATCACTCAACAAAATTATTGATTACTACTGTGAGTTGAATTATGGAAACATCGAACGACCAAAAATAAAACTGCTGGATAAAGAAAAGGTTATTGAGGAAAGTGTAGATAGAGATAAGGTTTTATCTGATATGGGAGTGAAGTTTAGTAAAGAGTATTTTATAAAGAGATATAAATTGGCTGAAGGTGACTTCAGCCTAAACGACAAAAAATAAATATATTAAATATTATTCATCATCATCCGAATAATACTTTTTGCGATTTGAGTTATTATAAAAATCATAATATTTATAATCACCTACTTGTTGAGACGTACCTGATGTACCATTATCAAAGTTGAAATATTCAAAATTGCCGATTTTTGTTTTAGTACCTGTGGTACCATTATCGAAATTATAATATTCATAATCACCTATTTTATGTGATGTACCAGATGAACCGTTATCAAAATTATAGTAATTATAATCACCAATCTTTGTTTTAGTGCCGGAGGTACCATCATCAAAATTGTAAAATTCGTAATTACCTATTTTTTGTGAAGTACCAGTTGTGCCATTATCAAAATTATAATAAGTGGTATTGCCTATTTGGGTACTAGTTGCTGAATTAATTTTTTTTGAGTTAGATTTGTTTCTGTGAGATTGTGCGAAAGTAAAAGAAATAGATAAAAAGAATACACAAAGAATTATTAAATACTTCATAAGACCCATCCTTTTTTTTATAAAAATATGCAATAAAATATTGTAATGCAATAAATTACAAGAAATAGATAGAATTGAATTTGCAAGCGAATGGGTGTGCGGTGGGTGGGCGCCACCCTGAGCGATTGTTTTGACTGCAATGTGGATTTATACCAATGTAAAGATGAACTGATAAGGTATCGTGCCGAGTTTACATAAGGCAACATTATATGACTTCGAGAGAAAGAAAAGGGAAGGTTAGAAAGATTAGCTTGTTATATAATGTTTCTTATGTAACACTGGCTGTCCAATGCAAAGATGAACTGATGAAAAAATGTAATCGTTAAAACGCAAAATACTGTTCTAAAATTTGCCTGGCTTTATAGTAGTGTTCTTCCTGTAACCCATCTGCTAAAGTAGTTTTGATATGACGTGATGAATGTTCTATCAAAATATCTTCATCATCATCAAGTATAAGGAATTCAGAAATATCAGGATGTGAGTCAAGCCAAAGTTTTATTTCTTTGCCACGATGACCGGGTTGAACGATTGGAGTTGACCAATCTTTATGCAGGAAATTTATTAAGCCTGAAGATTTTAGTTCAGTTGATAATTCTTTTTGCATTGCAAAACGCCAAAGAGATGAAATAACAATTTTTGCATTAAATTCTTTTACAAGTTTTGAAACAATATTTACTGAAATCGGATTAAAACGTGACCAGTTTTTTAGTTTTCTATTAACAGTTTTATAATAGGATTCGGAGTTCATAACTCCGTCTATGTCAAGAAAAATAATTATCATATAAATTAAAATAGTAATTCAAACAATAAATAAAATAGGCTGAAAAATTGTTTATCAATTTTATGAAGCAAGTTTATGACACCACTAATGGTAAGTGCTCAATGTTAAATGTTCAATGAAAACAATTAGGAATGACAATGCGAGCTTTTAAGTTTGCGGGATTTGTTTATTTAGCGAGTGTTTAGAAAAAGTTTGCAGCTAAATGTACAAAAACACGCAGTCTTTTTTAACGAGCTAATTAAACAGCAAACTGTGCGTTTAGCTGAATGAATCGAAGGAGCGAAATGAAGTGGAGTGATAGCGGAACAGTATTAACTTATGAGTGAAGCAGACGACCTGCAGCCAAAATAAAATTAAAGGCAGGTTAGTTCTGCTTAACGAATGGCAAAAACATAACTGTGGAGCTATCAAGGAACGGAATGTAGCGGATGAGTGAGTGAAGCTAATGGCAAAAGCGGGAATCAATTTACAATTTAGAATGTATAATGTAGTATTGAGAAATGGGAAACAATAATAATCTAATATTAAACTTGCTGAATAGTGTTGGAAACAACACCAGCCCGAAACAATGATGACAATAAAATGGTTGGTTATTTAGATTAAACTTTCTGGAATAAGCGTTGAATTAATGCGACACTTAGAATAGTAACTTTGTTTTGTATTGCACTTAGATAATGTAAAATTTATTTATGAAAATCTTTTAGATATTTAAACTCCTTAAAAACGAAAATATGAATAATGAAAACTATTGCTGTTATAATATCTATAATTGACCAAACTTTCTTTGTTAAATAGATAGGAATGATAGGATTAAATAATATTCCTAATAAAATAAAAACCCAAAACCAAAAAATATTTTTATTTGCATAATAAAAGTATGCTGAATAAATAGCTGTACCAGTTACAACTATTCTTAAAAAAGTATAATAGCCAATTGGAAGTTTTAAGAATGATAAACCTAATAAAGCTATGCAGAAAAGTTTTAACCAGAATGAAATGGGGTTTTTGGAATTCATCGCCCTGTGTTTCTTTCGCCTATACTGGAACGAGTTGAATAGTTTTGGTTAAAATCACATTGACGCATAACTAAAAATAATAAGAGCATTATAATTATTACTTGTAGAATATGTTTCCAGAAATATTCTAACCAATCATTTAAAGATGCTTTACTAATTAACTGAAATTTATATTTTAAAAAATTTTTAAATAATGAAAGTGATAATCGTTTTGCGGGTGGAATATTATTTTTAGAGGGTATATTGAGCTGGTTTGATTTTAGTTGCGTTTTGATTTTGCTTAAGTCTTGACCACAAACCGGACAAAAGTATATTGGTTCTTCGATTAAAGCGTTACCACAATTGGGACAATGCATTGATACGGCTGATGTTGGCATATTAACATCAGGATGTAAAGTATTAGCACCCGCTTTATTTTTTGATGATGCTGGGCTTTTTAATGTATTATCTTTTTGAATTTCATCCCATATAAATTTCAGTTGTGGTTTTATCCTATCACCATACTTATGAACCATCATATCGGACCATTGACTATATCCCGATGCCCCATTCCTAAGGTGAAAAGCACCCTCGCCCAATTTTTGTTCTAATGTAGCATTCTTTATAAGTTCATCCCATATACTTATTAAAGCCGGTCTAACCTTTTCACCATTTTCATCAATCATCTTTTTAGACCATTGACTAAATCTAATAACACCATTCTCAAAGTGATAAGCACCTTTAGTTAATAATGCTTGATACAATTTAGAATCAAAAAATGGATTGCTACATAGATTGAAAGCTACATCCCTTAAAAACTTATCTGCATTGTTAGCCGTTACATCAGAAATAATACGTTTAGATTTATCATTACAAATTTTATTGTGTTGTGCAACTTTCATTTTACCGATGCGTGAATAAATCTCACAAAGGATTGGCGGGTTTTCTGAATAGCCATCTACTTGAAAGAGGGTATCGTTAATTAAAACTTTTCTGCTTTCAAGGGTAAGTTGATATTTTGCATTTAGTAAAGCAAGAATTTCTTTGTGTGCTAATTGCTGTTCTGTTGAATCTGATGGGTGTTTTTCTATTGACATATCAATCAACTTCACCAAATTTATTATTTAGTAAAAATTCCTTTGCTAACATATATCTTGGGTGTGTTTTATCTAATTCATTTTGAACTACAAATTCAAGATATGCTTTTGTTTTAAGATCTATTGTATCGCCATCTTTGAGCATAAATATTGTT
>CAZRFP010000176.1:0-8568 GCA_964599535.1 uncultured Planctomycetaceae bacterium
AAAGGCATGAGTTGAATGCGGAATGCAGAATGATGAATGATGAATCGAAGGGGAACCATTACGCCCCATTTTGATTCATCATTCATCATTCCGCATTCATCATTGCCTTACACGTGCGTGACGGCCATCTTGCGGTTCTGCGCGGAGAGCGATTCGACGATCCGCTCGGCCAGCTCGACCGCGGCGGCGCCGTCTTCGCCGGTGACCGCCGGGGCGGTGTCCGTGCGGACGGCGTGGAGGAACGATTCGATCTCCGCCCGCAGCGGCTCGACCGAATCGTCGATCTCCAGCGGCTCGATGTTGACCATGCTGCCGAAGTCGAAGTTGGCCATCTGCGAGAGGTCGTCCACGTCCTTGTCCTTCGCGAGCGAGAGGATGTCCAGATTTGCATCGCGCGTGATGGCGACGCCCGTCTTGCGCTGGTAGTCCACCGAGAGATAGGCCGTCTCGCTGAAGACGCGCAGGCGGCGATCGGTCTTGAGGGCGAGCCTTGAGGCCGCAAGGTTCGCCACCGCGCCGCTCTGGAAGACCACGCGGGCGTTGGCGACATCCTCGTGATGGGCGAGCACATTCACGCCGACGGCATCGACGCGGGCCGGCGGCGACTTCACCAGGTGCAGGACGATGTCGATGTCGTGGATCATCATGTCCGACACGACGCCGATGTCGGCCGAGCGGAAGCGGAAGGGGCTGATGCGCGTCGTCTCGATGTACTTCGGCGTGATGTCCAGCCGAGACAGGGCGCGGACGACCGGGTTGAACCGCTCGGTGTGGCCGACCGTGAGCAACGCGCCCGTGCGCTGTGAGCAGGCCAGCATCGCCTCGGCATCTTCGACCGTGGGGGCGATCGGCTTCTCGCAGAGCACGGCGATGCCCCGCTCAAGCAGCGCCTCGGTCAGGCGGCGATGATGAATCGTCGGCACGGCGAGACTGACGGCCTGCACGTCGTCGGGCAGTTCGCTGATGGAGGCGAGCGCCCGCGCATGGTATTCGGCGGCAAACTGGGCGGCCTTTTCAGGGCGGCTGTCAACGACGGCGACCAGATCGGCCTGCGGAAGCTCGGCGTAGAGCCGCGCATGGTGGCGGCCCATGTGTCCGACGCCGATGACGGCGACGCGCGTCGGTTTCACGCCAGGTCGCTCCTGATGGAGGTGAGATCGGCCTGCGGAAGGGCGTCGGCCTGGCCGTGGGCTGCGGAATTGTTGACGATGATGGGCCTGGCCCGGCCGTTGTCGCGGCGAAGCGATTCGAGATAGCGCCCGTGGACGCCCTTGTGGATCGACCGCTTGAGAAACTCAAGCATGTAGATGCAGTTTTCGTCGTTGAAGGCGCGGGCATCGGCATCGCGCAGGCGGCGGGCCAGCGTGGCGACGCCGTCGGTCTCCTCGCGCCGCCAGGGGATGAGCTGATAGAGGCTGCGGGCGCGGAAGTCGTTGCGGATCGGCGCCTTTCGCGGGAAGAGAATCTTGCACAGCTCTCGAAGCTGCTGGACCGAGCTGTCATTAAAGCCCCATCGTGCCAGACCCTTGACATTCGCGCCCTGGATCACGCCGTCGTGGCCGTAGATGACATAAGGCGGAATGTCGGCCGTGCATCGGGCCGCGCCGGTGATGAAGCAGTTTCGGCCGAGCGTGACGAATTGCTGGATGCCGACGAGGCCGCTGACGACGACGCGGTCTTCGATGTGGACATGGCCGGCGACCTGGACGAGGTTGGACAGGATGCAATGATCGCCGACGCGGACATCGTGCGCCAAATGCGAGCCGACCTGAAACTGGTTGTGGCTGCCGATCTTGGTCAGGCCGCCGCCGATCTCGGTGCCGGTGTGGGCGGTGACCGACTCGCGGAAGATGTTGTGATCGCCGATGAGCAGTTCGGTATCAGCGCCCTGGTATTTGAGGTCCTGCGGGGGAGCGCCGATGACACACTGGGGATAGAAGATATTGGCCGAGCCGGCGCGGGTGTTGCCGAGGAGGGTGACATTGGCGATGAGGCGACAGCCGGGGCCGAGGTGGACCTTCGGGCCGACGTAACAGCCGGGACCGACTTCGACATCGGCCGCGAGTTCGGCTTTGGGATCCACGGTCGCAGTTGGCGCGATTCTGGTCATTACACCCATTGTATGGCGGCGCATTCACGATGCGAGCGTGCATCAAAAGCACCGCCGCCCATCCCCGCTGGTCTTCGATCAGGGCGCTGACGCCCTCGGAGCAGCTTACGATTCTGTCTCCGAATCGACCAGCATAAACTTAATCTCGGCCTGCGCCACCAGAGCCTCATCCACGGTGGCGGTGGCCCGCACATGGCCCGTTCGGGCCTTCACTCTAAGGGTTTCGACTTCCAAAACCAAGCGGTCGCCGGGGACGACCTGCCTGCGGAATTTCACATGGTCCATTGACAGCAGCACCGCGATTTTTCCGGCGTGCTCCAGCCTCTGGGAGAGCAAAATGCCGGCCAACTGGGCCATGGCCTCAATAATCAGCACGCCCGGCATGATCGGTTGCGCCGGAAAATGCCCCTGAAAGAACGGCTCGTTGATCGAGACATTCTTGATGCCGACGGCACGACGTTCGCCCTGAATCTCGACCACGCGATCAATCAGTAGGAAGGGAAAACGATGGGGCAGGATGCGATGGAGCTGCGCCGCGCTGATGGCCGGCTGGGTCGTCAATTTATCGCTGCGGCCGCGTCGCTCGCCGGCCTCCAGCAGCTTGCGGACGAGTTCGTGATTCAGCGAGTGGCCGCTGCGCGTGGCAATGATCTTGCCGTAGATCGGCCGACCGGCGAGGTAGATGTCGCCGATGAGATCGAGAATCTTGTGTCGCACGCACTCGTCGGCGAATCGAAATTCGTTGTCGATGACGCCTTGCGGTCCGATGACGACAACATCGGCATAGGTCAGATGCGCGCCGAGTCCGGCAGCGCGAAACTGCTTGGCTTCTTCCTCGAGCAGGAAAGTCCGAGCCGGCGCAATCTCGCTGCAGAAGGATACATTGGTAACGCGAAACGGCAGGCACTGCCGCGGGATCACCGAGTTTGGCCCGTAGTCGAGATCGTAGAGGATTTCCAGTTCGTCACGATCGGTCGGTACGGCGATCAGTTCGGCGTCACCTTCCGCGACACGGATGGTCTCTGTGACGCGTAACGGTCGCCGGGGAACGTCCTGCTCGCGGATGCCGGCGCTTTTGATGGCCTCCACGAAGAGCAGGCTGCTGCCATCGCCGCCGGGTAGTTCGCCGCCGTTCAATTCGACTTCGGCATTGTCGATGCCCATGCCATGAAGGGCCGCGAGGCAATGCTCGACGGTTTCGATGGCGAGTGTGCCGTTGCGAAGGGCGGTGCGTCGGGCGCGCTTGGTTACATTTGAGACGTGGGCCTTGATGCGTGCCGGCGTTGAAGAATCGAGCCGGACGAACGTGATGCCCGAATCGGCCGGCGCCGGCTTGAAGCGCACGACGACCTCTCCGCCGGTAAACAGGCCGCGCCCCCGGACCTCCGACTGACCGTCAATCGTCTGCTGCGCCGTCAAGTTTCTTCACTCTTTTTTCGAGCAGCGTGACTCGTTTAAGTAGCTGCGGCAATTCGTGTACCGCGGCGATTTCGCGAAAGGCGGTGACGATCGGCCGAGCTGGGCTTCCAAGCACCGTCGTTCCCGCCTCGACGTCGTTCATAACGCCGGATCGAGCCGCAATCTGGGCCTTGTCGCCGATCGTCAGGCCCTCTTTTAACCCGGCCTGACCACCGACCACGACGCCCGCGCCCGTCGTTGTACTGCCTGCAAAGCCGCTCTGCGCTACGACAATACAGAGCGGACCCAGTTGGACATTATGAGCGATCTGGACGAGGTTATCAATCTTGGTCCCCCGGCCGATGCGCGTCGGCCCCAGCTTTCCGCGGTCCACGCAGGAATTTGCGCCGATCTCCACATCGTCCTCGATGATGACGGTTCCGATATGCATCAGCTTGCGATGGGCGCCGTTCCGGAAAATGTAACCGAAGCCGTCGCATCCGATGATGACCCCGGCATGAAGAATGACGCGGTCACCGATTTCGCAGTCGTCGTAAATGATAACGCGATCGTACAAGACACTGTCACGGCCGATACGGACCCGAGCGCCCAGGCTCACACCTTCGTGAATGGTCGTTCCGTCTCCGATCTCGCAATATGGACCGACAACCGCGTGCGCTCCGACGGCCACGCGTTCGCCGAGCCGCGCCGTCGGGTCGACGACGGCTGCGGGGTGAATGCCCACGGTCGGCGAGGTCGGACGTTCAAAGAACATCTCCAGAACAGTGGCGATTGCTACGTCGGCGTCGTCGACGATCAAGCCGGCCGAATGATCACCTACCAGATCGGCCGTTCCGAGCACGGCAGCCGCGCGGCTGTTTGAGAGCCTCTCGGCGTACTTGCTGCTGACGATCCAAGTGATCGAGTTTTCGTCGGCTTCGACGAGAGTGGCGATACGCGAGATCGATCGATCCGCGAGACCGGGTGTATCTACGCATTTCGCCCCGCATCGTTCGGCGATATCGGCTACGGTATAGCGCTTGCTTGGTCTCGCTTGCATCGACGGCTCCGGAGAATCCGCTACGGCCTGACGGGGGCGTTGGATGATGACGAAGGCTCCAATTGCTTGCGGCCGCCGGCGGCGCGGTAGAGACCGTTTAATCGGCGAATGACTTCGTCGGTGATGTCGGTGTCCTTCTCCGCATGCACAACGGCGCGGTCCTGTATCATGCGGCGAATCGTTTGGAGCGACTGATCGGTGTCATCGGGGACGAACTCCTTGTACTGGAGCACCATCTTGTAGCCGCGTTCATTCGACAGTTGGCCGACAACCTGAACGGCGTTCTTATAGACCACTTTGGTCCAATCGAATTTCTGGTTTTCCATGTCCTGTTCGGCGACTTTGAGCCACACGTTCGCCTCGGTGCCGAGCCGGATGAGGTCTTTGCGGCGAAGCTGAAAATCCGGCGTGCCGGGCTGGAATGCGCTAAGTTCGATCTGCTTGTCCTCGATCACCTTTTGCCGTTGTTTGGCCTCGGACTGAATATCCACTTCCTGCTTTCGGAGAATCTCGTTCAAGTCCTTGATCTGGTCGCATTCATTGAAGATTCGCACAAAGTCGACCATCGCCACGCAGCAATCTCCGCCCGACGGGGCGGCGGACGCGTTTCGCAGCGCTTCGTCGGGTTGGCCGTGGGATTGACCTGTCCACGCGACGGCGATGATAAGACCTGTAATCGCGAACCAGATACGAGTGGGGGTGCGGTTCATTGACGCGCTCCTAAGTGAGTAGTTATCGGTATTTGCCGATGGATCGGCGATCAAGGCGCTATTGTCGGTCCGCCCGGCGGGAACGCAAGTGTGGCCGCTTGTAGGCTTACTCGACGAGCATTTTGTCGGCGTTGCACTCAGGACGGCCACATACGGAATGCGTGGGCATGCAAAGGCGAGAACTCAATTGAAGTCTGGGTCCGAGATTCACGATGAACTTAGGGGTTGTCCCTGAGCATTTGCGCTTCGGCATTGCGCAAATCCGAGTTCATCGCAAGCAAACGTGCTTGCAAGCGCAAGCCCGGCAGGTGTCGACTTGGCGCCGCTTGGAGTCAGAGCCGGCGCGGCGGATTGTCTCATCGGCGTGACGTCGTTGATGAGTTTCAAGTGAGACGGTCTCGATGCGTGCTTCATTCAATCCCACTCGCAACGACCGTGTTCATCGAGATGCGCGCGCGGCCGACGAATCTCTCACGACCTGCGCAGGCCTCCGAAACGAAAGACTCGACGTGCGGATGCTCAAGCTCACGAACGACGAGTTTCGCAAACTGGCGGCGATCGTCTATGAAATGACCGGCATTCATCTCGCCGACTCCAAGCTGGGATTGCTGAGTAATCGACTTCGAAGGAGGTTGCGCGCCCTGCATTTGGACTCCTTCGATGCCTATTACAAGATACTTCAATCGACGTCGGACTTCGAACGAGAGCGGCCACACTTTCTTTCGGCGGTAACCACGAACGAGACGTACTTCTTTCGAAACGACGGGCTGTGGCGATTATTTATTTCAGAGATGATTCCAGCCCTCGCAGTGCTGAAGGGAGGCCACAATCGATCGCTCCGCATCTGGAGTGCCGCGGGGAGCACGGGCGCGGAGGCTTATACCGCAGCGATTCTGCTCCGGGAGTTACTCTGCGACTTTGAATCCTGGCACATCACGATCATTGCCAGCGACATCAGCAAGAACGCGCTGGATCAAGCCAGGACCGGTATTTACACCGACTATGCCGTCGCTCATGTATCGAGGGAGCGATTGAAGAAGTGGTTTCGAAAAGGCGCGCAGGGCTACGAATTGGTCGACGAGATCAAGCGGCTCGTACAAATCGAGTATCACAATTTGCGTGATCCCTGGCCTGAAGCGCCGTTTGACCTGGTCTTGCTTCGAAACGTGCTGATGTATTTTGATCTGGACATGAAGAAAAGGGTTCTGACGCATGTCTCAAACGCGCTGGTGCCCGGTGGCCGCCTGCTCGTGGGCGATGTCGATCCGATTAGGACGATCCCCGAACTACGAGACCATGTGAGGCTGGAATGCCTGTGTCCGGGCGTCTATCGCAGGCCGGTTTCGGAACTGAGCGTGTCGCGCGATGACCCACATTTGGCGTGGACATGAGCGATTCTCATGGACGGATGTGCGTGTGCCCTCGGCAGCAGGCACTGACAGGCTGCCGTGAAGTCAGAGTGGTCCGTCGCACACGGAATTATACGTTGTGGTCGACTTGATGATCTTTAGGAGTGTTTTGTGTCAACTCGAGTACTGGTAGTCGATGACGCGGCGTACATGCGTCAGATGATCAAGGAAATCCTGACGGACATGGGCTGCGCTGTTGTTGGCGAGGCCGCCGACGGCGAAGACGCCTGCCGCAAATATGATGAAGTCATGCCCGATCTTGTCACGATGGATCTGATGATGCCCATCAAGGGCGGCATGGACGCGCTGCGCGAAATACGAGCGAAAGATCCACATGCGAAAGTCGTCGTGATCTCCGCCCTCGATCAGCGCCAGCCACAGATGGAAGCCCTGGCGCTCGGCGCGGCCGACTATGTCGTAAAGCCTTTCGAAAGGGAGCGCGTGCGGGAAGCGATTGGCCGCGTGATTGCCGGTTGATGAAGCGCCTGTGCCCGCATTCCGGATAACAAATTCTGTTCGATTTCCGCGGTTTCATCGCTATTGCGTGATGCTCAATCTCTTGAGCCTCAGCAGCGCCGGCAGCGTGAGCAGCGCGCAGAGCACCTGCGTCGCGCCGGTGAAAACAAACGTCGTTTGATATGCCGAAAGCACTGCATCATAACGCGCCGCGATCGTAAACAATCCGCCGGCGAGCAGCGGGCCGACGATAAACCCCAGCGAACCTGCGATGTTGAATCCGGTAAACGCCGCGCCGCGCAGATGCGACGGCGCGAGATCGGCGCAGATCGTCAGATTCGGCGCGAACATGACGGCGCTGAGCACGCCGGAGGCGACCATCAGCATGCCGAGCCATTCGTGCGGTGCAAAACCGTAGCTTGCGAACACCAAGCCAAAGCCGATAGACCCCAGCGCCAAAGGCCAGATGCGCCCGATCCGATCAGCAAGCCAACCTGCCGGAAAGACCAGCACCGCGAAGGGAATCAGAAAACGCACGAGCATCATGCTTCGGCGCTCGGGGTCGAGGTTGTGGATGTCGGCGAGAAACAGTCCGAACGTCGTAATGACCACGCCAACGCAGAGGCGGTCAATGAATGCGTAGGCGTAGGCAATGCCAAGGCGCGGCTGCTCGCGAATGAGGCGAATCAACCCGATGCGTTGCCGGCCGTGGGCCGCGTCGCGGATGGGTTCGGCCACGACAAAAAGCGTGAGCAGGGCAAGCATCGCGGCGATCATGCCGGCCGCGTGGAATATCCAGTTTGGCATGAGCGTCCAGGCGATGCCGCCGAGGCGCGTTCCGCAGGCGGTTCCGAACATCATCAGTGCGCCGACGATACCCATCGTCCGGCCGCGCCGCGCTGGATCGCTCCAGGCTGAGGCGACGGCCATGAGCGTGCTGAGTGCGAGTATGTGTGCCGCGCCTTCGAGGAACCGAAAGAGAAAGAGCAGCGGCAGGTTCGGCGCAACGGCCATGAGCGACAGGAACGCGGCATCGGCGGCGAGGGCGATGGCGACGATGCGCTTTCGCGGAAATCGCCCGTCAGCGAGAAGGGCGATAATCGGTCCGGCCAGGATCGCGCCGATCATGTTGATGGACATGAATCCGTGTGTCCAGAAGGCCGACGCTCCATAGCGATCGGCGACAAGTTCCTTCAACGCCGGCACGAGCATCGTCACGGGCAACATGCATCCGAACGTGAGCAGTGCGAGGGCGACGACTCTCGGAAAAGAACACCTTTCGTCGCGCGCCGCGCCCGCAAAGGGCAGAAGCATGGATTTGGCAGATGAATCCGTCGACATGGAGGCGTATCTTAGTCACGACTTCGCAAGCACGAAACGCCCGTCCAGGCCTGGAGCGCGATCGACAGAAAAAGCCGACCGCGC
>CAZRFP010000177.1:0-8526 GCA_964599535.1 uncultured Planctomycetaceae bacterium
CAGTCCGCCCATGCACCATGTGAAGGACAGGCGGATGCCGCTCTTGCGGACGGCCACCGGATGCAGGTGCAGAAAGACGTTGCTGAGCACCGCCATCGCGCGCGTGCGCCGATCGCGCGGCACGCCATGTCGAAAGATAGAGCCCCATATCTGGCTCCCGCGGACGTAATCACCGACGGAGTTGAAAAGACTCATGCTCGAAGTCCAATGCGGCCCATGAAACGACCGTATGTCATTGCCGCCTCATGATCCGCGAGCGCCGTCGGCATCGCCCGATGCCGACACATGACTCGCTGAAAAAAGACCGACAGAAGCGTCACATTCACCCTGCCGGCCGACCGTAAACACAACTCGACTACACCGGAATGTATGCCTCCGGATCGCTCCACGGGGCCGTATCGTTCGGACCCATTGCGAGAAACTTCTTGGAACGGTCGACGATGACCTCGCCGCCGTCCATGTATATCTTGAATCGCTCCAGCGGGCGCGGAGCAGGGCCTTCGAAATTCACGCCGTTGGGCTTGAAGCCGCTGCCGTGGCACGGGCACTTGTACTTCCGATCCGCCGGCAGCCACGTCGGAATACAGCCCAGGTGCGTACAGATGATCGACAATGCGATGATGCGGTCTTCCTCGCGCACAATCCAAAAGCCGCTGGGCTTTTCCTGCTTGTAATCTTCGGTTACGTCGCCCGGCGCCATCGCGATGAACTTCGCCAGCGAGCCGCACCGAACCTTCGGATCGGCCACTTCGAGCACGTTCGGCGCCATGAAGCGCGCGAACGCCAGCGTGCTTCCGCCGCCGACGACGGCCATCGCCGCCCAGCCGGCAGCCAGCATCATGTCACGCCGCGTCGGCTCTTCTTCCTTCTGGGGCTTCGACTTCTCCATCACCTTCTGATGACGGGCGTCGGGCGGCAGCTTGTCGGGCGAGAGCTTCGACAACTGCTTTACCGGATCGGGCGCGCCCTTCAGACCGGCATCAATCACCGCGTAGCCGCCGCGAACCGTCGTGGCCGCGAGCAGTGCCTGAATGGCCGGATCGACAACCTTGGGCTTCGGCGGAGCGGCCGGCTTCTTGGGTGCTTCCTTTGCGTGAGCGGCGGCCGGCGCCTTTTCGCCGTCGGCGGACTTTTCAGACGACGCAGCCGGGGACGCCGCGGGCGCGTCGTCCGCGACTTCCACGGAGACCGTCTCAAACTTGATCACATCAACCGGGCACTCTTCGGCGGATTGGACGATCGCCTCGCTGCGCGGCTTGGTGAACTCGGCCTCGAGCGCGGCCGGGCGAATGATGCACGTGTTGTTTTCGTGCTGAACCTCGAAGACATCGGGCGCGGTGGTCTCGCAGGCATCACAGACAATGCAGCCCGGCGCGATCCAGACTTTGGTTACGAGTTCCTTCGTCGCCATCAACCCACCTCGCCCATTGCGAACTTGACCGCCGATGACGAACCGTCAAGCCGACGTGCAGACGCACCTGATTCGACCTGACGATCCAGCGCTCGTCGAGCGGCCTCACGCACTTCTATCGACGCATCCGCGTCGCGCAGCTTTTTGATCATCGACCGCAGTTCGGCATCGCTCAGATATTGCGCCGACGACAGCGCCGCACAGAGGCGGCCGCTGACCTCGACATCGGTCAGCCTGCGTACGACGCGAACGCCCTGCTCTTCGTAATCCAGTTCCAGATCTCGCCAGAAATCACGATCCAGCATATTCATCAGAACGAGCCGTCCGCGATCGCTGCCCATGCGCGCCAGCGCCGCCGCCGCATTCCACTGCACTTCGCGATCGCCATCAAGCAGACGCGAGACCTCGCGAATCGCCGTCGCATCGCCCGGCCGCGCAATCGAAGCGACCGTCAAACAAGCAACCATGCGAACGGACACATCGCGATCATCGAGCGCTCGGTATACATTCGAAAGCGCGGAGCGCGCCTCGGGCATCGCGCCCATCTCGGCCAGGCATTGCAGTGCCACGCGCCGCGTTGTCGGATGCTCATTGCCCAGAAACTCAATCATCGGTTCGACGGCCAGCGGCGAATGCAGCCGCGCCAGTGCGATCATCATGAAGTGCAGTCGAACGCGGCCCTGCTGCGCTTCGGCGTCGTCGATGTCGGTGCGCGGTCGAAGCGCCGGGGCGCGCAACAGTGCGATCATGCGCAACGCCGCGTTGTTGATATCTTCTTCCGTCTTGAAGAACGCCTCATCCCGGCGTTCGAAGCGATAGGCAAGTTCCTGCGCCGCCTGCCACGATTCCTTGGCCGAAGGCAGCAGCATGCCGGCCTGACGCTGGCCGCTGTCGCGTTCGATGGCGGCAAACAGCTCATCGACAGTGGCGGGCTTATCCATGCTGGAGGCGCCGAACATGACGACGACCACGGCCGCGCCGAGCATCAGGCAAACAACCAGCGCTGGCACAATAAACAACTTGCCGACGAGCGACTTGGCGCTCGGATCAGCGGGCATTGCGGGCGCGCCAGGACTGACAGGTGAGTAGCCCAGACCGTCGCCGGAATTGTCATGCGGCTCGTGAGGGGTGGTCATCTTTTGAATCGAAAAACCGGGGCTGCACAGAGGCCCCGCCAACTTCGTGATTTCTTTCACGATGTCGGGCAAATAAATTACGGCGACAGCAACACATCGCCGTAGGCCGGGTAGTCTAGCCATCGACCCCATCTGCTTCAAGCCGACGACGTGGACTCCTCAAAACGCACGATTATTGTGTCTGCCCCGGGAGTGTCAAGACAAAATCGACCCCATCGCGGAAGCCGGGGCCGGTCGAGTATAAATGCGGCCCCGGTACAGACCCGATCGAACAACAGCGGTTCGATTCGGCGTAAGACTCTCGAAGGCACGCGACGCACGTCGCGATTTAAGAGGCGGAATATGCAGATAGATCTTTCGTCCCCCGACATCACACAGGCCGAAATCGACGCCGTCGCGGAGGTGCTCAGGTCCGGCCGGCTTTCACTCGGGCCAAAAGTTGAAGAATTTGAGCAGGCTGTGGCTCGATATGTCGGCGTGCGTCATGCAGTGGCCGTTTCGAGCGGAACGTGCGGTCTGCACTTGCTGGTACGGGCACTGGGCATCGGCCGCAGCGACGAAGTCATCAGCACGCCCTTCTCATTCGTGGCCTCGACGAACTGCGTCATGTTCGAGGGCGCACGACCGGTGTTGGTTGATATCGATCCGGAAACGTGGAACATCGACGCGCGGCTGATTGAACCAGCGGTCACGCCGCGAACGAAGGCGATCATCCCCGTTGATGTGTTCGGCGTCGCGCCGGACCTGGACGAAATCACGCGCATCGCGAAAAAGCATGGCTTGCGAATAATCGAAGATTCCTGCGAAGCGCTGGGGGCGCGCTATAAGGGCCGGCGGCTCGGCGGCTTCGGTGATGCCGGCGTGTTCGGATTTTACCCCAACAAGCAGATCACCACGGGCGAAGGTGGGATGATCACAACCAACGACGACGAGATCGACCGCCTTTGCCGTTCCATGCGCAATCAGGGGCGCGACACGGGCATGGGCTGGCTCTCGCACGAACGGCTGGGCTACAACTATCGGCTGAGCGACGTGGCCTGCGCAATCGGCGCGGTGCAGATGTCGCGCATCGATGAGATTCTATCGAAACGAGCGCGAGCGGCGGCCTGGTATCATGAACGTCTGAAGGATGAAACGCGATTGTCGGTTCAGAAGATACCCGTCGACTGCGAGATCAGTTGGTTTGTTTATGTGGTGAAGCTCAGCGACGACTACACCGAAGCCGATCGTGCGGGCATGATCTCGAAGCTGCGCGAGCGCGGCATCGGCTGTTCAAACTACTTCGCGCCGATCCACCTGCAGAAGTTCTATCGCGATGAATTCGGCTATCAGGAGGGCGACTTCCCGGTCTGCGAGCGCGTCGCGGCGCGAACGATCGCTCTGCCGTTTCATGGGCGATTATCGGAAGCGGATGTGGATCATGTTTGCAGAACGCTGAGGTCGCTGCTGTAAGCCTGCGGCATCGCTGCTCAGCCAAACGTACGGAGCGCGGTCAACGAGTGCGTTTGCAACGCCGCGGGGAGCGGCGCGTTTCCTGACAGACGCGTCTCTAATTGTGGCTCGGATTACCGTCGATTGCGCTTCAGGCGTATCGCATCGGTCGATGGCACGCGCACATTCCAGGCCAGTCGCATGGCCGCCAGCGCTCGGATCACAAGATAGCTGAGGTCAATTTCCCACCAGCGCAGTCCGTGCCGGGCCGACGTCGGAAAGGCATGATGGTTGTTATGCCAGCCCTCGCCCCACGCGAGAATGCCGAAGACGGGATTGTTTCGGCTCTCATCGCCGCCATCAAACGGCTGCGTGCCCCACAGGTGACACACCGAGTTGATGCTCCACGTCACGTGATGGATCAGAAAGACGCGCACCAGTCCGCCCCAGATAAAACCAAGCAGTGCACCGGTCCATGACAGTGTCCACAGCCCGCCGATGATCGTCGGAATGAGCAGACCGACAAACACCCATGCCGGAAACGTCGCGTTGATCTTCCGCATCATGCCGTCCTGCAGCAGATCGCGGGCATATTTCGTCACATCCGGCAGGTTCGCACGGAAAAGCCAGCCCATGTGCGCGTGAAACAGGCCCTTGAACAGGCCGCGTAACCCCTCGCCATGAAGATGTGGCGAATGCGGATCGCCTGCTTCGTCGCTATGCTGGTGATGCCGCCGATGCACGGCGACCCATTCGACGACCGGCCCCTGAACGGCCATCGACCCCATCACGCCGAGGATGAACTTGATCGGTCTGACCGTCTGGAATGCCCGATGCGTGAACAATCGGTGATAGCCGACGGTAATGCCGAGGCCGGTCACGACATACATCCCAAGCAAAAGGCACAACTCCACCCAGCTAAAACCCCGCCCCCAGAAAAGCCAGCCCGCGGCGATCAATCCGGCAAAGGGCAGAACGATGGTGATGAAATTGGCGATCCAGACCGACCGGGAAAGCTTGGACTCCGGGGCAAATGGTGATGCACCCGGCTCCGAGATTCCTGAATCGGGTGTGGCATGTCCGGTCGTCGTGAGGCTTTGAGCAGAATCGTGAGTCGTTTCGGCTTGAGCGTGCGGGTCCGGATGTGTAAGAGTCTTGGCGGGGTCTATGAGCGCTTGCAGAGTGACAATCCTTTATCCATGGTGAAAACCAGCTTTCAACGCGGATCATAGTGACACGGGGCAAAAATGTCCAAGCCGATCGGCCGCGCAATTCATCCGGGAAAACCCGATGGGAAGAACGGCTTGCATCGCAAGGCCAAATCGTCGATAATCGCCGGGCTGCCGAGCGGGCACCGTCGCCATCGGCGATTTCAGCCCGCCGGTCGTTGTGTATCAGCGCCGAGGATCAGGAGACTTACCCGTCATGTATGCAATCGTTGAAGACGGCGGAAAGCAATACCGCGTCGAAAAGGGCGAAACCATTTATATCGAAACGCGCGACCTGCCCGAGGGCGAGACCACCGTCCCGTTTGATCGCGTACTGATGGTCGGCAACGGCGCGGAAAGCCGGATCGGCACGCCACTTGTCGATGGCGCGAGCGTCATCGGCAAGCTCGACGCAGCGATGAAAGGCCCCAAGCTCGACATCGTCAAGTTCAAGCGACGCAAGGGCTATCGCCTCAAGAAGGGCCACCGGCAGAATCACCTCAAAGTCACGATCGAAGAAATCCGCGCCTGACGCCCTGCGCGCCGCGGCGCGCACTTCCCCCCCCAATGGGAGGCCATGTTCGATCGAACACGCAGACTGTTGTTGATCGTCGGCGTTTTCGCACCCGTCGTTTCGACGGCATGTTTGCAGTCCGCCGGCCCCACCGCCGGCATTCGCGCATCTCATGCCTCGGACTCCCCCACGTTAAGTGACGACGGCGACGAGACCACTGATCCCGAAGCCCGGCCGAGCGAACCGCACACCGACAGCCCCGTCGCGAGTGAACGACCGAACGATCCGCCGGACGATGCGCACGACCCATCCGCCCACCGCCTGTTCTTCAAATTCGCCCCTGACAAGCCGCTCTTCTACGTCATCGAAAACCGATACGTCGACCGTGGCGGCGTGAAAAATCTGCTCAGCTTCACGGCTCATTGCGATGATCGCCAGACGATCGTTCAGACGCTCGCGCCCCCGCACTTGCGGACCGCGCCGGGCGGACCAAACCGCGCCGAGCGCGCGCGTGGCGTCACGCTTCAATGGGTGTTCGATCGATACGAAGTCCGTGAATACGGCGTGAAGGACGAAATCCGATTCGACTCGCTGCGCGATCTTTATCCTCGCGCGGAGCTGCGCGAACTGGGGCGCATTCCCGGCGCGACGGTGACGTTTGATTTTGATCCGCGAACCGGCGCGGCCGACCATCGGCGCATCCAGCCCAACCCGTCGTCCGGCCCGCCCACTCGCAGGCGGCTCTCGCGCACGGCGCAGCGCTGCGAGCTGACCGAGCAAAACCTGGCCCGGCTCATGGACGATCTCGGTCCGCTGTTCATGCCGGATCGCCCGGTCAACGTCGGCGATAGCTGGACGCGCACACGGAGTGAAACCGTCAAGAGCTTTGGGCAGACATTCTTCGACTATCGTTTCACCCTGAGCGCCGTTACCGACGTCGCAGGCCGTTCCATCGCCGTCATTGATGTCACCGGCGAGACACGGCTCATCCCAGAGGTGCGCGATGCCCCCCCCGTTGATGACGAAGTGCCCGCTTCACAACCCCTCGGCACAAACGCATCGTCACAACCGACTCAAGCCGCGACCACCCGACCGGCCGGCGCGCTGGCGACCCAACAAGTCGCAACAGCGCCGGCATCTCGGCCGACAGCCGCCCGCGGCGCCCGGCAGGCCTCTAAGCCGCCGACGGATTTTCGGATCGATCACTCGGCCTGTCGTGGAAAGATCGAATTCGACATCACGCGCGGGCAGTTGATCAGCATCGAACTCACGCGCGAGCTGGACCTATCGGCCGGTCTCGAATCGAACGAGATCAAGGACATGCGCCTCGAGACGGGCTGGTCGCACCGGATGCGCGTCAAGGTGCTGCAGTCGCCGCCGCCCAAGCCGATCATCGCGGGCGGTCCGAAGCCGCCGGCCGACGATCCGCCGGAACCGCCCGGGCCAGCGCAGATCAATCGCAACAAAGGCCGCATGGCCCCCCGCAAATCTGCCGCCCAGCAACCCGCCGCCCGCCCTACCACGCAGCCTCGTCCGCGGTCAGGCAATGCGCGGCCGACGACACAGCCGAGCCATACGCAAGCAACGACACAGCCGGGAGCAAACCGTGGCGCGGTCCCACCCGCCTCCAATCCACCGCCCAACCGCGCCCGCCCGTCCACACCCCGCGCAACGCCGACGACGCAGCCCAGTGACGGGGATTGAAGCGTGCTGTATGGGGAATCGGCGAACACAACGGCACAGCAACACATACATCCGCGCGCATTGTTTTGCCGTGCGGCCGGGCGGCCCGTGGAGCGCGACGGCGAGCGCGACGGTGGGCGGCTAAGACGCCGACAAGTCGAAATGGCGAAACGCCAAAACGGTCGCGTCCTTGTCTCCGAGCCGGACTGACTCTCAGCCGCCGCGCGGCAGCTTCGCTTCGTTCACCGTGATGTAGTTGTCGTGCGGATAAAGACAGATATTCAGCGCCGAGCGTTTGCCCTCGGCCGGGTGGCCCACCCCTTTGGGGTGGGGTCACGATGATTTGAATGCAGCGCGATGCTGATCCACTGCGCGAATTCTATCTACGCCGAATCTCACCACACAATCGGCCACTTCCCATCCCAGTCCATGGCGAGGACCGATGCATCACCCAACTCATAATACCTATAGCTGCTCCACTTCCAATCGGCCGCACTGTCTACCAAGCCGCGCGTGATCGGGTTCTTGTGAATATAGTCGATTTTTTCGAGCAGCTCACCTTGCGAGAAGATGTTTCGATCGTAGCCGCGCGTGTTCATGATGGCCTGTTTGTCGAACTCTCCGTGGGCCCAACGGTTCAGCGGGCCGGACCAGAGGCACCCCTGCATTCGCCAAATCTGGCGCAGCCGCTCCTTTCCATAAAAACCAACATGCTGCTTGAACCCGTGCAACAACTGCGAGATGGGGATCGGAATGTCATCGCCTCGCCGATGCGGGTAAAGCAGAATATGTACGTGCTCGGGCATGATAACGTAGGCGAGCAGGCAGATTCCGCAGTTCTGCTGGAGCTGCCGCAACGCGGAGATGACCACGCGCTTCATTCCGTCGTCGTGGAAGAACTGGAGGCGGCGATAGCAGGAGATTGTCCAGTAATGCGAGTGGCCGGGCTCGTCGTGGCGGCGCAAGTGGGATGGCATGTGGTGCAGTATATCAGCAAAATATGGTGGGCAAGGCGTGCGCGGCATTCATGGATCGTTCCCGCGCATCGATCATCGTGACCCCACCCCAAAGGGGTGGGCCACCCCGCCCTCCACCGGCCAGATTTTCATCATCCCCGGCGAGGACATCCGCGTCACCGTGAAC
>CAZRFP010000178.1:0-8484 GCA_964599535.1 uncultured Planctomycetaceae bacterium
AGACCCATTTGCGCCCTAAAAACTACTCTGTTGGCGGCTTGATGCAGGCGTTTGGCAGGCGTCTGACAGGTGTCCGCATTGATCTGAAGCCGACGCCGAATCAAATGTAAGATCGTAATCAATAAGCCACCGGGCATCAGGCCGTTGACCTGACACCCGGTGGCTTGATTTGTCACGCTTGTCCGCTGCCGCGTTGTTTTACAGCCACTCAATCAGCAGAATCAGGAACTCGATCTCCGCCGCGAGGGCCGCGCGCTCCGGCGTGTTGTGAACCCAGTCCGGCGGCGGGAAGACGCCGTCGACTTTCTCTAGCAGGCTCGTCAGTTCCGCGATGGCCGTCGCATAGTCGCCGGCGGCGATGGCGTTGGCCGCGGCGTTGGCCCGGTTGGAGAGCGCCGTTCGCCGGCCGTTGTTGGCGTTGTTGTTCGGTCCGTTGAAGAGGCTGAGGTTCAGCGCGAGGATTTCATCGGCCGCATCGCGCGTCCAGGTCTCGACGAGACCGCCCGAGACGCCCGGCGTGAGGGGCTGGTCGTCGATGTCGTCGGGAATACCGTCGCCATCGGTGTCGGGGTTGCACGGGTCGGTGCCAAGGGCGATTTCATCGCCGTCGGACAATGAGTCGCCGTCGGAGTCGGCATTCAGCGGATCGGGGCAGCCGCCGCCCATCGCGATATCCACCTCGACGCCGTCGAGCAGCCCGTCGCCGTCGGTATCGGGATCGAGCGGATCGGTGAAATATACGAAGATTTCATCGTAATCCGACAGTCCGTCGCCATCGGTATCGGGGTTGAACGGATCCGTGCCGTAAATGTTGATCTCGTCGGCGTCGGTGATGCCGTCGCCGTCGGAATCGAGCACGACGGTTTCATAGGCGCCGATGTCGACGATCGGCGCCGTGCCGGCGCCGGTGTCGGCCGTCGTGGGCATGTCGAAGAATCGATTTCCGCCGTCGCGATCGAGTGTCGAACCGGCCGCGATCGTGGCGGCGTTGTCGCCTGCGTCGATGCAGGGCGATGTGACGGTCAGGCGGAGATTATCATCGGCCGTGCCGGCCACGTTATCAGCGCCATCGGCATCGACGAATTGAGGATCGGCGTCGATGTTGCCGCCGCCGTCGACGCCGAGAGCTGCAACCCAGCCGCCGCCGCTGCCGCCGCTGTCTTTGACGTTGCAGTGTCGCATGGTCGGCGTGCTGCTGAAGCGGAACATCTCGTTGCCATCAACCGTGGCCGTATTGCCCCAGACGATGCAATTGTTGAACTTCGGCGTGTTGACCGGTCCGCCGAAGGTATTGTGAATCGCGCCGCCCCTTTCGGCCGTGTTGGCGGTGAAGGAGCAGTTGGTCATGGTGAATCCGCCTGCGACGGCGATCGTATAGAGTCCTCCGCCATCGATGGCGCTGTTGCCCGAGAAGACGGAATCGGTCACGAGCATATTGGAGCGCGCGTACAGACCGCCGCCATTCGGAGACGAGTTTCCGAAGAAGGCGCATCGCATGATTTGTGCCGCGGTGCCGGTGGACTGGCAGTAAATGCCGCCGCCCTGCTGCGCGCCGAGGTTGTCTACGAATGTACAATCGGTGATGATCGGCCCGTTGTTGCTGTCGCTGAAGATGCCGCCGCCAAACTCGCCGCGGTTTCGAATGAAGACGCAGCGGCGCACGGTGGGACTGTTTGTGCCGCGCATGACGATTCCGCCGCCGAATCGCTCGGGGTTGGTGCCGGTTCGGGCGTTGCCGCCGGTGATGGTGAAGCCGTCGATAATGGCCGTCGCATTGTTGCCGATAGCGTTGACGACGTGATAGACGTTGTCGGCGATGTTGGTGAAGCCCGGGCCGTCATTGCCGTTGAGATCGCCGGTGAGGATTGTCGTATTCGCGTCGAAGTCTCGGTCGTTGATGTCGAACGCCCCGGGGTCTTCATCGCCTGCGAAGCCGCCCAGCAGTGCCACGCCGTTGACCAGCGGGAAGCTCGCGGTTGCGGGTCCGCCCGGTCCGGCCGGGGCATAAGTGCCCGCGGCGACCCAGATCGCCGTGATGCTTCCGCCGGAACCGGCTGCATTTGCAATGGCCGTTTGCAGGCTGGTATGGGCATCGGCCCAGCTGGTGCCGTCGTTGGCGCCGGTCGCGCCGGCGTTGACGAAGATGGTGGACCCCCAGCTTGCTGGTGTCATCGTGAAGACAACCAGCGCGGCAGCCGGCAAACATGAACGCATCGCTCTCTTGATCTTCATAGAAACTCCTCTTGAGAAATGAGGTTTCCGGAACAGAACGTCCGTACGCCGATAGTGTACCGAGATCGCCGCTGTGATTCCAGATTTCACAAGACAACTTTCTACGTAAAACAAGCTTATTTTCGCGGTACAAATTGGCAGAGGGCACTGGAATTCGATCCGTAACGCCGAGCTTCGTCTCGTCGGCGATTTTTGCGCGTGAACGCGGCATCGAACTTGTCGAGCCGGAGCGCAAATCTTGCGCATGTCGGCGTGGCTGCCGGCCTCAAACCCATTCGCGCCCTGGCAACTTATACGCGCGGAGCGCTGCCGGCCGTTTGCAGGTGAAGAAGCGGATAGGGCATGCCGAGCGAGTTCTGCTCCGAGCGGCCGACCACTTTGAAACCCAGCTCCAGATAGAACCGGACGGCCTGTGCGTTCTGCTCGTAAACATCGACGGTTGTGGCGCGGCGGACATCGAGCGCGTGGCGAACCAGCCGGCGGCCGATGCCGAGACCGTGGCACTCCGGATCGACGAAGAGCATGGCGATGTTTCCGTCGGCCACGCCGACAAATCCGACGACTCGACCGCCGCGATCGCGCACGCAGTCCGTGTCCAGTCGCGCGAGCACGGCTTCGCGCACGAGCGGCAGAAACCTCGCGATGTCGGCCTCGGCGACGAAATCATGCGTGCCGCGTACCGCCGCTTCGAACACGTCGACGACGCGGTCTACATCTTCCGCCTGAATGGGAGATACGCCGTCGCAAAGGTCCATACTTCGCCAAATCCTCATGGGCTGACTTGTCCGGCCACTTTCCGCGTGAATAGAATAACCATCATGGCCGAACGTGAACATACTGATCGCGGTGATTATCTTTCGCAGGCCGTTCTGTATCCGGAATGTTACACGTGGCTGGTTTTTGCCTCGGCGCTCGATCTGCTGTTGACATGGGTCGTGCTGCATCTGGGTGGATACGAGGCCAACGTGCTGGCGGCCTTTGTGATTGACCGATTCGACCTGCCCGGCGTCGTCGCGTTTAAGTTCGGCCTGATGGTTCTCGTTATCTTCATCAGTGAATATGTCGGTCGCCGCCGCGAAAGTCTGGGGCGGGCGCTGGCGATGATCTCCGTGGCGTTTCCGGCGACGGGGGCGACGGCCGGCGCGATGTTGATCATGCGCGCCGCGCTTTAGCGGTGGCGCGTGCGGATTGCGTGCAAAAATGCTCTCGCGCGCCCACTCAATCGGCCTTTACGTCCTGCTGAGCAATTCATGCAATCGGCCGCACATCTCGCGGAGCGCCTGCCCGCGATGGCTGATGGCGTTTTTGTGGTCCGCGTCGAGCTCGGCCGTCGTCTTGCCGATGCTCGGCACCAGAAAGTGTGGATCGTATCCGAATCCCCCCGCGCCGCGCCGCGCGTCGATGATCACGCCTTCGATTGCGCCCTGGGCCTCGGCGAGGATTTGATCGCCGTCGGCCAGCGCCAGGGCACATCGAAACCGCGCGGCGCGCCGTTCGAGCGGTATGCCGCTCAGCAGTTGGATCAGCTTACGATTATTCGCGGCATCGCGAATGTCTCGCGAAGCGCCGTCGGCGACATCCTCCGCGAAGCGCGCGGAATAGACGCCCGGCCGGCCGCCGAGCGCGTCCACTTCGAGGCCTGAGTCGTCGGCCAGTGTCCAGAGGCCTGCGATCTTCGAATAGTATCGTGCCTTCAGTGCGGCATTCTCAGCGAAGGATTCACCGTCTTCATGTGGCTCGGGGATGCCCGGAAAATCGCGCAACGTCATCCATGCGACGGGCGGCGCGCCGGCGGCGGCCTCGCGAAGGACGGCTTCGATCTCGCGGGCCTTCGCGGGGTTGCCCGTGGCGATGAGGATTCGCGTTTCGCGCGGGGGCGTCATCGGGGCTTGATGTCCTCGCGCTTGGGTATCCGTGCGAGGAACGACAGATTGGGAATGCGCTCGCTGCGATTGGTCTCCTGATTGATCGCCCGATTGTATACGATGTGGCCGTTCTCGAGGTTGTATCGAAATTCCTCGCGGGCCTGCAGTGCTTTTACTTTGGCACTGTATCCCTTGCGCCCGGCGGCATCGAGCACGAATGCGTCTTCTCCAAAAGTGCCGACGCAGATCGACGCGGTGGCGCGATCCGGATCGAAATAGTAATACGCCTCGTAGCCGCGCTTGCGCAGGTCTTCCACCCACAGGTGTGCCGCCTGCTTGTAATCGTGCATATCGCGCGTGGGGAACGTGACGCCGACATGAAGCGTATAGACGCCGGATGCACTGCTCAAGTCCCACGCAGGATTGCCCTTGAACGGCACCGGCATCGGGATCGGCCGTGACGTGAAGAATGGAAATTGGTCACCCAGCGCCAGTTCGCGGATGTAGCGATGATCGCGCTTGATTTCTTCGCTCAGCTCGATGACCAGATCTCCGCGCGACTTGTCCGGGCCGTCGGCCTTGGCTTCTCGATAGCGCAGCACGTATTCGCCGTAGAAGATGCGGCTGTGTGTTTCGTCGTGTTGCACGCGCACGCGATCGGCGTTGATGCGGGCGGAGCGCTTCAGCGCCGCCGCAAGACGATCGGCCGTCTCCCGGCGCGTCGCGCCGTCGAAGGCCGCGCATTCGATCGTCCATGTCTCCTTCGCGCCGGACGAGCGGCCGAACACCTGTGCCATGCCGCCGCCGCCCCCGCCCGTTGTGCCGCGCGAGCCGCCGTCGGGATCGCACGCCGCCGCCACCACGCAGAAACACAAGGCGGCCGTCGAGAAACCACGGAACCCAAGCCATGAAAGTGATTGGAGTGTCATCGAGTGCTCACGATCTTCGCTTCGCGGAAAGGGCCTTCTTCTGATGGGCGTGCAGCGCCTTGAGGCCTTTGTCCGCCGTCCTCAGGATCATATTCATCTGCGGTCGCGTAAATGTGCCCGCTTCGGCCGCGCCCTGCACCTCGACGAACCTGCCGCGCCCGGTCAGTACGACATTGAAATCGACATCGGCCCGCTTGTCCTCTTCATAACAGAGATCGAGCAGGACGCGGCCATCGACCAGCCCGACGCTGACGGCCGCGACGGAGTCGGTGATCGGAGTCTCGGTGATGAGGCGCTGCGCCAGCAGCGTACGAACGGCGTCCACGAGGGCGATATACGCGCCGGTGATGCTCGCGGTTCGCGTGCCGCCGTCGGCCTGCAGCACGTCGCAGTCGATCAGAATGGCTCGCGGACCGAGCCGGGCCATGTCGACGACGGCGCGAAGCGATCTGCCGATCAGTCGCTGAATCTCCTGCGTGCGGCCGTCGATCTTGCCGCCGCGATTGCGCTGCCGACGCGAGTGTGTCGCGGCGGGGAGCATATCGTATTCGGCCGTGACCCAACCGAGGCCGGACTCTCGCCGCCAATCCGGCAGTTTGTCGTCGATGCTGGCGGTGCAAAGCACGCGCGTCGCGCCGGTCTCGATGAGCACCGAGCCTGCGGGAGACTGCGTGTAGCCTCGCGTGATCTTGATGGGGCGCAGCTCGTCGTGCTTGCGGCCGTCGGCTCGGGATGCATGTCGTGGCATGGTTGACTCAGTTCGTCTGCGATGGTCGTGCATCGCCGGAGTTTGGTTTCGCGGCGGGCGGCGGTCAAGCCGTAGGCGGCGACAACGCGGCGGCGATGCGTACCGCTACGCCCGCGTCGTGCGTGCGAAACGTAAAAACGCGCGTCGATTCATCCTGCGACTCGTCGGGCGTTTCGATCGTGATCCACCACGCGCGCGGCGGAACGGCGGAAACCACGCGGTCGGCCCATTCGATCAGGACCACGCACGGATCCGCGAGCATTTCTTCAAAACCCAGTGCGGCCAACTCGTCGGCAGATGATAAACGATACGCGTCGATATGGTGGATCGGCAGCCGGCCGTCGTATTCGTTGACGAGGACAAACGTCGGACTGTTCACGCCGCGCTCATCCACGACACCCAGCCCGATGGCGATGCCCTTGGCCAGGTGCGTCTTGCCCGCGCCGAGCCGGCCGACGAGCGCCAGGACATCACCTTGAGAAATCTGTTCGCCGATCCGTCGGCCGAGCGCGATCGTCTCGGCCACGCTGGCCGTCGTGTGCCGCGCGACGAACGCATCCGCGGAAGCGAATGGCGGCGCGGTGGTCATATCAGGCGTGTTTTCGAGCGATCGCGTCATGTAAAGTGCTGCCATCCTAGCGGCTGAACCGGAACGCGCTTTCCTTCACGATTCAACAGCCAGACTCCCCGTTCGTCCACGGCGCGGCCAATGATGCGTTGCGAGGCATGGTCGCAGGAAACCCCGGCGCGCGCCGAATCAATCGTGAACAGCAGCTCGAAGTCTTCGCCGTCATGAAGCACATGGTCCAGCACCGATCGCCCATCATGCGCGGCGGCCTGCCGGGCGGCGGTCGAGGCTGCTTGCTCCAGCGATTCCTCGAAAAGCTCGATGCCGATGCCCGACGCCTTGCTCATGCGCATTGCATCGATCGAAAGCCCGTCGCTGATGTCCATCATCGCGTGCAGGCGTTCGCCATAGGACTCCGCAAGCTGCTTTGCTTCCAGTACGCGCGGTTCGAAATCCAGATGATGCCCCGCAAGGCTGCCGCCGAGCGGACCGCTGACGCAGATATGATCGCCGGGCCGCGCGCCGTTGCGCGTTATGGGCCGAACGCTCGCCCACGGCTCCGCGAGCACCGTCACATCGATGACCAGCGATTTCATCCAACTGTTGGTATCGCCGCCGATCAGGCGCACGTCATATCGCCGGGCCAACGCCTCCATGCCGAGATACAGCCCTTGGGCCTGCTCCATCGACCAGTCGCCTGGCAGCGCAAGGCTTATCAGCGCATATCGCGGGCGAACCGCCATCGCGGCGCAGTCGGAGAGGTTTACCGCCAACGCCTTGCGACCGATGCGCTGCGGCGCGTGGACCGCCACGTCGAAGTCGACGCCGTCCATGAGCATGTCCGATGCAATGAGCAGCCCTTCGCGATTGGAACGGATCATCGCCATGTCGTCGCCAATGCCGATCATGAGGGAATCGTCGGCATCCGGCGGCAGAGCGAATCGCTCGGAGATCCATGCGATCAGGTTGTTTTCCGACTTGAGCATGTGCCGGAGATTCTAAGCGGAGTAGCAGGCCGAAGCGCGGGCGCGCCGTCCGAATGCATCGAACCGTGCTCGCCGGTCGATCCGCGCTTGCTTCACGCCGCTGCGGAAGGTGTAATGACCGTCAATGGGGCGGCGGGAACGCACTCCGGGAGCATCACTCATGGCCAAATTCAGCGTGATCGTCGTCGCGGCCGGCAAGGGCGAGCGATTCGGCGACAAAGAAAACAAGGTCTTCGCGAAGATCGGCGAGCAACCCGTCTTTCTCAAGGCGCTGCAGCTTTTTTGCAATCGAGAAGATGTGTGCCAGACGATCCTCGTGGTGTCGAAAGACGACTCGGACACGATGAAATCGCAATACGGAGCAAACCTCGGCTTCATGGGCATTCAACTCGTCGAGGGCGGCGCCCAGCGGCACGAATCGGTCGCAAACGGTCTGGCTTGTGTGTCGGAAGACGCGGAATTCGTTGCGGTTCACGACGCCGTTCGCGTCTGCCTTGCCGAACAGTGGATTGACGCGATCTTCGAGGCCGCGGCCCGCTTCGGTTCGGCCGTGCCCGTTACGCCGGTCACCGCGACCATCAAGCGTATCGGCGACGATCGGCTGATGGGCGAGACGGTTCCGCGCGACGGGCTTTTTCTCGCCCAGACGCCGCAGGTCTTTCGACGGAAGATGATCGTGGAGGCCTATGGGAAGCTCTCGTCCGGTGACATCGCGGCGGGGGAGATTCCACCCGGTGCGTTCCCGACCGACGACGCCCAGGTGATGCGAGCGGCCGGTTTCGAAGTGACGGCCATCGACGGCGACGCGCGAAACATCAAGATTACGACGCAGTCTGACCTCGCACTGGCCGGCGCGATCCTGAAGACACTTCCCGCCAAGCCGGTCTCTCGTCGCGGCGCGTTTGAAGAGGCGCAGTGGTGATAGGCGGTGGGTCGCCGCACTCGGGCGTTCGCCGCATAAAAGCGAACGGCGCGAAGCCGGGCCTGTGAATTGCGGCATGGATTACAACAACAGTCCACGAATCTCTTGACCTGTCGACGCGGGGGCGTTGGAATACGCGGATGCGTTTACGGCGTCGAGCACGTTGGCTCGACGGCTCAAAGCGACACCGCACTTTCGACGGAGCGCGCGGCGGGGGCCGCGCGGACGTTCAGG